>DASVGF010000137.1:0-16444 GCA_036379675.1 Gemmatimonadales bacterium | reverse complement strand
GGCCGCCCGCAGCCAGGGTCCCGGGATGCGGGTGAGGGTATCGTTGGGGCCGGCGATGATTTCCCGCACCGTAAACCGGGGCAGCTCGGAGGAGCGACTGCCGCCCAGGCCGGGCGCTTGCGCTACGAGGACGGATGTCGAGCTTTGGAGCAGCGCGAGAAACCCGAGCCGCGCGGCGTGCCGCACCAGAGCGCAGACCGAACTTTCAAGGGAGGCCAGAATGCCCGACGACCCCAAGCCCGCTCCACGAAAGCCGATTCCTCCCTTGATGGATCGGCTGGGGACGTTATGCAAGGCCGGCAAAGACAGCGCCACCTACCTTTGGCAGGTCCCGAACGATGAAGAAGTGAGACGGAAGATCGTCGAAGTGCTGGCTGAGATCAAAACAGAAGCGGCCAAGCAAGGCCGCAACGAGATGGGCCGGCTGGTGGCGGAGCTGGAGACAGCCGCGGCCGCGTCGCCCAGTCCGCAGCAGATCGAGTTGCTGCAGGATGGCTTCGATCGGCTCACCCGCCTTTGGGCCGCCGCCAAAAGCGGGCTGTTCTAGGGCTTGCCCGCGGCGGTGTCGCGCGGTGCCGCCGCGCCGACGTCCTCCTGACCCCTGGCCGGCAGCCGCTCCACCAGTTGGGCCTGCACCGGGGCTCCCTCGGCCAGGCGCTCCTGCCCCCCCACCACGACCTGCTCGTGGTCCTGCACCCCGCTCCTCACCTCTACGAACCCCGGCGTTCGTACACCCAGCTCCACCTGCCGGCGGGTCGCCTTCCCATCCGCCACCACCCAGACGAAGTTGCTGCCCTGCAGGGGGAGTACCGCGTCCTCCGGAATTACCACCGCCTCCGGACGCACCGCGGTGGCCAGCCTGGCCTCGATAAACATCCCCGACTGCAGCTCGCCCCGACGGTTGGGTACCTGGGCCTTGACCATGATGGTTCGCCCCGGCAGCCGGACTGTCGGATCCACGAAGTCTACCGTGCCGGTAAACTCGCGCCCGGGAAGTGCGGCGACGCGGAAGGTGACCTGCTGTCCCGGCTTCAGCTGCTCGGCATACCGCTCGGGAACCTGGAACGAGACCCGCTGAGGAGAAACGGTCTGAAGCGAGGCCAGGCGGGTGTCGCTGGACACATAATCGCCCAGGCTGACGAAACGCTGACCCATGACGCCGCCGAAGGGGGCGCGTACCAGGGTGCGACCCAGCCGCACCTTGAGCAGCTCCAGCTGCGCCTCGGTGCTCCGCATGGTGGCCTCGGCCCGCTCGAGCTCCGCCTGGGACGATGCCTTTTGACTCAGCAGATCCCGGGTCCGGGTCAGTGACTGCCGGGCCAGGTCGCGCTCGGCCTCGACCTGGGCAACCTGAGCGCGAAGCTCCGCGTCATCGATCTTGAAGAGTGGAGTACCCTGGCGCACCGGCGAGCCTTCACGTACCAGGATCTGCACCAGCCGGCCTTCGACCTCGGGCCGCAGCTCGATCGACTGCATGGCCTCGATCTGCCCGGTGGCGAGAATCGCGTCGACGACCGTGTCCGACCGGGCGGCCGCGGTTTCCACCGGCATGGGCGGCATTCCGCCACCGGCGCCATCGCCCCCGCCGGGGGCACCGGCAGAATCCGCCTTCTTGCAGGCTGTTACGGCGATCGCGATCAGCAACACTGCGCGCATCGGTCTCACTGGGCGTCCTTGTTTGCAAAGAGTCTCCGGCCGAGGTTGGCCTCGAGCCGCGCCAGGGCAAGGCGAGCTTCATTTCGAGCCCGAACGAGCCCCGCTTCCGCTTCCGCCAGGCTGAGCTGCGCGTCGAGCAGGTCGAGAATGGTCCCGGCGCCTGCCCGGTACCGCAGTTCCTGCATGCGGTAGGTCTGTTGAGCAACGGTCACAGCCACGCGCGCCAGCTCCACCGCCGCCGCGCTGGTTTCATAGCTGTCGTAGGAGTCCGTCACATCACGCCGCACCACGCGTTCCATGTCTTCCCGGATGGTACGCGCCACATCGCGGTTGACCCGGGCGCGGGTGGCCTCGATTTCCCGCTGACCGTTGTTCCAGAGCGGGTACGAGAGGGTGAACGTCACGGACGTGATGTTGGACGCTCCCGGAAAGATCTCGGTATCGTAGCGCTGGTGCACGCCACCGATGCTCAGGGTGGGGAGGTACTCGCCCCGCTGAGCCCGCAGCGCCGCCGCCGCAGACCGCTCGTCGGCCACGGCGGCCCGGTATTGGGGACCCTGGTCGAGCGCCGCCCGCATTGCCTCAGCCAGGCTCAGGGGGAGCTTGGCGGGCGGGAGGGAGTCCAGGGGTACGGCATCCACCGGTCCCGAGGCGCCCACGCGGCGTCCCAGCTCCAGCTGGGCTGTCCGCAGGGCATTGTGCTGTATCAGGCTGTCCACCTGGGCCCGGATCAGCTCCAGCACCAGCTGTAAGGAATCGGTCTGCACGGCCGCGCCGGAAGCTACCCGGGCCCGCGCGACGCTGAGCCCTTCCCGGGCACGGGTTGCCCGTTGCTGGGCCACCCGCGCGAGCTCCGCGTTCACGATGACGTCGTAATAGCTCGATTCCGTCTCCAGCGCCGCCTGAAAGCGCTGCTCCAGCTCGCCGGCCTCCGCGCTCGCCAGCTCGGCCCGGGTGCGCGCCGGCTCGGAGAACTTCCGCAGGCTGAACACCTCGTAATTGGCACTGGCCCGCCCAACCACGAGCGTGCTGGTGGGGTTGGCCGGGTCGGCCGGGTTGAAGAAGCTTTGCGAGTACTTGGTTTCCTCCAGCCCGAGCTCCACCGTTGGGACGAAAAAGGCCAGCATGGCCGCACGGCGGCCCCACTCGGCGTTTTCGATCTGACCCAGCGCCCTCACATAGTCGGGGTCGAACCGGGTCGAACGCCGGAGGGCCTCCGCCAGCGTGATGCGCGGAATGGAGTCGGCGGCGGGCACCGTATCCAGCGTGGCTGGACCCGCCGGTGCGGCCTGAAGCGCCAGCAGCAGCAACAGCATCAGTCGGCCTCCGCCGGCGCCAGGGTGCCGGCCGGGCTCTGAGCCCGCACCTTCCTGCGCTGAAACAGGCCATCGAAGATCACATACACCGCCGGGACGACGTACAGGGTGAGCATGGTGGAGAAGATCAGCCCGCCGACGATGGCGTAACCCAGGGGACGCCGGCTCAAGGATCCCGCGCCCAGGCCGAGCGCGATGGGCAGCGCTCCGGCCACGGTGGCAACCGAGGTCATGAGGATGGGGCGGAGGCGGATCCGGCCGGCCTCCTGGGCGGCAGCCAGCGTCTCCATGCCCCGCTCCTTCAGCTGGTTGATGTACTCCACCAGCAGGATGGAATTCTTGGTGACCAGTCCGATCAGCAAGATCATGCCGATCTGGCTATACACATTCAGGGTGGAGCCGGCCAGCTTGAGCGTCAGCAGCGCCCCCGTCACCGCGAGCGGCACCGCGAGGAGCACCGTGAAAGGATGCACCAGCGATTCGAACTGGCTCGCGAGCACCATGAACACCACCACCAGGGCCAGGAGGAAAGCGAAGTAGAGCGCCGAGCCGCTCTCCTCGAGCTCGCGCGACTCGCCGGCCAGGGCCGTGCTGCTGCCCCGCGGGAGCACCTGTCCCGCGATGGCGGTCAGCGAATCGAGGGCCTCTCCCAGGGTGAACCCGGGGGCCAGGCTGGCGGTAATGGTGGCCGAGCGTACCCGCTGGAAATGGTTCAGCTCCCGCGGCCCCACTCCCTCCTGCACGGTGGCCAGTGCCTCCAGCTTCATCAGCTGGTTATCGCGGCCTCGCACATACAAGCCGGTCATGTCGCTCGGCGTGGCGCGGTCCCTGGGGTCGAGCTGCACGATCACGTCGTACTGCTTGTTGGCTCGGGTGAAGGTGCCGGTCTGGCTGCCGCCCAGGAGCACCTGGAGTGTGGTGGCGACGTCGGAAACGGCCACTCCCAGGTCCTCCGCCCGGTCACGGTCGAAGCTCACCGTGAGCTGCGGCTTGTTCACCCGGAGGTCGCTGTCCACGTTCACCAGCCCGGGTATCTGGCGGGCCCGGGCGAGCAGGGTGTCGTTCCCCTTGGCCAGCATCTCGAAGTCGGGGTGCTGGATGACGAAGTTTACTGGGCTGCCCCACCCGAACGCCGGAGGGTTATTGGCGAAGGCGAACACACCCGGAATGGTGAAGTACTGCCCCTGGACCTCGTTGACCACGTCCTGCACGGTGCGGTTCCGCTCGGACCAGTCTTTCAAGTTGGTGAAGATGATACCGCGGCTGACTCCGTCGCCGATGTTCACCACGCTGAAGAAGCTGCTGACGTCCTTGGTCTTGGACAGGATAGCCTCGGCCCGCCGCTGGTAGCCATCGGTGTAGGCGAGCGAGGAGCCTTCGGGTGCGATGATGAAGGTGAGGAACCAACCCCGATCCTCCGCGGGGACGAACTCCCGCTTCAGCGAGCGAAACACCAGCACGGCGCTGAGGGTGACCAGCACGGCTACCCCCACCACGGCGAGGCGGTGGCGGAGGGTGAAGGCCAGGCTCCGCGCGTATCCCGAGGCAAGTCGGTTGAACCCGTTCTCCAGAAGCTTGTAGAGTACCCCGTGCCGTTGGGGTACCCGCAGGATCTTGGCACAGAGCATCGGGGTCAGCGTGAGCGCCACGAAGCCGGAGATGATGACCGAGCCGGCCACCGCGACGCCGAACTCGTTGAATAGACGGCCGGTCGAGCCGGTCAGAAACGCGAGCGGGGTGAACACCGCCACCAGGGCGATGGTGGTTGAGAGCACCGCGAAGGCTATTTCCCGGGTGCCGTTGATGGCCGCCTCCTCGGGAGACTCGCCCAGCTCTTCCTGGTGACGGTAGGCGTTCTCCAGCACGATGATCGCGTCGTCCACCACGATGCCGATGGCCAGGGTCAGCGCGAGCAGGGTGAAGTTGTTGATCGAGAAGCCCATGAAGTACATGATGGCGAACGCCGCCACGATGGACGTGGGAATCGCGAGGCCGGGGATGATCGTCGCCCGGAGGTTCCGGAGGAAGATGAAGATGATTACCACCACCAGCAGCGCGGCGATGAGCAGCGTCTCCTCCGCCTCCTTGATGGAGCGCTTGACGAAGATCGACTGATCGAACCCGATGTTCAGGGTCACGCCCGGAGGCAGCGATGCCTGGATTCGCGGCAGCTCGGCGCTGATGGCGTCCGACACGGAGATGATGTTCGACTTCGACTGGCGGACCACGCCAATGGCAATCGACTGGGTGCCCTTGAAGCGGAGCGCGCTCCGCTCGTCTTCGGGACCCAGCTCCACCCGCCCGAGGTCCTTGAGCTTGACCAGGACCCCCTCGGTGTTGCTGACCACCAGGTTGCCGAACTCTTCCGGGGTCTTGAGCTCTCCCAGGGAGCGGACGGTGAACTCCCGACGCTGTGATTCGATACGCCCGGCGGGGACCTCGACATTCCGGCTTCGGATGGCCTGCTGCACGTCCTGTACGGTGAGCCCGCGGGCCGCGAGCTCGGAGGGCGAGAGCCAGACCCGCATCGAAAAGCGGCGTTCGCCGAAGATCCGGGCCTGGCCCACCCCGGGCAGGGTCTGGAGCCGGCTCTTGACCAGCCGGTCCCCGATGTCGGACAACTCGAGGAGGTCGTAGTTCTCGCCCGAAAGCGCCAGCCAGAAGAAGGGTTGCGCATCGGCATCCTGCTTGGCCACCACCGGCTCTTCCACGTCCTCCGGCAGCCGCTCCCGGATCCGGGCAACCTTGTCGCGGGTATCCTGGGCCGCGGCCTCCACCGGGCGCTCCAGGTTGAACTCGAGGGTGATGTTACTGAATCCTTCGGCGCTGGAGCTCGTCAGGGTACGGAGACCCTCCACCGTGCTCAGTTCCTCCTCGAGGATGTCGGTGACCGCCGATTCGACTACCTGGGGGTTGGCGCCCGGCAAAGCGGTGCTGACCGACACGATCGGGGCATCTACGTCAGGGAACTCGCGGACGGCAAGCTGGGTGTACCCGATGGCGCCGAAGAGCACCAGGGCCAGGCTCAACATGCTGGCCAGCACCGGCCTCCGAATCGACATATCCGAAATTTTCATAGCACCGACCCCTTGAGGATACTATAAGGTCGTTCGAGAAGGCCTGAAATCGACATGGGGCTGCCGGATTTACCTAAGTGATTCGCATCGGAAACCTGCACACTACGGAGCAGGACAGGCAGAGATTCAGCGGCGACATCGCCCCGCCCATGTGCTAGATTCTCCGCTTCTCCGAACCCGAGGGACCATGGGAGACAAATTGTCGAGCCGCCAGCAGGCCCAGCTGGCATATCTGGAGCTGCTGCCTCCAAAGTTCCAACGGATTTACACCGTTGTCGAGCAGATGGCGCTCCCCCGGGTAGACGAGGCGCTCGCGCGCGGACTGGGCCGGATTCTGGATGAGATCAAGGGAACCGCCGCAACCTTGAGCCTGAGCAGCCTGTCCGATACCGCGGCTCGGATGGCGATGGTGGTTCGAGGTGGCGGAGGGATGCCCCTGAAGGTGCGCGGTCTGAGGGAACTGCAGGCTAGCCTCAAACTCAACTACGATGCGGCGTTACGGTCAGCCACCACGCCTGGGGGATCCGACGAGGAGTTGCCTCCGGGAAGCAGCCCGCCGGCTTAGGCCGACCGGCGGCCCCTCCTGGCCAGAAACCGATCGACCAGCGGCCCACTCATCAGAATGATCATGAAGTGAACCAGCACGCCGATGAGCAGGGAAACGTAGGTGAGCGCGCCCAGAATGGCCGCGGCCCCAATGGTAGCGAAGAGAACACCAAACCAGTACATGGAAATCGTCTCCCGAGCGAGGATTACGAGGGTCCGGCAGCCCAAGGTTAGCAGACCCCCGGCCGGCCTCGCAACCCCGTTGGCTTCAACCTTGTATGAGGTAGTCATCATGCGACATCCCTTCCCGCTGACCGCCCTGCTTGCCGCCACCCTTCTGGCCTGCGCCGTGGGATCGGCGTCTGCCCAGGCCTCGGTCGAAGACAAGGACAAACCGGTTGCCGGGGGAGGTGCTTTGCCGGCCGGCTGGTCGGCCCGTCCGGATGGCCAGGGCGAGATGAAGAACGTCAAGTTCGTGGTCATGGAGCCCGGCTACCACCTCACCCTTGGCCCGGCGACCATCCTGTACCGGGAGAAGGACCGGGCCAATGGTCCCTTTCATACTCTGGCCCGGTTCAATCAAATGAAGAACCCGACTCATCCCGAAGGGTACGGTCTCTTCTTCGGCGGCCAGGCGCTGAACGGCAACGGGCAGAAGTACACCTACTTCCTGGTGCGCGGTGATGGCACCTACTTGATCAAGCAGCGGAATGGAGAGAAGACCACGGAGATCACCAAGGGGTGGACTGCGCATCCGGCCGTGAAGAAGGCTGACGCGCAGGGCAAGGCCACCAACCTGCTGGAGATAGACGCCAAGCAGAACACTGCCAAAGTGGACTTCAAGGTCAACGGGCAAACGGTCCACACCGCCGAGGCGAAGACCGTAGACACCAAAGGCATCGTGGGCCTACGGGTCAATCACAACCTGGATGTGCATATCGAAGGGTTCGATCTCCACCAGTGACACAGGATCGGGCGGGGCAGGACCGCCTTGACGGTGCTCCCCGCTCCGGTACATTTGCCCCATGCGACTGCCCACCTCGTACGACCGGAATCGACTCTCGAACTGCGATGCCTTTACTTAGGCGGCCCGGGTGGGGTGTCGTGTGTTGAATCAGTCCCGGCCCGCTGGTCACCCACGCGGGCCCTTTTTGTAGTGGTGCATCCTTTCCCCGGTTCCTGGGAGACCATCATGCAGCGAGCGAACGTCGTAGGAGTAGCGCTAGTCACTGCCGGCGCGCTGATCGGCGCGACCCCGGGCCACGGCCAAGCCACGCTCGGCGTGGATGTTGATCTGTTCAGCTCCTATGTCTGGCGCGGGATCAGTCTCACCAACAAGCCGGTGCTGCAGCCGGCCGTGTACGTCACCTTCCCCGCCGGCGCGGCCGAAGTGACGGTGGGCGGGTGGGCCAATATCGACATCGGGAAGTACGACGACCTGGCGGACGACATCAGCGAAAGCGGCGGATCGTCCGGGTTCAACTTCGCCGAGTTCGATCCGTTTGCCGAGGTGAGCTTCGGAGTGGGGAAAGCGACGCTGACCGGGGGCGTGACGGCCTACATATACCCGAATGACGAGAACGCGCCAAACGACTTCTTCCTGCTGACCAGCGACGCAAATACGGTTGAGATCTACGGCAAGGTCGGATTCGATGCTCCACTCAGCCCCGAGCTGTCGGTCTATTACGACGTCGACAAGATCAAAGGAGCGTACCTCGAGGGGGCGGTGAGCCACTCTGTTGCAGCCAGCGAGAAGGTGTCCGTTGACCTTGGTGCTGTGGTGGGGTTCAGCGCGGGTCAGGGGCTGCCCGATGATCCGCTGTCCGATGAGTCTGCCAACTTTGTCGACGATGGGTTTACCCACCTCGATCTGTCGGCCGGGGTGCCGTTCACGGCGGGGGCCTTTTCGATTACGCCGGTCGTTCACTTCCAGCTCAACGGGGATGACATCACGAAAATCACGTCCCCATCGAACCTGGATAAGGACGTGAAGCTCTGGGGCGGCGTGTCGATCAGCTGGTCCAGGGCGCTGGGAGAGGCGCCGGCAGAGGAGTAGTCTCAGACGGTCCGGGCCACCTCGCGGAAGGTGTCTTCGAGCCGGCTCAGCATCTCGGAAAGCAGCTCCATCGGGATGCCGAGGGCCGGCTCGATCCGGATCACCTGGGCCTTGGAGTAGGTGCCCGCCACCAGCACTCCCCGCTTGAACAATCCCGAAGCCACCTTCCACCCGATCTCCTGTACCGGGAATTCCATTCCGATCAGGAGCCCCTTCCCGTGGGCCTCCTCCAGCACGGCCGGGTATTTGTCACGGAGGCACCCGAGCTCGCGGAGGAGGAACTCACCCTTCCGCGCGGCCTGTCCCGGGAGGTCCTCCTCCAGCGTCACCTGGATGGCGGCGAGGCCCGCGGCGCAGGCCAACGGATTCCCGCCGAACGTGGTGGAATGGATGATCGGGTTGGGGATCATCACCTCCCAGATTTTCGCCGTGGAGATGAAGGCCGAAAGCGGCATGACTCCGCCGCCGATCGACTTACCGACGCACAGGATGTCGGGAACCACGTTCCAGTGGTCCACCCCCCACAGCTTGCCGGTGCGGCCCATCCCGGTCTGGATCTCGTCCGCGATGAGCAGCGCACCATAGCGGGTGCACAGTTCCCGAGCCCGGGGGAAGAAGTCGGGAGGCGGCACTACCCCGCCGGCCTCACCCTGGACCGGCTCCAGGACCACGCCGGCGATCTGCACGCCCACGGCCTCACAGCGGGCAAACTCGTGCTCCAGGGCGTCGGCATCGCCGTAGGGGATGAAGCGCACGTCCTGCAGCCCGCCCATGAAGGGCTCGCGGAAGGACGCCTTCCCCATCAGGGAGAGCGAGCCCATGGACTTCCCGTGGAAGCCCCCGATGGCGGAGATGAAGGTGTTTCTCCTGGTGTAGAGCCGGGTGAGCTTGATGGCGCCTTCGATGGCATCGGTACCGTTGTTAATGAAGAACGAGTTCTGCAGGTCTCCCGGCGTCACTTCCGCCAGCACCTTGGACAGCGCGGCCCGCCACGGCTCCAGCAGCTCCTGGCTGTTGAGAGCCATACGCTGCATCTGGTCGGTGACGGCCTTCACGATTCTGGGATGGTTTACCCCGGCGCTGAAGATGCCATAGCCGCCGAGGCAATCGATGTATTCCCGTCCCAGCAGGTCGTACAACAGGGAGCCCTGGCCCGCCCACTCCAGGGCCGCGAACTGCCCGGCCTCGGTGACCGATTTCCGGTAGCCGATGAACCCCCGGTTGTAGTACTTCTCGTAGCTCTCGACCGTTTCCGCAATGAAGGCCTGCTTCTCCGCGGTGGACAGCTCCCGGCCCCCGATCAGGTCGAGGTAACGCCGGGTGTGCGCCAGCACCTGCTCATTCGGTAACCGCAATTAATCGGCGCTCCTTCAGGCTGATTTGATCTCGGTCCAGATCCGATCCCACGTTTCCGTATCCTTGCCGAGGTCGACCTGGTACTCCAGCCGCTTCAGCTCTTCCTCGGTGGGATAGGGCACCGGGTTCTTCATGACCTTGGCCGCGGCCGCGTTGGGTGTTCCATAGCCGGTGGCCTCGGAAAGCGCGGCGCCGACTTCGGGGCGGAGGATGTAATTCATCCACTCGTGCGCCGCCCGCTTGTTCGGAGCATTCTTGGGGATCACCATCGAGTCGCCCCAGATGGTGCACCCTTCTTTCGGGATGACGTAGGCCAGGTTCGGCTGCTCGGCCTTCGCCTGCGTGGTGTCGCCGTTCCAGAGCTGGGAAATCCAGACATCGCCGGAGATCAACTGGGCCTTCACCGGAGCCGAGATCCATGCCTTCAGGTTGTCGCCGGCCTTGATCGCGTCCGCTTTGGCCTGCGAGAGCTCGGCCGGATCGGTCGAGTTGAGGGAGTGGCTCCGGTAGCGCAGCATGGCCCCGATCACTTCCCGTCCGTCGTCCATCATCGTCAGCTTCTTGTTGAACTTCCGGTCGTGGAAGATCGCCCAGCTGTCGACCGGCGTTTTGACCTTGTCGGTGCGGTAGGCAATCCCGGTCGTTCCCCATTGCCAGGGCACGGTGTACTTGTTGCCCGGGTCGGTCGCCAGATTCTGGAAGATGGGCGACACATTGCCCCAGTTGGTGATGTACTTCTTGTTCGCCGGGCTGATCAGGTCGGTGGCGACCATGACCGGGATGATGTAGCCGCTCGGGACGACGATGTCGTAGCCGCTGGCCCCGGCCTGCAGCTTGGCCACCATCTCCTCGTTGCTCTCGTACGTATCATAGGTGACCTTGACCCCGAACTCCTTCTCGAAGTTCGGCACCGTATCTTCCGCGATATAATCCGACCAGTTGTAAATGTGCAGCTCCTTCTCGATCGGGCCCAGGTCGGCCATGGCGGCCTGGGCCGCCGTGCTGTCACCGGCCGCGGCACCGCCTTCCTTCCCCTTGCAGGCGTTCAGCAGCAGCCCGACGGAGCTCAAGCTGAGACCGAGGCCTGCGGCCCGGAAGACGAACTCACGCCGCGAGACCCCGCCGCGTTGCAGCTGTTCCACCAGGCGCTCGATTTCCTGACGTTTGCTCACGGAACTGTCTCCTCGGTTGGAGTCGTGATCCTGTAAAGCCCTAACTCAACCAGTCGCGGACTCGATAATAGCCTCCCACCAACGGGAGGAACCACGGAAAGCCATTGAAGAACGGTATCGCCTTGAACCGCTTCCCGCCCAGATCAGGAACTTCACCGGTCCCCGCGAGCACCTCGCCCATACGGGTGCCCAGGTAGGTCGCGAGCGCCACGCCGTGGCCGCAGTAGCCCATCGAGTAATGCACTCCGCCGAGCGTGCCGGCGTGAGGCAGGTGGTCCATGGGATACGCCACCTTCCCCGACCAGACGTACTCAATGGCGGCGTCCGCGAGCTCGGGAAACACTTCCCGCATGCCCGCTTCCAGGATCGCCGCGCTGCGCCTGGGGCTGGCCGGGGTAAACGACGCCCGGCCGCCAAAGACCATGCGTCCCTCCGGTGAAAGCCGGAAGTAGTAGAGCAGGTGCTTGGTATCGCTGAGCACCCGGCAGCCCGGGATCAGCCGCCGGGCGAGTCCCGGCTCGAGTGGCTCGGTAGCAATGATGTAGCTGCCGATCGGCACCACCCGCCGGCGCAGTGAAGCCAGAGCCGCTGGAGTATAGCCGTTCGTCGCCGCCATAACCTTCCTGGCTCGAACGGTCCCCCGCCGGGTCGTCACGTCGAAGCCGCCGGGGCCACGCTTCAGACGGACCACCTCGGTTTCCTCCAGCAGGCGAGCGCCCGCCCGCTCCGCTGCCAACGCCAGTCCGCGCAGGTAGCGGACCGGTTGGAGCGAGCATCCCCCCGGATCCAGCAGCGCACCCGCGTAGCGGCGGGACCCGATTACCTGAGCCATGTCCTTGCCGGCAATCAGCTCGGTTTCATATCCGAGCCGGTTACGGAGGAACCGGCCGCTCTGCTCCAAGGCCGGCAGATGACCCGGCTTGGCGGCGAGCGTCACCGACCCGCAGCGAACAAAGTCGCACGCAATTCCCTCTTCGGCTATGAGTTCCTCCAGGAAGCGCACCGCCTCGAGCGAGAGCTCGAACATCCGGCGGGCGCGATCCGGACCCACCATGTGGGCCAGCTCCTCCATCTCGGGTTTGAACCCCGGAAGCACGAAGCCGCCGTTCCGGCTGCTGGCCCCCCAGCCGAGCTCGTGGCGCTCCAGCAACGTCACGTCCACCCCGTTGCGGGCCAGGGCCCGGGCCGCGGCGAGCCCGGTGTACCCGCCTCCAATAATTGCCACGTCGGTGGTGCTCGGCAGCGGGCGAGGGGGGAGGCGGGTACGCGGGACTGCTTCGGTCCAGAGACAACGCTCGAGCATTATCCTGACGGCCTCTTTCCGGCTACTCGGGTTTCCTTCCCCTTACCCGTCTACCCCCTCAGCCTCGCGCCGCTACTTCCCCCGCGCCAGTCGGTCCGCCAGATAGATCAGGATGGCGGTCACCAGCAGGATGATCGTGCTGATGGCGTTGATGCTGGGCTCGACGTTCTTCCGGACCATGCCGTAGACCACGATCGGCAGGGTGGACGAACCGGGGCCTGAGACGAACGAGGTGATCACGAAGTCGTCGAAGGACATGGTGAACGCCAGCAGCGCACCCGACAGGATGCCAGGCCAGAGCTGCGGGACCGTGATCTTCCAGAAGGTGGTGATCTCGTCGGCGCCGAGGATCATGGCCGCCTCTTCCAGGTTCTCGTCCATGCCCTGGATCCGGGCAAGTACCACGATCACCACGAACGAGATGCAGAATGCCACATGGGCGACGGTGATAGTGGCAAGTCCCAGGGGGAATTTGAGCAGCGCGAAGAGGAGCAGCAGCGAGATACCTACCACGATCTCGGGCGTGACGATGGGGACATAGAGGAAGCCTTCCCACGCTCGGCGGCCGCGGAACCGCTGGCGGCCCAGCGCCAGCGCGAGGAGAGTACCCAGGATCGCCGAGATGATCGTGGCACCGAGGCCGACAATCAGGCTGGCCTTGAGCCCCTGGAGAATGTCGGGCCGCTCGAGGAGCCGCTGGTACCACTGCCAGGTGAATCCCTGCCAGTCTACCGAGAACTTGGAATCGTTGAAGGAGAAGACCACCAGTACCAGGACCGGCAGGTGCAGGAAGAAGTACACCGCGCCAGCCACGAGGATCAGCCATCGGGGAATCCGGGAGCTCATCCGAGCGGCTGCCCGCTGGGACTGCGGTCCTTCACCCGGAGGTATAGCATCACGGCGGCGAGGACCAGCGCCATGACGATGAACGAGGCCGCGGACCCGAACGGCCAGTTGCGGGCGGAGGAGAACTGGTTCTGAACCAGGTTTCCGATCATCACCTGCTTGGCCCCCCCCAGCAGGTCGGCCGTGAGGAACGAGCCCAGCGCGGGAATGAACACGAGCAGGCAGCCCGCCACGACGCCGGGCATGGACAGGGGCAGCGTGACCCGGCGGAAGCGGGCACCCGGCCGGGCGCCCAGCACCTCCGCCGCCTCGAGCAGCGAATGATCCAGCTTCTCCAGCGAGGCGTAGATGGGAAGAATCATGAAGGGCAGAAAGCCGTACACGAGTCCCGCCATCACGGCAAACGGCGTGTAGAGCAGGGTCATGGGCTCATCGATCACGCCCAGCTTCATCATCCAGTTGTTGATCAGGCCGGTGTCCCGCATGAGAAAGATCATGGCGAAGGTGCGCACCAGAAAGCTGGTCCAGAACGGCAACACGACCAGGAACAGGAGGAGCGTCCGCCAGCGCCCGCTGCGCACGATCACGTAGGCCACGGGATACCCGAGCAGCAGGCAGATGAGGGTGCAGGCCATGGACCAGGCAAAGGTCCGCTGCAGGATCTCGAGGTACAGCGGGTCGAAGAACCGCCGATAGTGCTCCAGGGTAAAGCCCGGCTCCACACCGCCGTAGATACCCCGCGGCATGAAGCTGTAGACCAGCATGATGAGGATGGGGACGAGGAAGAACGCCAGCAGCCAGAACCCACCCGGGGCCAGCAGCGCCCAGGCGCGCGCCTCGGGCCGGGTATACAGCCAGGCGAGCCCCCGCTCCCGCAGGCCCGCCACTACTCGTCCTCCAGGATCTGGCAGTCCTCCGGCAGCCACGCCACGGCCGCCGCTTCTCCCCGCTTCCAGGCCAGCGGCTTGATGAGCTGCCCCTCATTCCGGACCGCCACCGTGATGTCACCGGAGCCGGGGACCGTCACGATCACATGCATGGTCTCACCCAGGTAGATGATGTCGCGAATGGTTCCGACGAGCGCGTTTTCTCCCGGAGGCACCGCATCGGGCCTGGTCACGTCCATCCACTCGGGCCGCACCGCAATGCGGACCGCCTTGCCTTCCTGCAGGGAGGAATGCTCCGGCACGCGAAAGGTCCTGCCTTCCGCCATCCTCACCTGCCGGGTTGCTGGCGCTTCGCCTGGCCGCGTTCCCCCGTCCTGCCCCCTCGCTCCGCTCGGGGCAGGCGGTTCCGCCGTCCCATCGAAGAAATTCGACTCCCCAATGAACTTGGCCACGAACGCCGTGCGAGGGTTCTCGTAGATCTCGGCCGGCGTGCCCAACTGGGCCACCCGGGCGTTGTCCATGACGGCAATCCGGTCCGACATGGTGAGCGCCTCTTCCTGGTCGTGGGTGACATACACGAAGGTGGTGCCGAGCTGCTTGTTGAGCGCCTTGAGCTCGAGCTGCATCTCCTTCCGGAGCTTGAGGTCGATGGCGCCGAGCGGCTCGTCGAGCAGGAGGATGGCGGGCTCGAGCACGAGGGCGCGCGCCAGGGCGACGCGTTGCCGCTGCCCACCGGAGATCTGGCCGGGCATGCGACGGGAGAAGACCTCCGGGCGCAGCCGCACCATCTCGAGGGCGCGCCGCACCTTCTCGGCGATCTCAGCCTTGGGGGCTTTCCGCTGTTCCAGGCCGAAGGCCACGTTCCGCTCGACCGAGAGGTGAGGAAACAGGGCGTAGTTCTGAAACACCATGGCGACCTGGCGTTCGTAGGGCCGTTTCTTGTTGACCGTCTGCCCCAGCAGCTTTACCTGGCCGCCATCCTCGTCCGGCTCCTCGAAGCCGGCCAGCAACCTGAGCGTCGTGGTCTTGCCGCACCCGGAGGGCCCCAGGATGGAGAAGAACTCCCCCCGGTAAATGTCGAAGGAGACATTGTCCACGGCTTTCTGCTCCCCGAAGCTCTTGGAAACGCCGGCGAATTGTACGACGGGTGGGCCCTTCGGAGAGGCGGTCAAGAGTGCAGCACTCGTTTACCGGAATGGTGGGATCAGTACAACAGCGTCCAGGGCCTGCTCCATGACATCGAGGCCCTCGTCGAGGATTTCGTCCGGGGTGGTGAGCGGTGCCAGCACCCGCACCGTATTACCGAAGGTGCCGGCCGAGAGCAGAATGAGCCCGCGCTCCAGCGCGGCCGCGAGGAGCCGCTGGGTGAGCGCCTTCTCCGGAGCCCTGGTCGCGCGATCGGCCACCAGCTCCATTCCGATCATGGCGCCGAGCCCCCGGACATCGCCGATGCAATCGTATCTCGTGGCCCACTCGCAAAAGCGCGCCCTGACCCGCTCCCCCATCCGCGCGGCTCGGGCCGGGATATGCTCGGCCTCCATGACATCCAGCACGGCCAGGGCGGCGGCGCAGGCCAGCGGGTTCCCGCCGTAGGTTCCGCCGAGGCCGCCCACCTGGGCGGCGTCGAGAACGTCGGCGCGTCCGGTCACCGCCGCCAGAGGAAGTCCGCCCGCCAGTGACTTGGCCGTCGTGATGATGTCGGGCACCAGCCCGTAATGTTCGGAGGCGAAGAGCTTCCCGGTACGACCAAACCCGGTCTGGATCTCGTCGGCGATGAAGAGGATGCCATGCTCACGGGCGAACCGGGCCAGCTCTGCGACATACTCCTTCGGAGCCGGGACAAACCCGCCCTCGCCCAACTCTAGTTCCATGATGATCGCGGCAACCGAATCGGGGTCGACAGTGCCGGCAAAGATCTGCTCCAGCCGCTCGCGGCTGGCCATGCAACAGCCCCCTTCTCCTCCTGCCCTCTTACTTCCTTCGCCGCACCGGTAACAATATGGAAACGGGATCCGGTAGACCTCAGGGGCAAACGGGCCGAAACCCTTTTTGTAGGGCAACACCTTGGAGGTCAGCGCCAGCGCCAGGTTGGTTCTTCCGTGAAACCCGTGCTCGAGACAGACCACGGCCTGCCGGCCGGTAAACGAGCGCGCCACCTTGATGGCGTTCTCGACCGCCTCGGCCCCGCTGTTCAGGAAGAAGGTGCGCTTGGGGTGATCGCCCGGGGTG
>DASVGF010000136.1:0-8657 GCA_036379675.1 Gemmatimonadales bacterium | reverse complement strand
ACGACCTTTCGGTGGTAGACCATGAGCGGCTGCATGACCTGCTCGCGCGCCACCGCCTCAAGGTGGGCGACGACATCGGGCTGGACATGGCGCGGCGGCTGGCTCGCGAAGCCGGGGTCTGGACCGTAGTGCTGGGCGACTTCACCCCGGCGGGCGATTCGCTGCATCTGACCGCTCGGGTCTTCGATGTGGCCAGCGGCAGGCGGGTGGACGTGGCGCAGGTGGACGACCGACCCGGGTCCGACGTGCGGCCCATGTTCGACGCACTCGCCGCCAAGCTCCTGGACCTCTCAGGCGCCCCCAATGAAATCCGCATTGGCCTGGCCCGGTCCACGACCCAGTCGCTGGAGGCGTTCCGGGCCTACCTGGCGGGAGTGGAGCAGCTGAACCGCTGGGATCTCATTGGCGCCGAGCAAAGTCTCCAACGCGCCATTGGCCTGGACAGCACATTTGGGCTGGCCTACTACCGGCTGGCGCTTACCCGTGGGTGGATCGCGGGCACCGAAGACTCGCTCGCCAACTGGGCCATGACGCGGGCAACGTCGTATTCGGGAAACCTCCCGGTGCACGAGCGCACGGTTTTCAACGCGTTTCGCTCGTTCCTGGGCGGCCAGAATGCGGAGGCCCGTGCCCTATATCAGCAGCTCCTCGCCCGTGACTCCGGCGATGCCGATGCCTGGTACGGGCTGGGAGATGCCTGGTACCATGATGACGAGGGACGTGATCAGGGACCGGCCTGGACCCAGGCGATGCGGGCATTCAAGCGCGCCCTCGCCCTGGATCCCAACTACGCATTGGCCTACGAGCATATCCACTCCATGCTCGGCGAGGCGGCCGTCACCAATCCGCTGTATGCGCTGCTTCCAGGGGATTCCTTCGCGATCACCCGCAGCTCCAACGGCCCCACCATGGACAGCGTCACCGTGAATGCGTCGGTGCGCCGCGCCCGGGCCGAGGCGCTGAGCTCGGCCCGGAGCTGGGTGAGCACCCAGCCCACCACGTTCCGGGCGCACGGGGCCATGGTCAACGCGTACGTGGCCGCGGGCAACTATCAGGCGGCGCTCTCCGAGGTCCAGCGATTTCGTGCGATCACGCCGCTCCATCCTGAGGTCCCCTTTGTCGAGGCCCGGATTCGGTTTGCCCGGGGAGATATCGATCAGGCCGCCGCCCAGCTGCGGACCGCTCTCGACAGTGTTGCTCCGAAGGATTTCCGCTCGTACCAGGGAGTCCCCGGCGTCCTGGCGGACATCGTCGCCGCAGCCAATGTCTTTGCCTATCAAGGCGATCTCGACAACGCCGCCAAGGCGATCGAGCTGGCCGACCAGGTGCGCCGGGAGGTTTCCCATAAACCTGAGTGGGCTGCGGGCGACCTGAAAGGCGACTCATGGCGGCGGGCCATGCTTGCGGAGCTCTACAGCGCGGCCGGTGCGCCCGCATCGTCTCTCCGGCAGATCTGGCAGAGCGCCGCCGAGGCCAGCCGGATGGGCCCGGCCGAAAAGCGGAAGCACCTGGTGCACACCGGGGCCAGCGCGGCAGTCGGGCTGTTCACCGGACTTGCGGGCGACAGCACGGCGCTCACCGAGCTCCAGGCGATGTCGGGGGAGCCGCCGCCGAAAGAGGTTCGAGCGCTCCTGGCAGTGAGCCGCGGAGATTCCTCGGCCGCCCGGCGCGCGCTCGCCGAGCCGGACACCGCCGCCAAGAAACACATGTATCCGGTGTACAGCCGGCCCTATGCGGCCCAGGCCTATTATCTCCTGGGCGACTATCAAACCGCGCTCCGGGTGCTGGAGGGGTTCGAGCCTTCCAACCTCTACACCGCCGGATTCGATTCCCGGTGGGGCATGCTGGGACGGGTCCGGCTCCTGCGGGGGGCGGCCTACGAGCGGTTGGGCCGCCGGGCGGAGGCGCGGGAGGAGTACCAGCGAGTGATGAAGCAGTGGAGGTCGGCCGATCCGGAGCTGCAACCGTTTATCGACCAGGCCCGGCGCGGTCTGGCGAGGGTCGGGTACTCGGGGTAACTACGTAAGCGGTGAGCGGTTAGCGGTGAGCGGGAGGCATCGGAACACCGCTTACCTCTTACCGCTTACCGCTTACCGCTCACGTTGTTAACTTACGTCCACTGGTTGAGCACGGTGGTCGCGGGTGCCGCAAGGCGCTCGAGGAAAGTCCGAGCTCCAACGGGTAGACTGCCAGGTAACGCCTGGGCGCCGAAAGGCGACGGACAGGGCCACAGAAAACAGACCGCCCACCGCGAGGTGGGTAAGGGTGAAACGGTGGGGTAAGAGCCCACCGCACCGCTGGTAACAGCGGTGGCACGGTAACCCCCAGTCGGAGCAAGGCCAAATAGGCGGCGAGGTGTGACCCACACCGTTATAGCCGCGGGTAGGCTGCTAGAGGTGGCCGGTGACGGCCATCCCAGACAGATGACCATCTCTCCTGGATCTCAGGAGAAACAGAACTCGGCTTACGGCTCAGCCAGCGGCGGCCCTCCGGCTAAACCCCGGGGGGCTGTTGGTTTTCGGGACCTGAGCCCATTACCTTTTGCTGGCCAAACGCCTCGAATCAGGAAACCTAGATGCCACGCTCCGCGTACTTCAGTGCGCTCGCCACCCTTCTGATCCTTCCCAGCCTCGATCGGGCGCCCAGCGTCACCAAGTATCGAATTGACCAGTCGCTGACCCAGGAGATCGACGCCAGCGCCGCCGGCGGAGCCAAGCAGAGCATCTCCTTCAACACCTCGAGCTTCGTCACCGTCACGCTGGCCGATAGCGCCGGTGGAAAGACCCTGCGGGTGGTGGTGGATTCGATGCGGGGAGACAGCGCGACGCCGATACCGGCGGCGGTCCTGGATAGCGCACGAGGGGCGGAGTTCCGCGGTTTCGTGCAGAAGTCCGGCAAGCCGTCCGGTCTGGAGGCCACCTCCAGCACCGGGGCCGCCGCCCAGGTTCAGGGACTCCTGAGTGACTTCTTCCCCTGGACCCGCAGCGGCTTGAAGGTAGGCGACAGCTGGACCGATACCACCGCCAAGGTGAACGGCGTGGGCGCCGACAGTGTCACGGTGCGAAGGGTGAGCGCCTACAAGGCGGCCGCCCACGAAACCAGGAATTCCCGCAAGGCCGTCAGGATCGTGGAGGACTTCAGCTCCTCGGTGGCGGGCACGCAGCCCACGCCGAGCGGTCCGGCCAAAATCGAAGGAAACGGCACCGGCAAGGGCGCCTATTACGTGAGCACCGATGGCCGCTATCTGGGGGGCAATTGGCAGCAGCAGTCCTCCCTCAGAATCTCGGGCCCGTTCGCGCCCGAGCCCCTGCCCATTACCATCGCGCAGAAGACCACGGTCACCACCCTCAAATGAGCCGGTGCCAGGTGAAGCCCGCTCGCGCGGTCCTGCTCGCTCTTGCTCTGGGCGGATGCTCATCGGCCACTTCCCGGACCGGGGAGCCACGGGGTCCGACACCGGAGCCCGGCGCGCCAACGCCGACCACTCCGGCGCCCACCGGTGTCATCTACCGGCCGGTGCGCGAAGCGGCGTACACTCTCCAGCGGCACGACAGCCTCAACCTGCAGCTTCCCGGCGGGGCCAATCAGCTCCAGTCAATCGATCGCACGGCTTACCTCCGGGTCATGATTGCCCCCGATACGGCAGGCTATCTCGCCACCATTGTTCTCGACTCACTCCAGGCTTCGGCGGGTGGCGTCCCCGCCGTGCTCGACTCGCTCACGCCCGCGCGCGGCACGCGCTGGACCGCGAAGCTGACGCCGGAAGGGCGCCTCTCGGCCATGACGGCGGACCGGTCCAGCACCCTGGGCGATCAGGTAGGCACCAACCTCCGGAGCCTCTTTCCCGGGCTCCCGCCTGGTGGTGTTCGCGCCGGAATGGAGTGGACGGATACGACCGAGGTGCCGCTCAAGGCGGATGCGTTCGAGGCCACCGAGCGGGCCCTTACCCACTATCGGGCCAGCGAGAGCGACGATGCTCGCGCCAGAAAGGCCATCAAGCTGGAGAGCAACGGAACCTACGAGCGGTCAGGAAAGGGGACGCAGTTCGACCAGCAGCTCGAGATGACGGCGACCGGCAGCAGGACCGCCGTTCACTATCTGAGTCAGGATGGCTATCTCGTGTCGGCCCAGGGCACCGACGCCGGCAACATGACCATCACCGTGCCGGCCGTGGGTCAGACCGTCCCGGTGAAGCAAACCGGCACTTACGTAATTACTCCGCTCCGCCAGCCGAAGCGTTAGTCTCGGCCCCTTGGGAGACAGGCTCGGCCGCCCGCTCCCGGATCCGGTCGAGGCGATCGATGGCCCCCACCTTGATGCGGCTCAGCGTGCCGCCCAGTCGCCGCCGGGTCTCGGGCCCGCTCACCGGGGCCAGCACCGATGCCAGGCCTGCGCCGATCAGCAGTCCCGACAAGGCGATGACCCGCTTTTCCCGCCGAGACTGATTTCTCCGCCTGCGGATATCGCGCTGCAGCTGGGCGATCGTCTCTCCCGCGTCCCCTCTCAGGCTCTGGAGTCCCTTCCGCACCCGCTTTCTGGTCTTGGCGCCTTCTTCCGGCGCCAGCAGCACCGCGGCGCCAGCGCCGATGGCAGCCGCCAGCACCGCCAAGGCCACGAAGCCTCCGTGGCCCTGCTGTGAGCTCTCGAACGAATCGAACTGGGTGGAGTCTTCAATGTCTGCCATGGTGGGCCTCGCGTGGGTCGGGAGTCGGAAGTCGGACTCCTGACTAATCTACTAAACGCAACGGCATCACCAAGGCCAGATAGCTGGCGGGGTCGTCCCAGCCGACCGGCTCACAGGTTGCGGCCCGCTCGGGCGCCTTGAACGTCATCCGCACTTCATCGGTGGGGATGTACTTCAGGATCTCGAGCAGATACGCGGCGTTGAACCCGATTTCGAGCGGATCGCCCTCGTAACTCACGTTGAGCTCCTCCTGGGCTTCTCCCAGGTCCGGCGTCTGGACCGAGAGCTTGCAGGAGCCGTTGGCAAACGCCATGCGGATCCGATGGGTCTGGTCGCTGGCCACGATGCTCATGCGGCGGAGCGCCGCGGTCAGGGCCGTCTTATCGGCCGTGGCCACCTTGTCGTTCTCCCGCGGAATCACCTGCTCGTAATTGGGATAGGGGCCCTCGATCAGCCGGGTAAAGACCTGGGTGGAGCTGGTGCGGAAGCCGAGGTGGTTCTCGCTGCGCGCTATCTCAACGGTCTCGTCGGTGCCGAAGAGCCGGCGAATCTGCTCCAGCGCCTTGGGCGGCACGATGAGGTCCGCCTGAGAGGCACCGCCAGCCTCGGCCGTGGGAACGTCCATGCGAGCAAGCCGGTGGCCGTTGGTGGCGACCATCCGCATCCGCTCGGGCCGGAGCTCCCACAGGACTCCGTTGAGAATGGGGCGGCTCTCCTCGGTGCTGGCGGCAAACGCCACGTGCCCGATCAGCTTCTGCAGCTCCCTCGAGGCGATGCGCCATCCGCCTTCGAATTTGACGCTGGGAAAAGCGGGAAATTCCTCTCGCGGAAGCCCGAGCAGCCGGAAGCGCGACCGGCCGCACTCGATGGTGACCCGCTGCTCGCCCGAGGCCGTGAGACGGATGGCCGCGGTGGGAAGCTCACGAACGATCTCGACCAGCTTACGCGCCGGCAGCGTGATGGCGCCTTCCTGATCGACCGATGCCGAGACGGTGGTGCTGACCGAGATGTCGAGATCGGTGCCCGAGAGGCGGATGCCGTCCTTGGTTGCCTCGAGCAGGATGTTCGACAGGATCGGCAGCGTCGTCTTGGCAGGCACGCTGGCTGCGACTGCAACGAGACCTTCCTGGAGTTGCTCTCGTGTGATCGTGAGCTTCATGCCGCTCCTCGGGACGCTATGATCAGATACTACTCTTCCATTTAAAATACTTAGCAGCAGTAGTAGAGGCTCTGGAAATGTGGAGCAGCGCGACAACCAACCCGCTCACTCGCACTTACGACCTCTCACCGCTGTAGACAGGCTGTGAACGTTGGGGACGGTGCCGTTCCGCCTGCGTCGATCTCCACTGCAATCCAGAATTCCCACAGGCACTGGATAGTGCGGGGATTATTCTGCGCACAACTCCTGGCGCGCATGCTCCACCCGCTCGCGGAATCCGCGATCGCGCGACATCTGCCGGCTGACCTTGTCTACGCTGTGAATGACGGTCGAGTGGTCGCGCCCGCCGAACGCCTGTCCGATCTCAACCAGCTGCATCTCCAACAATTCTCGCGCGAGGTACATCGCGATCTGCCGCGGCACGGTGAGAGTCTTGATGCGAGCCTTGGAGCGGAGACCCTCGGGCGTGACACCCCAGCGCCGCGCCACGACCTCCTGCACCTTGTTGATGGAGGGCAGCGCCTTGGGAGCCGCCAACCCATCCTCGCCGGGCCGGATCTTGTCGGACAGCGCTTCACGCGCCAGCTCGATCGACACTTCCTTGTGCTTTAACGAGGCGAACAGCAGCAACTTAATGATACAGCCCTCGAGCTCGCGCACGTTGGAGCGCACGTGCTCGGCAATGAACCGGAGGACATCGTCCGGGATGGTCAGCTCGAGGTGATCCTGCTCCTGCTTCTTGCGCAGGATGGCAATCCGGTGCTCCAGGTCGGGCTGGCCGATATCGGCTACCATGCCCCACTCAAACCGGCTCACCAGCCTCGCTTCCAGGCCCGGAAGCTCCTTGGGGGGCCGGTCGGAGGTGAGGACGATCTGCCGGTTGCCCTCGTACAGCGCATTGAAGGTGTGGAAGAACTCCTCCTGCGTCATCTCCTTGCCCTCCAGGAAATGCACGTCGTCCACCAGGAAGAGATCCACGTCGGTGCGGTAGCGACGCCGGAACTCGGGCATGGTCCGGCTATGAATGCTCTCGATGACCTCGTTGATGAACTGCTCGGCGCCGACGTAGAGCACCCGCGTCTCCGGGTGCCGCTCGCAGACGATGTGGGCAATGGCTTGCATCAGGTGGGTTTTGCCGAGACCGGTGGCCCCGTAGATGAAGAGGGGGTTATAGGTCTTTCCCGGTGACTCCGCCGCCGCATGAGCCGCGGCGGCAGCAAGCTCGTTCGACTTGCCGATGACGAAGGTATCGAAGGTGTAGCGCTCGTTGAGGGGCTGGGTGCTGGGATTGAGCTGCGCTGTGGCTGCCGCGGGAGACGAGGGCGCCACGAAGAAGTCCATCTGGGGACGCTTCTGGCGGTCTTCGTTGACCCGGAACACGATGGACGTCGGCTGGCCCAGCACCGGCTCGGCCAGACGCGAGAGGAGCGTCGCGTGCTTGGTCTCGTTCCACTCTACCGCGAACTGGTCGGGAGCTCCGATGATGAGACGCCCCTCATCCAGGGCGATAGCCTCGGTGGGCTCGAGCCACGTCCGGATCGTGTGGTCGGGAAGTTCGCGATGCGCCTCATCGAGGATACGCTTCCAGGCGTCTTTTGCGGACAGCTGCATCGGTACTCGAAAACGGAAGGGATTTTTCAAGGGCGAGAGATGTTACGAGCGAGGTGTGGAAAAGTCAATCGGGGCTTGACAGGGGGAAAACGGCGGAAAGTAAAGCGGCGGAAAAGGCGGAAGAGGCGGGACGAAATTGTCGGCGGACCCAGCTGTTCTTTCAGGCGCTGCCGCCTCGGTTTCTTCCGCCTCCCATTTTCCGCCCGTTCCGCCCCCGTCCGTCTTGACCCCATGCCTTCTCCCAAGCTAACTTCCGCGGCTCACTTGGGAGGATTTTGGGATGAAGCCGTCGTATCGGCCGCGCAACAAGCGCCGGATCAACAAGCACGGGTTTCGCGCCCGCATGGCCACGCGTTGGGGCCGCGCGGTGCTCTCGCGCCGGCGGAAGAAGGGCCGCAAGCGGCTCACCGTGTCGCTCCCGTCCAAGCACGGAGGCTCCTGACGGATTCGGCGCGCCTGCCGCGAGCCCATCGGCTCGCGCGCGCGTCGGACATTCGCCGCTGCCTCACTCAGGGCCGGCGCCGCCGTTTCGAACACGTGGACATGATCTGGATGGACAATCAAACGGGCCAGCCACGGATGGGACTGATCGTTCCCAAACATCAGTCGTCCGCGGTGGCCCGCAATCGTTTGCGGCGGCAGCTGCGCGAGGTGTGGCGCCGGGAGATCCAGCCGCGGCAGCCCGGCCTGGACCTCGTCATCCGGGCACGGCGGGAGGCCTATGCGGCCGGCTTCGACGCGCTGAGGGCGGAGCTGCTGGCCTGGCGCGAGACCGTTCTCGGTGCGGGGTGACCGGTGCCGCTCCAGCAGCTGCCAGGACGGGCTCTGGCCTCGCTCATCCGCGGCTATCAAAAGGTCATCTCTCCCGCGCTGCCGCCCAACTGCCGGTTCCACCCATCCTGCTCGCAGTACGCTCTCGAGGCGGTCACCCGCTACGGCGCCCTCAAGGGCGGCTGGCTGGCGGCGCGCCGCCTCGTCCGCTGTCACCCGTTTCATCCGGGCGGCTTCGACCCTGTCCCCTGATTCTGTGAACTGAGTCCATGGACCGCCGTACCATCTGGGCGATTCTGCTGATGATGGCCATCGCAATCGCCCCTGCAATTTTGATGAAGAAGAACGCGCCGAGCCGGGCGGCGGGGCCGGGTGCCCCTCGGGCGGTGGGCAGCGGGACAGATACCTCCGCCACCGCTCCTCGGTCCGCTC
>DASVGF010000135.1:0-2906 GCA_036379675.1 Gemmatimonadales bacterium | reverse complement strand
AACCACGAGGAGGCGATCGCCTCCTATACCCAGGCCACCCGCGAGGACTCGACCTGCGCGATGTGCTGGTGGGGGATCGCCTACGCCCTGGGCCCCAACATCAACGCGCCCATGGACACGGGGGCGTACCGGCCGGCCTACGCCGCGATCCAGCGTGCGGTGAAGCTCTCGTCCAAGGCTATGCCGTACGAGCGGGACATCATCCAGGCGATGGCCAAGCGCTACGGCCCGGAGCCCGTCGAGAACCGGGCGCCCCTGGACTCGGCCTACAACAAGGCCATGAAGAACGTGGCCAAGAAGTACCCTGACGATCCCGAGGCGCAGACGCTGTTCGCCGAGTCCCAGATGGATCTCTCCCCGTGGAACTACTGGGAGGGGCGCGGGACCAAGGCACGGCCGGGCACCCAGGACGTCGTCACCACGCTCGAGCGCACACTGAAGCAGTACCCCGAGCACCTGGGGGCCTGTCACTTCTACATCCACATCGTGGAGGCGTCGACGACGCCGGGCCGCGCGCTGCCGTGCGCGGACAAGATGGCGCAGCGGATCCCCGGGGCCGGGCACCTGGTCCACATGCCGTCGCACATCTACATGCGGGTGGGCTACTACGACCGGGTCGTGAACCACAACCACGACGCGGTGGAAGCGGACCAGGCCTACGTGCAGGATCGGAAGCCGACCGGGTTCTACCAGTACATGTACTACCCGCACAACTGGCACATGATGTGGTACGGCCTGATCCAGCTGGGCCGGGGAGCCGAGACGATCCACGCGTCGCGCGAGCTGGTGAAAGTCGTGCCGGTGGACGTGGTGAAGGCGGCGCCGCCGCTGGAATACTTCTTCCCCGCCCCCTACTGGTCGCTGGTGCGGTTCGGGAAGTACGACGAGATGCTGGCCGAGCCCGCGCCGGCCGAGCCGCTCAAGTACGCGACCGGGATGTGGCGGTACGGTCGTGGCCTGGCGTTCACCGCGAAGGGCAGCCTCGACGAGGCGAAGGCCGAGCGGGACAGCGTGGCGGCCGCCGCGCAGGCGACGCCGAAAGAGGCCGCGGCCGGGATCAACTCGCAGAAGGCGCTGCTGTCCCTGGCCGAGCGCCACCTGGCCGGCAAGCTCGCGATCGCCAGGGGAGACACCGCCGCCGGCATCGCGGCGCTGGAGCAGGCCATGAAGTACGAGGACGAGCTGCTCTATGACGAGCCGCCCGCCTGGTATCACCCGATCCGGCAGGAGCTCGGTGGGCTGCACCTCGCGATGGGGCACGCGGCAGTGGCGGAAAAGCTGTACCGGGAAGACCTGGTGCACTACCCCAACAACGGCTGGTCGCTGTACGGTCTGGCCCGGAGCCTGGAGGCGCAGAACAAGGGCGCCGAGGCGGCGAAGGTGGACGCTGAGTACCGGAAGTGGTGGGATAAGGCCGACGTCAAGCCACTGGCGATGGCGCAGTAAGCGAGCGAAGCGGAAGACGCTGTCACCCTGGTAGCGGAAAACGCTGTCACCCTGAACGAAGTGAAGGGGGCCATCTCAAGCATGGTCCCCTTCGCTACGCTCAGGGTGACAGGATCACTGGTACTGAACGTAGAGCGGCACCGGATAAACACTGCGGACCACCTGCTCCGGCGTCATCAGCCCGTCGTCTCCACATCCCACCAGCTCGAACGTCACCCGATCGCAGCTCGGCACGTAGCCCGGGGTCCGGGCCTTCGGCTCCCGATCGTTCTTGTAGAAGAGCTTGAAGCCGGTGAACTCCACCGGATAGGGCGAGATCCAGAAGCGGTAGGCGTCCTGCTTGTGGTAGGGCGCGCCGAAGCCGTCCATCTGGATCACCACCTGCACCCTCGGGTCCAGCCGGATGCTGTCGGTGTTGGTCAGCATCTTCCGGGTGAACCGGTGCACCAGCAGCACCTTTGGCGGCAGCTTGTGCTCGGTGACCAGTTTCCCCAGCACCTCGATCGCGTGATTCACCTCGGCCGCGTCGAGCGTGCCGATTCGCCTCCCGGGAATGCCTCCGCCCTTCATCGCGAACTCCGGGTCGAGCGCGAGGTGGACATACGGCCGCTGGAGGAACGGCAGCAGCGGTGGGAGCTCGTCCTCCACGGTGCTCTGACCGGTCTGGATATCGAGGAACACGATCCAGCCGCGCTCTTCCGCCCACGACGCCACGGTGTTGATCACGCTGTCACCCATGCGCAGGCGATACTTCTTCCCCGGCCCCGGGGTGCCCTGCGCTACGGTCGCGATCAGGTGCAACGCGGGCATCACCTTCCGGCCGGGGTCCGCGAGCGCCCAGCGCATCGCCACCTGCTCCAGCCGCGGGAGCATCGAGTCGGGCGGGACCTGGCCCAGGATGCCCATTCTGGTGGAGCGGGGATTGCCGTAGTACGCGACGATTCGATGGTCCGGCAGCAGGGCGCCGGCCAGCGGCGCCGGCCCGGCCACCGGCCATCTCGCCGAATCGGCGGGGCTCAGGACGAACGGCCGCGGGCCGCGGGGATGGGGCTTCGGCGGCACCGTATCGCGGGGAGCCGCGAGCGTGTCGGCGACCGTGTCGCGAGGCGGAGCCACTATCGGCTTCGGCTCCCAGACTTTGGGCTTGGGAGGAGGAGACTCGGCCGGCGACGAGGTGCCGGCGTCGGCCTTCGGGCGCGAAGCGTCGCCGCACCCGATGGCCGCGCCGATCATGGTCAGGAAAAGAGCGCCGGAGGCGGGTGACGGCCGCATGCGGCATGCATCGTAGTCGCCGGCCGTTCGGCTGCCAAGCCCGACCGGTTCTATAGTCCGATGCGAAAGCCGGCCGTGAAGGGCCACACCCAGGAGTTGCTGGTGCCGACCTCGTCCTCGTCGCTGAAGGCAATATCGCCCTGGGGGCTCAGGAGCAGGCTGACCCGAGGACTCAGGCGATAGGCGAT
>DASVGF010000134.1:0-10627 GCA_036379675.1 Gemmatimonadales bacterium | reverse complement strand
CCGGTAGCGCTCATCCCCGGGGTGGACCGCCACCGCGGTGTCGCCCAGCATGGTTTCCGGGCGGGTGGTGGCCACGGTCACGTGCCCGCTGCCGTCGGCCAGGGGATAGCGCAGGTGCCAGATGCGCCCGTCCACCTCGTCCTTCTCCACCTCTTCATTGGAGAGCGCGGTGAGGCAGCGCGGGCACCAGTTGATGATGTAGTGGCCGCGGTAGACCAGGCCCTGTTCATACAGCTGGACGAACACCTCGCGGACGGCGCGGGAGAGTCCTTCATCGAGGGTGAAGTAGGTGCGTGACCAGTCGGCCGAGCTGCCGATGGCTTTCAGCTGGTCAAGAATGACCGGGCCGGTTTCCCGCACGTGGGCCCACACCCGATCGACGAACGCGTCCCGCCCCAGGTCGAACCGGGTCAGGCCCTCCTGGGCCAGCTCCCGCTCGACCACGTTCTGGGTGGCGATGCCGGCGTGGTCGGTCCCGGGCAGCCAGAGGGCCCGGCGGCCCCGCATCCGCTCGAAGCGGATGAGCACGTCCTGCACGGTATTGTTGAGGCCGTGACCCATGTGCAGCATCGCCGTCACGTTGGGCGGCGGCATCATGATCACATAGGGCTGGCCGGTTCCGGGGCCGCGGGCGTCGGGCGAGAACAGGCCGCGCTCGGTCCACCAGCGGTACAGGTCGGACTCGATCGATGATGGATTGTATTGCGGGGCGAGCGGTTCGCTCATGCGCTCTGATCGTTGACGCGCTTGCTGGGAAAGACCCGGTCGTCTTCGCCGCGAACCAGAATACTGTTGATGACGGTGTCGATACCGGTCACGGCGCGGGCCACGCGGGCGGCCAGGGTACGCGCGGCCCGGTCGCCCACCCAGCCACGCAGCTCGATGCTGGAACGGCTGATGGGGACGACTTCCAGCGTGCAGCCGGCCAGCCGGGGCTCTGCACCAAGAGCGGTTTCGACCGCACGCGCGGATGCTGCAGGGGTGTGACGCGCTGGCGCGGTGTGGCCCAGACGCCGCGCCGCACGGCGGACCCGGGCCTGGTCCACTCCGCCGACCCATTCACTCAAGGCGAAGCCGGCTACCAGGCCGGTCCCCACCCCAAACGTGGTCCAGAGGAAGATCTGCACGCCGCTCAATTGATCTTTTCGACTCACGCGGACCTCTTACAGAAGAATTCGCTCTCCGATTAAGTTAACCTTTTTCCGATCTGAAAGCAGGAAAATCTCTCAACTGCAGGACCGTCTCATGGACAAGGATCGCACCGAGCTGGCCGGCTCCGAGCTGCTCCGTTGGGCGGTGGTGGCCGCGATCATCATCGCGGGCATCGTGCTGTTTTTCTGGTTTGCGCCCAGCACCGAACCGGTGGTGCCGCCGACGGTTCAGGAAGCCACTCCATGAGCTCCATCCGCATCACTCTTCCGGACGGCAGCCAGCGCGAGGTGCCCTCCGGGACTACGGCGCGTCAGGTAGCCGAGAGTATCGGGCCGGGTCTGGCACGGGCGGCGCTGGCCGCACGGGTCAACGGCGAGGTGCGCGATCTCGACCGCCCGCTGGATCGGGACGCCTCGCTGGCGATCCTGACGGAGCGTGACGCCGATGCGCTTCCCGTTCTGCGTCACTCCTCAGCCCACATTCTTGCCACCGCCGTGCGGGAGCTGTTTCCCAACGCCGGCATCGGGTTCGGCCCTCCGATCGAGGATGGCTTCTACTACGACTTCCAGGTCGACCGGCCCTTCACCCCGGAGGATCTCGAGCGGCTGGAGGCCAAGATGGCCGAAGTGGCCGCGCGGGACTTCCCCTTCGTGCGGGAGGTGGTGGATCGGGCCGAAGCCCGGCGCCGCTTTGCCGATGACCCGCTCAAGCTGGAGCGCATCGCCGAGCTGGGCGATGACGAGACCATCACCGTCTACACCGACGGCCCGTTTGTGGATCTGTGCCGTGGTCCGCACATCCCCGGCACCGGGCGGCTCAAGCATTTCAAGCTGCTGCACGCCGCCGGCGCCTACTGGCGCGGTGACGAGAAGCGCCAGATGCTGCAGCGGATCTACGGCACTGCGTGGTTCAAGAAGGAGGATCTCGACGCCTACCTCCACCGCCTGGAGGAGGCGCGGAAGCGCGACCACCGGGTACTGGGTAAGCAGCTGGACCTCTTTTCCATCCAGGAAGTGGTGGGCCCGGGCCTGGTGTTCTGGCACCCCAAGGGCGCCATGATCAAGTGGCTCCTGACCCGTGCGGTGGAAGACGACAACCTCCAGAGCGGCTACGATCTGGTCTATACCCCCAACATCACCCGGGAAGAGCTGTTCAAGATTTCGGGCCACTTACCGCTGTACGAGGCCAATCAGTATCCCCCGATGGCCGGGGGCCACGAGGAGGCCGCGGACGTGCGGTACCGGGTCAAGCCGATGAACTGTCCGATGCATGCGCTGGTGTACAAGAGCCAGCAGCGGAGTTATCGAGACCTGCCGGTCCGCCTGTCGGAAGTCGCGAACGTCTACCGCAACGAGCGCTCGGGTGTGCTCCACGGCCTGCTGCGGGTCCGAGGCCTGGCCATGGACGACGCCCACATCTTCTGCACCCCCGACCAGGTGGAGGATGAGATCTTCCTCTGCCTGGACCAGGTGGACCGTCTCGTGCGGGAAACCTTCGGGTTCGAGCTGGACTTTGAGGTGTCGACCCGGCCCCCGGAACGGTTGGGCGACGATGCCATCTGGGATCGGGCCGAGAGCACTCTCCAGCGAGCGTGGGATCGCAAGAAGATCGGCTACCGGATCGACGAGGGCGGCGGCGCCTTCTACGGGCCCAAGATCGACATCAAATTCCGCGATTCGATAGGACGGCTGTGGCAGGGGCCGACCATCCAGCTGGATTTCAACCTCCCGGAGCGCTTCGAGCTGGAGTACACCGGCCCCGACAACAAGCCCCACCGGCCCGTCATGATTCACCGGGCCATCTACGGCACGCTGGAGCGGTTCACCGGTAACCTGATCGAGCATTTCGCCGGGGCGTTCCCCGTATGGCTGGCACCCGAGCAGGTCCGCGTCATTCCGATCTCCGATGCCCAGGCCGATGCGGCCCGGCAGCTGGCGGCTCGTTTGAAGAAGGCCGGCTTCCGGGCCCACGTGGACGACCGCAGCGAAACCCTGAATTACCGGATCCGCGAGGGGGAGATGCAGAAGGTTCCCTACATGGCGGTGGTGGGTCAGCGCGAGGCCGAGTCGGACAGCCTGGCCCTGCGCGTACGCGGGGCGGGGAAGAAGCAAGAAGTGATGCCGGTGGGCGGGTTCATCGACCGGCTGGGGGAGGAGGTGCGTACCCGCCGCATGGCTCCCTGACGGTGACAAACACCGGCTTCGCGCGTAGTTTCCGCGCAGTCGAACCTCGAACTGGACGCACAACGTGAGCGATAGCATTACCCCCGTCATCGTGTCCGCCGTCCGAACCCCGATCGGCCGCTATCTGGGGGGCCTCGCGTCTTTCACCGCGCCACAGCTGGGCGCCATGGTCATCCGCGAAGCCGTGGCGCGGGCCCGGATCGAGCCCGCGTCGGTGGACGAAGTCATCATGGGGCAGGTGGTCCAGGGGGGCGCGGGACAGGCCCCGGCCCGCCAGGCCCTGATTCACGCCGGCCTCCCGGCGTCCATCCCCGCTCTCACCATCAATAAAGTCTGCGGCTCCGGCCTCAAGGCCGTGATGCTCGCAGCGCAGGCCATCAAGGCCGGCGATGCGGAGTGCATTGTCGCCGGCGGGCAGGAGTCGATGTCGAGCGCCCCGCACTACGTCTATGGGATGCGAGGCGGAATCAAGGCCGGGAACCAGACCATGGTGGATGGCATGATCCACGATGGGCTGTGGGACTCGTTCGGCTGCTGTCATATGGGGGAGTACGCCGAGTACACCGCCGACAAGGCGGGGGTGACCCGGGCGGATCAGGACGCCTTTGCCTACGAAAGTCACCGCAGAGCGGTGGCCGCGACCGATGCAGGCAAGTTCAAGGATGAGATCCTGCCGGTCCAGATACCCGGAAAGGGTGGGCCCACGACGGTATCCACCGACGAATCGCCTCGGCGCGACACCACCGCGGAAACCCTGGCCAAGCTGAAGCCTGCCTTCCGGAAGGACGGGGGGACGGTGACGGCGGGCAACGCCCCCGGCCTGAATGACGGTGCCAGCGCGCTGGTGGTTACTTCCCTCGCCTTCGCTCGGGCGCACCAGCTCACCCCTCTGGCGCGGGTCACCGGCTACGCCACCGGCGGGGGCGAGCCGCGGGATCTCTTCTTCGCGCCGGTGCTGGCGGTGCGCGCGCTGATGGAAAAGACTGGCGCTCGCATTGGCGATTACGATCTCATCGAAGCCAACGAAGCCTTTGCCGTGCAGGCGTTGGCCGATGGACGCGAGCTCCGCTGGGACTGGGACCGGGTGAACGTGCACGGCGGGGCGGTAGCCCTGGGCCATCCGATCGGCGCCAGCGGCGCCCGGGTGCTTACGACGCTGATTTATGCTCTTCGTGACCGGGGTGGCAGCACCGGTCTCGCCACTCTCTGTCTGGGTGGTGGCAATGCGGTAGCCCTCAGTGTGGAGCGGATGTAATGCCTCTCGATCCCCCGGTTCGAAGCGTTCCATTGACTGGCTCGCGGTGGCGCGGGCTCACCGGCCGCCGCGCGGTGGGCGTCGGCCTGGGAGCCCTGGTGGTCGCGCTCGCCGCCCAGGTCGTCGTGCCGGTCCCTTTCAGTCCGGTTCCCATGACCCTCCAGCCTCTGGCCGTGCTGGTCGTCGGCGGGCTGCTGGGTGCGGGGCGCGGGCTCGCGGCGCTGGTCCTCTACCTCTTGCTAGGCGTGTTCGGGCTACCGGTCTTTGCCGCCGGGTCGTCCGGCTTCCTGCATCTGATGGGGCCAACCGGCGGATACCTGCTGGCATTTCCCCTGGCTGCGGCTGCCACCGGCGCACTGGCCGGCCGGCTCGACGCGAACGGACCGTCAGTCCTGCGCGTTCTGCTGGCGTGTGCGCTCGGCATGGTGATAATCCATGCTGGCGGCGTGGCACAGCTCGCCCTGCTCGGGGGTGATCCCCGCCTGGCCTTGCGGGTGGGCTTCGTTCCCTTTCTGACCGGCGACCTCATCAAGCTGGGGCTGGCGGCCGGCCTGATTCTCCTGGCTGGCCCCAGGATCCGTCCGCTGCTTTGACCTCACCCGAAGGCATCCCACAACGCTTGTCCCCGGCAAAGGCGATCGGATGGTCGGTCGCCTTCGTGATACTGGGGATGAGCGTCAGCGCTGCGAGCCTCATGCTCTGGGCGCTGGTGGCCTACGGAGAGATCGCCACAGGTCTTGCCGCACTCCTCACCCCCGGCCCCGGTCAGATCCTGGTTGCCGGTGTGAGCCAGCTGCTTGGCTTCGGCTTCGCTACCTGGTTTGTGGGATTCCATGTGATGCGCCTCAGTCGGCACCAGTTGCGGCTGGGCCCCCCTCGCAGTGGAGTTCCTGGGTTTGGCCGGGGACTGCTGCTGGGTGGTGGGGCGGCGGCGGGCGCGCTGGTCGGAGCCGTCCTCGTGGCCCGGTCCCACTGGTCGCCGGATCAAGGCGGTTTGGGCGATTACCTGATTCAGGTCACCAAGACGTTCCTCGTGCTGGCGCCGGCGGCCTTGAGCGAAGAGGTCATGTTCCGGGGCGTGCCTCTGGTGTTGATGGCCTCGGCCATCGGGCGGGGAAGCGCTCTGGTGCTCGTAGCTGGACTGGTATTCGCCCTGTTTCACAGTCTCAATCCCGGGGTTACCCCACTCGGGCTCGGGAACATAGCCCTGGCGGGCATCTTCCTCGGGGTCGCGTTCTACGCGCCTGGAGGACTCTGGACCGCCTTCGGCGCCCACCTCGGGTGGAACGCCACTCTGGCGGCGCTCGACGCGCCGGTAAGCGGCCTTCCCTTCGACATTCCATTGTTCGACTACTGCGCCGGCGACCCGTCCTGGCTGTCCGGCGGCCGCTTCGGCCCTGAGGGCGGGCTCATGGCCACGGTCTCGATTACACTCGCCCTGCTCACAGCCCTCAGATGGGCCCGGCAGGGAGACGCTCCGTGAAACGGGCTGCGGTGGTGGGGGCGGGAACCATGGGGAACGGCATTGCCCACGTGTTTGCCCAGTACGGCTGGGAGGTGGCGCTGATCGACACTGCACCGGCGGCGCTGGAGAAGGCGACTGCCACGATCCGCTCCAATCTCGACCGCCAGGTGAAGAAGGGCACGCTCGCGGCGGATGCCCCTCAGACGATACTCGGCCGGATCAAGCCAGGGACGTCGCTCGACGCCGCCACGACAGCCGATCTGGTGGTCGAGGCCGCCAGCGAGAATCCGCCGGTAAAGTTTGCCGTCTTCGAGCAGCTCGATCGGGTGGCCGGAGCCAGCGCCATCCTGGCGACCAACACCAGCTCGATCTCGATCACGGAAATTGCCGCCCGCACCCGCCGGCCGGACCAGGTGATCGGCATGCACTTCATGAACCCCGTTCCGGTGATGCAGCTGGTGGAGGTGATTCGGGGCCATGCCACCAGCGATGCCACCACCTCGGCCGTGATGGAGGTGGCGCGCGAGCTGGGGAAGACACCGGTCGAGGTGAACGACTATCCCGGGTTCGTCTCCAACCGGGTACTCATGCCGATGATCAACGAGGCAATCTTCTGCGTCATGGAGGGCGTCGCCACGCCGGAGTCGATCGACACCGTCATGAAGCTCGGCATGGCGCATCCGATGGGGCCGCTCGCCCTGGCCGACTTCATCGGGCTGGACGTGTGTCTCGCCATTCTCGAGGTGTTGCACCGCGGCCTGGGAGACGACAAGTATCGCGCCGCGCCTTTGTTGCGTAAGATGGTGGCGGCGGGGCACCTCGGCCGAAAGAGCGGAAGAGGATTTTATGACTACAAGTAAAGGCGTGAGCGGTAAGCGGTCAGCAGTACGCGGGAGCCCCTCAGGGAGCGGCTCGAGCAGTCCCGCCCACCACTCTCCGCTGACCGCTCCCCCCGCCGCGGCGGGAACCGACATCTTCGCCTCGATGCAGACCATGGGTCACGAGCAGGTGCTGCTCTCCCATGATCCCTCCTGCGGCTACTTCGGCATCATCGCCATCCACGATACCACGCTGGGGCCTGCGCTCGGCGGCACCAGGTTCTGGCAGTATGGCACGACCGACGAAGCCATCACCGACGCGCTCCGGCTGGCGCGCGGCATGACCTACAAGTCGGCCGTGGCGGGGATCAACCTGGGGGGTGGGAAGTCGGTCATCATCGGTGACAACAAGCGTCCCGACCGTGAAGCTCTCTTCCGCGCCCACGGGCGGTTCATCGAAACCCTGAACGGGCGGTACATCACAGCGGAAGACATCGGTACCAGCCCGGCCGACATGGAGTACATCAAGCTGGAGACCGATCATGTGGCCGGGTTGCTGGGTCTCTCGGGCGATCCGTCGCCGGTGACGGCCTACGGCGTCTACGTCGGCATGAAGGCCGCAGCCAGGGTGCGCTGGGGCAGTGATAGCCTGCGGGGCAAGACCGTGGCGGTGCAGGGAGCCGGCAAGGTCGCTTACTATCTCATGCGACATCTGCATGAAGACGGCGCGCCGATCCTCGCCACTGACATCGATCCCGAGAAGGTCCGGCGCGCGGTACAGGAATTCGGCGCACAGGCAGTGGCGCCGGATGCCATTTACGACCAGGAGGCGGACGTGTTCTCGCCCAACGCGCTCGGGGCCGTGGTCAACGACGACACCTTGCCTCGGCTCAAGGTGGAGATCATCGCCGGCGGAGCCAACAACCAGCTGGCCGAGGATCGCCACGGTGACGAGCTGGAGAAGCGGGGGATTCTCTACGCGCCGGATTACGTCATCAACGGCGGTGGGGTCATCAACGTCTACGGGGAGCTGCACCGGTGGCCGGTGGAGCGCGCCAAGAAGAAGGCGGGCGAAATCTACGAGACGCTGCTCCGGATCTTCGACATCGCCAAGCGCGAGCGGATGCCCACCTACCGCGCTGCCGACCGGCTGGCCGAGCAGCGGATCCAGGCCGTTGGCGGGCTGGACCGGATGTGGATGGGAGGGCAGCGGGGCCGGGGGGTTGCGGGGCAGCAGGGCAGTGGTGTTGACATCTAGGCTTGGGGAGCGAGAGCCCCTACACTCCTTCCGCCTTTTCCCCCATCTTCTACATTAGATCAATGGCCGAAGTCATTCCCATCGGATCGGACCACGCCGGCTTCCAGTTGAAGGAGCGGCTCGTCGAGGAGCTGCGGGCGTTGGGATACGAGCCACTGGATCTCGGCACCCACAGTCCCGAATCCACCGATTACCCGGATTACGCCCATAGCGTGGCGGCCAAGGTGGAGCACCACGATGCCAGTCGCGGGGTCCTCCTGTGCGGGACGGGGCTGGGAATGTCGTATGCTGCCAACCGCCACCCCGGCGTTCGTGCGGCGGTGGCATGGTCGCCCGAGCTCGCCAAACTGGCGCGCGAGCATAACGATGCCAATATCCTCATCCTGCCGGCCCGGTTCGTGAGCGAGGACGAGGGAGTCGAAATCCTGAAGACCTGGCTGGAAACCGCGTTCGCCGGCGGCAGACATGCTCGCCGAGTAGAGAAGATCGACCAGGAGCACGAATGAGCCTCGACCACAACGCCTCCCTCCGTCAGGCCGATCCGGCCGTGGCCCGGCTGATCGATGCCGAGTTGCGGCGGCAGCAACACGGACTGGAGCTCATCGCGAGCGAAAATTTCGCCAGCCGCGCCGTTATCGATGCCATGGGCACGCCGCTCACCAACAAGTATGCCGAGGGTTATCCCGGACGGCGCTACTACGGCGGGTGCGAGGTCGTCGACGAGGTCGAGCAGCTCGCCATCGACCGTCTCAAGGAGCTCTTCGGCGCGCCCCACGCCAACGTCCAGCCTCATTCGGGCGCCCAGGCCAACTTCGCCGCCTTCATGGCGCTGATCCCGCCGGGTGAGCTGATCATGGGCATGTCGCTGCCGCACGGTGGCCACCTGTCTCATGGCGCCGCGGTCAACCACAGCGGCAAGGTCTGGCGCGCCATCCATTACGGCGTGGACCCCGCCACCGGCCGGATCGATTACAACAAGGTGCGGGATCAGGCAAAGCAGGAGCAGCCCAAGCTCATCATTGCCGGCGGCAGCGCCTATGCCCGGATCATCGACTTCGCGGCGTTCCGGTCTATCGCTGATGAAGTGGGTGCGTTTTTCCTGGTGGACATGGCCCACTTTGCCGGCCTGGTGGCGGGCGGGGTTTACCCCTCTCCCGTCCCGCACGCCCACGTGGTCACCAGCACGACTCACAAGACATTGCGCGGCCCACGCTCAGGGTTGATTCTCTCGACCATCGAGCACGCCAAGGCCATCGACAAATCGGTGTTCCCCGGCACCCAGGGGGGCCCGCTCCAGCACGTGATCGCCGCCAAGGCGGTCGCCTTCGGTGAAGCGCTCACCGATGACTTCAAGGCCTACGCCCGGCAGGTGGTGGAGAACGCGAAGGCGCTGGCCAATGCCCTCATCGAGCGCGGCTTTGCCATCGTGTCCGGCGGCACGGACTCCCACCTCATGCTGGTGGACCTCCGGCCCAAGGATCTGACCGGCAAGGCGGCGGAGAAGATCCTGGGTCAGGCGGGCATCACCGTCAACAAGAACACCATTCCGGATGACCCGCAGTCACCCTTCGTGACCAGCGGCATCCGGATCGGAACGCCGGCAGTCACCACCCGGGGGCTGGGCGTCGCCGAGATGCGGCGGATTGCGGAGCTGATCGACCGGGCGCTCACCCATCCCGATGAGGACACCCTCGCCGGGATCAAGGGGGAAGTCGAAGAGCTCGCAGGGACCTTCCCGCTCTATGCCCCCCGGCGGGCGCCCGGTGGGTCTGATGGGGCGCGCAAGGTACGGGCGGCGTCTCCAGTGGGAGCTTATCGGTGAGCGAGCTGCAGTTCGCGGACGACGTTATGGCGCGCATCCGCTCGCGCGGAGGCCGGTATCACGAACGCGCGTATCTCTTTGTGCTGGGGACAATCGAATTTCTCCAGTCCCGCCTCGAAGCCCGGCGCCACGTGAGCGCCGCGGAGCTGGCCTGGGCCTGCCGCGATTTTTCCCGCCAGCAATTCGGGCTGCTGGCGCGGGACGTCCTCGCCCACTGGGGCCTGACTCGCACCGAGGACATCGGGAGAATTGTGTTCACGCTGGTGGAGGTGGGCCTCCTGGTGACCCAGCCGGGAGATGCGGAATCGGACTTCGAGGCCGTCTATCAATTTGCCGATGCGTTTGGCGATACCTACGAGTGGCAGGGCCTGCGCGGCGCCTAGCGCCGCCTGGCGGGGAGGGGGACGATGGAAACCAAAGAGTGGCCGGGGTGCCAGAAGTGCTCGCAGGGAACCTTGATCCCACTTTCCGACTACGGCCGCGAAGGCGCCCCCATCACCTATAAGGCGTGGGTCTGCACCAATCCGGACTGCGGGTTCAATCTTAGAATCGACAACGGCGAGATCAGCTTCGGACGAGCGATTGGACAATCCTACAAGTGAGCAGTAAGCGGTAAGCGGTAAGCGGGAAAAACCTGCGTTCGTGATCCCTAGGCGAGGGAGCAACCTCCCAAT
>DASVGF010000133.1:0-31052 GCA_036379675.1 Gemmatimonadales bacterium | reverse complement strand
GTGTTCGGGTGCGGTGGTGACCGGGACCGGGGCAAACGCCCCTTGATGGGCCACCTGGCGGCCGAGCACTCCGACCTGGCGATCGTCACCTCCGACAACCCTCGGACCGAGGACCCGGATGCCATCATCGACGAAATCGTGCAGGGCATGGCCGGTCTGCCGCACCGGCGTATCACCGACCGGCTGGCGGCGATCCACGCGGCCTTGAACGAGGCTCGGGCCGGCGACACGGTGCTGCTGGCGGGGAAGGGTCACGAGACCTATCAGATCGTGGGCACTGTAAAGCTGGACTTCGACGAGCGCGAGATCGTACAGAGAGCGGTGCGGGGTAAGCGGTGAGAAGTGAGCGGGCAGAGCCAACCGGAGGCGGCTGGCCCGCGGCAGCGGTCAGCGAGGCACTGGCGTTACCCCACGCCGAGGAAGAGCAACCGCTGACGTTCTCAGAGATCTCGATCGACAGTCGCGCCATCCGTCCGGGAGCGCTGTTTGTGGCGCTGGCAGGCGAGCGCTTCGATGGCCATGCCTATCTGGCGGAGGTCGCCGCAGCCGGGGCCACCGGCGCCGTCGTGCGCAAGGGCACTGCGGGAGTTCCCGGTCTGATGCTCTTCGAGGTTGACGACACCTTGCGGGCCCTCGGACGGCTTGCGCGGGCCCGGCGCCGACGGCTCAAGGGTCCGGTGATTGCGGTGACCGGAACCAATGGAAAGACCAGCACCAAGGAGATGCTCGCAGCCGTTCTCCGCACCCGCTACCGGACCCATGCCACCCGGGCCAACCTCAACAACCTCGTGGGGGTGCCGCTCACGATCCTGGAGGCCCCGGCGGATACCGAGGCCCTCATCGTGGAGGCGGGAGCGAACCTGCCGGGTGAGATCGCCCGATACCGGGAGATCATCGAGCCCACGATCACCATCGTGACCAACGCCGTCGCAGGACATCTGGAAGGGTTCGGATCGCTGGCGGGGGTGGTGGAGGAAAAGCTCTCCCTGACGAAGGATGTCCCGCTCGCCATCGTAGGCGTGGAGCCGGCCGCCCTGGCCGACGGCGCCCGCCAGCGGGCCACTCACGTCCGGACGGCCGCACTCAGCGGAGCGAGTCTCACTCCCGCAAAAGTGGAGCTCGATCCTTCGGGCCGCGCGGTGATGACGATCGGGGGCACGAGCTTCACCCTGGCGGCGATAGGCCTGCATCAGGCGGATAATGCGGTCCGCGTGTGGGCCGTAGTGGAGGCGCTGGGGCTCGACCGCGACGCTTCGGCCCATGCGCTGGAAAGCTTCTCGATCCCCGGAGGGCGGGGTGAGTTGATCCAGGAAGCCGGCCTCACGGTGCTGAACGACTGCTACAACGCCAACCCCCAGTCGTTCCGCGCCGCCATCGCGACGGCCCGGACGCTTCGGGGCAATCGCCGCCTGATCTTCGTGGCGGGCACCATGAGAGAGCTGGGGCGGGACTCAGCCTCCCTCCATGCTGACATTGCGCGGGCGCTGGTCGAGCTCGGGCCGGACCTGCTCGCGGCCGTCGGTGATTTCGTTCCCGCGCTGGAGCCCTATGCCGCCACCCTGGGCCAGCGCTTGCTCACCGCGCCGGATCCGCTCGCGCTTGCCCCGCAGCTGGCAGCCCGGCTCCGGGGAGACGAGATCGTGGTGCTGAAGGCATCCCGCGGGGTGGCGCTTGAGCGTATACTTCCGGCGCTCGCGGCCCGCGCGAAGAATCCAGGTGCTCCCCCGGCACCTCTCCGATCCCGCTGAGGTCTGATGTTTTATCACTTGCTCGCCCCGCTCGGCAAGCAGTACATCATCTTCAATCTCTTCAACTACATCAGCTTCCGCGCCGCCGGGGCCACCGTCACGGCCCTGCTGCTCGCCTTCGTTCTGGGTCCACCGGTGATTCGCCGTCTGCGGGCCCGCAAGGTGGGGCAGGTGATTCGGGCGGAGGGGCCCGCCAGCCATCAGACCAAGCGGGGCACGCCCACGATGGGCGGCCTCATCATTCTCTTTGCCACCGTCGTGCCGACGCTGCTCTGGGCTCCGCTCACCAACCGGTACGTCGTGGTCGCCATGCTCTCCACGCTCTGGATGGGATGCATCGGCTTTCTCGATGACTATCTCAAGATCGTGCAGGGCAAGTCACGGGGGCTGGTGGCCCGATGGAAGCTGGCGGGCCAGTGCAGCTTCGGGCTCCTGCTGGGCCTTTTCCTCGCGTTCAACCCCGTCGTACCCACGGATACGATTCCAGCCACGGCCACCACGTTGCCGTTCTTCAAGTACCTGGTGGTCAACTTTGCTCCATGGCTGTTCGTGGTGTTCGTGACCGTGGTGATCACCGGCAGCAGCAATGCGGTCAACCTGACGGACGGACTCGACGGACTGGCCACCGGGCTGGCGGGGATCGCGGCGGCGGCGTTCGCGGTCTTCGCGTACCTGTTCGGCCGGGTGGATGTGACCACCTACCTGAACGTGTTCTACCTCCCCGGCGCGGGCGAACTGGCCATTTTCTGCGCCGCCCTCATGGGCGCCACCATCGGCTTCCTCTGGTTCAACGCGCACCCCGCCGAGGTGTTCATGGGCGACACCGGCAGCCTGGCCATCGGCGGGGCGCTGGGCACCGTGGCCATCCTGCTCAAGGCGGAGTTTCTGCTGCTGCTCATCGGCGGCGTGTTTGCGGCGGAAGCGCTTTCCGTGCTGATTCAGACCGGTACCTACAAGTGGTTCAAGCGCACTCGCGGCCGTGAGTACGCGGACGCGCACCGCGTCTTCCGCATGGCTCCCCTGCATCACCACTTCGAGAAGCTCGGCTGGGCTGAGACCACGGTGGTGACCCGGTTCTATATCCTGGGACTTCTGTGCGCCCTCGTGGCTCTTTCCACGCTCAAGGTGCGATGACGGCCGGAACAGGGGTGAAGCTCTTCGATCGCTGGAAGGCCGGTGGACGGGAAGTCGCCGTGGTGGGTCTGGGGAAAAGCGGCGTGTCGGCCACGTTGCTGCTCCGGTCCAGGGGAGTTCCGGTCTACGCATCGGACAGCGGCTCGGGTCCGGTGTACGCGGGGTGGGCCGGCACACTGCGACAGGCCGGGGCAGTCGTGGAGATCGGCGGGCACGACCTGGGCCGGATCGGGCGCTCGGCAGCAGTCGTGGTAGCGCCGGGCGTGCCGCCGAATGCGCCCGCGCTCGAGGCGGCGCGCGCCGCGGGACTCGACATCCATGCCGAGGTGGACATCGGGTTCCTGGCGCTGCCAGCAACGACTCGTTGTATCGGGATCACGGGGACCAACGGCAAAACCACCACCACGTCGCTCATTGCCCACGTGCTCAGCAGCGCCGGACTCGGGGCCGAGACCGCAGGTAATATCGGGCGCCCCCTCTGCGAGGTGGCGATGGCGGAACGTCCCCCCGACTGGCTGGCACTGGAGCTGTCCTCCTTCCAGCTGCACGACACCCCCAATCTCCGGCCCGCCATTGGCGTGCTCACCAATCTCGCCCCCAATCATCTCGACCGGTACAACAGTCTGGAGGAGTACTACGCCGACAAGGCCCAGCTGTTCCGCAACGCCGAACCGGGGTCGTTCTGGGTCACCAATGCCGATGACCCGGCCGTCGAGAAGATGACCCGGGGTGTTCCCGGGACCCGCGTACGGTTCTCGGTCGAGCGGCGTTCGGATGCGTGGTACGACCGGGCAGGCCGGCGGCTGATGGTGGGCGAGGCGGCGCTGATGCCCCGGTCCGACCTGCCGCTGCTGGGTGACCACAATGTGGCCAACGCGTTGACGGCCGCGCTGGTGGCTGCGCGCGTGGGATGCCCCGGGGACCGGATTGCGGCCGGTCTCCGCTCCTTCCGCGCCATCCCCCATCGGGTGGAGCCGGTGCGTGAGGTGAACGGCGTGCTGTGGATCAACGACTCCAAGTCCACCAACATCACCTCGACTGAGGTCGCGGTCGCAGCGCTCGACCGCACCTTCGTCTTGCTGCTCGGTGGCCGGCACAAGGGGGAGCCGTATACCCGCCTGGCCGACCGTCTCCGTGAGCGCTGCAGGGCCGTGGTGGCCTATGGCGAGGCGGGCCCGCTCATCGTACAAGATCTGGGAACCAGCCTCACCGTGGTGCCGGCACGGACCTTCACCGACGTGCTCCACAGGGCGCGAGAGCTGGCTCGTCCCGGCGACGCCGTGCTCCTGTCGCCGGCGTGCTCCAGCTACGACATGTTTCGCAACTACGAGGAGCGGGGCGAGCGCTTCCGCGCTGCGGTCGAGGCGCTGTGAGGGCGCGCATGGTGCGACACCCGGGCGAGCTCCGCTGGGAAACCCGGCTGCTGGCCATGGTGACGGCGGTGCTCCTGGTCTTCGGTGTGGCGGCGACCTATGGCGCCGCGAGCCTGGTAACCCTGCAGGGTCAGAATGCCGGGGTGGGCTTCGCCCTCCGCCAGCTGTCGGGGGCGGCCATCGGTGGGTGTCTGATGCTGCTGGCTTCGAGGCTCGATTACTATCGCTGGAGGCAGCTGTCGTGGCCGCTGCTGCTTGTCACCCTGGCCTTGCTGCTCGTTCCCCTGCTGCCGTTCACGCTGTCCATCTCTCCACCGGTGAACGGTGCGCGAAGATGGATCGACATCGGCCCGATCAACTTCCAGCCGTCGGAGCTGGCCCGGCTGGTGGTGGTGATCTGGTGTGCCATGCTCGCGTCCAAAAAGGGGCAGCAGGTACGCGAGTTCAAGAAGGGCGTGCTGCCGTTCATGCTGATCCTGGGCTTGGTGTCCGTCATGATACTGCTGGAGCCCAATCTGTCGATGGCCACGCTGGTCGCGCTGCTGGGCGGGCTGGTGCTGTTCACCTCAGGCGCCAAGATCGGGCACTTCCTGCTGCTCGCGGGGGTCGGGATGATTCTGGTGTTCCACCAGATCCGCGATGCGCAGTATCGGCTGGCCCGCCTGGTGACGTTCATGAATCCGGGCGATGCGACCAGCGACGCCGGGTTCCAGATCCATCAGTCGCTGATGGGCATCGGCTCCGGCCAGCTGCTGGGCGTGGGATTCGGGCAGGGACAGCAGAAGCTGGGTTACCTGCCCTATGCGTATTCGGACTTCCTCTTCAGCACCATCGGCGAGGAATGGGGCTTTCTCGGCGTCCTGGTCGTGGTAGTCCTCTTCTCGCTTTTCTGCTGGCTTGGCTTCCGCATCGCGCGGACCGCCACTGATCCGTTCGGCCAGTATCTCGCCGTAGGGCTCACGGCAACCATCGGGCTCACTGCCTTCATGCACATGGCGGTGTCGCTCGGCCTCATGCCCACCACCGGCCTCACCCTGCCGTTCATGTCCTATGGTCGATCGAGTCAGGTGATCTCGCTGCTGGGTACCGGGATACTGATCAACATCGGGCGCTTGCGCGGCAGTCCGCGGGCGGGCGGGCCGCGGGACCGGCGGGCGGGTGGGCCGGCCGACCGGCGAACCGAAAGTCGGGGGGAGTCGCCAGCACGGCGCCGTGGCGCCGGGCGGTACGAAGAATCGTGAGCGTCGTCCTGATCGCGGGCGGCGGCACCGGTGGACACCTGATGCCCGCGCTCGCCCTCGCGCACGCGATCCAGGAGTACGCACCCGGAGTCGAGCCGGTGCTGGTGGGGGCGGTGCGGGGGGTCGAGGCCCGGATTCTCCCCACCAGGGATTTCCGCTACCACCTGCTCCCTTTGGAGCCGATTTACCGGCGGACCTGGTGGAAGAACTTTCGCTGGCCGTTCGTGGCGGGTCGGCTCCTGCGCGCGATCGCACGCGTGTTCGAGCTCGAGCAGCCGGCGGCCGTGATCGGAACCGGGGGATACGCGTCCGGCCCGGTGGTCTGGTGGGCCGCGCGGCACGAGATCGCCACCGCGATCCAGGAACAGAATGCCTACCCGGGGTTGGTTACCCGGTGGCTCAGCCGGCGGGTGCGTCACGTGTATCTCGGCCTGCCGGAGGCGCGCCGGCTGCTCCGGTTTGGCCGGCAGACGCAGGTTTTCGACACGGGGAATCCGATCGCTCCGCCTGCGCCCGGCCGGCGCGGGGCGGCCATCGCCAAATTCGGATTCGGCCTGGAATGGAAGCGCCCAGTGGTTCTGGTCACGGGCGGCAGTCAGGGTGCGCTCGCCCTGAACCGCGCGGTGGCTGGATGGCTCGACTCAGGTGGTCCGGGCCAGGCCATCCTGATCTGGGTGACGGGGAAGGGGACCTATCCGGAATTCGCCAGGTATCATCGGCCCCCAGAGGTGCATGTGATCGACTTTCTCGACCCCATGGCCGACGGCTATGCCGTGGCCGACCTGGTGGTGTCGCGAGCCGGCATGATCACGGTAGCGGAGCTCTGCGCCTGGGGGCTTCCGAGCGTCCTGGTGCCCCTCCCGACCGCCGCGGCCGACCACCAGACCCACAACGCGAAAGTGCTCGCCGAGTCGGGAGCGTCGCTGCTGCTCAGTCAGGCGGATCTGACCCCCGACCGCCTGAGGGATGCTGTGACCGGACTGCTCAGCGATCAGACCCGCCGGAAGCAGATGGCGGAGCGGGCCTTGGCCCGGGGACGACCCCACGCGGCCCGCGAAATCGTGTCTAACTTGTTGACACTTGTCGGGTGACTCGGGCTTTCGGAACCTGTGGCAACTTCTTACATTAGCTCACCAAACATGGCCTTGTTTAACCCCTCGGATAAGCGCACTGTCCACTTCATGGGAATAGGCGGAGCCGGGATGAGTGCGCTTGCGCTCATCGCGTGCCGCCGCGGGGTGGCTGTGAGCGGCTGCGACACCGACCCGGCTGGCGCCGCCGATCTGGCCGCGCTCGGGGTGCGGATCGCCCAGGGTCACGACCCCGCCCATCTCGCCGGGGTCCGGGCGGTGGTGGTCACTGCTGCCGTTACCGGGAGCCACCCGGAGCTGCAGCGGGCCCGGGAGCTGGGTCTTCCCATTGTCCCCCGCAAGGTGGCCCTGGCCGAGCTGATCGAGGGAGCCCGGGCCGTCGGCGTCTCGGGTACGCATGGGAAGACAACCACTACGGTCATGACGACCGAGGCGCTCACCGCGGCGGGCCTCAACCCGACCGGCATTGCCGGCGGCAGAGTCAGCACCTGGGGTGGCAATGCCCGGATCGCGGGCGACGAGCTGTTCGTGGTTGAGGCCGACGAGTACGACAAGGCGTTTCTCACGCTGTATCCCACAGTGGCGGTCGTCAACAACGTCGAGCCCGACCACCTCGAGTGCTACGGCTCCATGGCCTCGCTGGAGGACGCCTTCGTCGAGTTTGCCGACCGGGCCCGTCTCGCTGTGGTCAATGCCGACGATCCGGGCGCGCACCGGGTGGGCGAGCGGGCAGGAACCGAGGTGTGTTGGTTCGGTTTCGCCGACAACGCGAACCTTCGCATTCGCGACGTGGCGCAACACGCCGATCGCACCGAGGCACGAATCGAATGGCGGGATGGTCGCTCCATCCCGCTTCGACTTCAGGTACCCGGCATTCACAACCTTCGGAACGCGGTGGCCGCTCTCGCGGCGGTGGACGCCCTCGGCGGTGAGCTCGAGCCCGCCGCCCGGGCACTGGGAGCGTTTCGCGGCGTCGGCCGGCGCTTCGAGCGGCTGGGGGAGTTCGGCGGTGTCGAGGTGGTGGACGACTACGCCCATCACCCCTCCGAGCTCGCCGCGACGTTATCGGCCGCACGGCAGGCGTTTCCGGGACGCAGGCTGGTGGCGGTCTTCCAACCCCACCTCTACTCCCGGACAGCCGCCCATGGGCAGGCGATGGGTGAGGCGCTGGCGGCGGCCGACCTGGTGATCGTGACCGAGATCTACCCGGCGCGGGAGCAGCCCATCGCGGGCGTCAGCGGGCAGCAGGTGGCAGTGGCGGCCACGCGGGCCGGGGCCGACGCGCGCTTCGAGCCCACCCGGGCGCAGGTGGGGAAGACAGTGTACCAGGCGCTCAAGGCCGGGGACGTCGTCCTCACGCTGGGAGCCGGTGATATTACCCGGGTGGGCCCCGAGCTGGTGCGTTGGCTGAGCGCCGCCTGAAGCGAGGCCGCTGGCGATACCCCCGCATCCGGCTCGTTCCTCAGCTGCTGGCGGCAGGCGTGGGGGTCTCCCTCGCCTGGGTCGGCGCGCCGCACCTGCTCCAGCGCCTGGAGTTTTTTCGAATCAGGCGGGTGGAAATCGCCGGACTTCAGTATCTTGCACCGGCGAAGGTAGTGGAGGCCCTGGCCCTGGATTCACGGGCCAGCGTATTCGATGACCTGTCTGCAGCTGGCCGACGGTTGCGAGCCCTGCCCGGGATCGTGACCGCGCGGGTGAATCGCCGGCTGCCCGGAACGCTCGAGATCGCCCTCGTGGAGGCGGTCCCGGTGGCGCTCACCCCGCGTGCTGGCGGGATGGCCCTCCTGGACGCGAGTGGGAAGGTCCTCCCCTTTGATCCGGCGACTTCGGCGCCCGACGTCCCGATTGCGGCCACCGCCGACCGGGTGGTGGCCCGGGTGCTGGCCAGCGTGCAGGAGCACGAGCCGGGGTTGTTCGCGCGGGTGCGCACTGCATGGCGGGTGAAGGATGATGTCCTGCTGGACGTGGATGGACGCCGAGTCTGGTTCGGACCGGCGGTCACGGCGGAGGATATACGAGCAGTGATGGCGGTGGCGCAGGACCTCGCTCGTCAGGGGCGACGGTATCAGGAGCTCGATGGACGCTTCGCCGGCCAGGTGATCGTGCGTCGGGCCGGCACGTGAGCGCCCAGCCTCAGCGGCTGGTGGCCGCGCTCGATCTCGGCTCGACCAAGGTCGTTGCGGTCATCGCCGAAGTGACCGGCGACGCGCGCGATCCCGGCGCCAAGATCCTCGGCCTGGGGGTCGAGCGGAGTGCGGGCATCCGCCGCGGCGTGGTGCGCGACATCGAGGAGACCACCCGGGCCATCGACAAGGCCATGAAGAGCGCGCAGCGCATGGCCGGGGTGGAGGTGGGCGCCATCTACTGCGGCATCGCCGGCGAGCACGTGGCGGGCCGCAGCTCGCACGGCATGGTATCGGTCACCGGCGACGAGATCCGGACCAGCGACGTGGCGCGGGTGAACGACATGGCCAGCAACGTGAGCTTCGGGCGCGACCATGAGCTGTTGCACGCCATCCCCCAGGACTACCTGATCGACCAGCAGGGCGGGATCAGCGAGCCCATCGGGATGACGGGCTCACGGCTCGAGGCGGAGGTCTACCTCGTCACGGTCCTGGCGAGCGTGCTTCAGAACCTCCGGAAGTGTGTCGAGCGGGCCGGGTATCATGTGGCGGAGTTTGTGCTGGAGCCCCTGGCGGCCTCGCTCGCGGTGCTCACCCCGGATGAAATCGAGCTCGGCTGCGCCATCGTCGAGCTGGGTGGCGGCTCGACCAACGTGTCGATCTTCCATAGCGGGAAGATCCGGCACACGGGATCGTTGCTCTGCGCGGGTGGTCACGTCACCGCCGACATCGTCCATGGACTTCAGGTCACGCAGCACGACGCCGAACGCCTCAAAGAGCGGTTCGGTGCCGCGTTCGAGCCACTGGTGCCGGAGAGCGACGTCTTTGATCTTCCCAGCACGCCGGGGCAGGGTGCGCGCAACGCGCAACGCCGGGTGCTGGCGCATATCATGCACATGCGTCTTCAGGAAGTGCTGGAGTACGCGCTCGACGAGATCACCCGGGCTGGCTATCATCAGCGCTTGCCGGCCGGCGTGATCGTGACGGGTGGAGGGGCCCTGGCTCCGGGCATTGTCGAGCTGGCGCGCGAGGTCTTCGCCATGCCCGCTCGATGTGGCGTTCCCGGACAGCGGCTCAGGGGTTTGGCAGACAGCGTCGAATCACCGCGGATGGCGGTGCCGGCCGGCCTGGTGCTCTACGGTGCCAGGCAGGTCGCAGTCAGTGGCGTGGGGATGGGTGCGCGGAAGTCACCGGCGGTCGAGAAGGTGCTCGCTCCAGTCAGGCGGTGGCTCCAGGACTTCTTCTAAGCGGGTCCGAGGAAATGACCATGATCTTTGAACTGGAAGAGGGCGCGGTCCAGACCGCGCGGATGAAGGTGGTGGGCGTCGGGGGTGGTGGCGGGAACGCCGTCAACCGGATGATCGAGGACCAGCTGGGCGGAGTCGAGTTCATCTCGGTGAACACGGACTCGCAGGCCCTCGCCATGTCCAAATCCGACGTCAAGATCCAGATCGGCCGCAAGCTGACCCGGGGATTGGGCGCCGGCGCCCGGCCGGAGATCGGCCGGCAGGCGATCGAGGAAAACCGGGACGAGGTGCTCCACGCGGTGCAGGGGGCCGACATGGTCTTCATCACCTGCGGTATGGGCGGTGGCACCGGCACCGGCGCCGCCCCCGTGGTGTCCCAGATGGCGCGGGAGGCCGGGGCGCTGACGGTTGGCATCGTCACCAAGCCGTTCCTGTTCGAAGGCCGGCGCCGCATGAAGCAGGCCGAAGGCGGCATCGCGGAAATGCGGAAGAACGTCGATACCATGATCGTGGTCCCCAACGAGCGGCTGCTCGCCGTCGTGGGTAAGGGCATCCCATTTCAGGAAGCCCTCAAGAAGGCCGACGAGGTCCTGCTCCACGCCACCCAGGGCATCGCCAGCCTCATCACCTCGACCGGCATCATCAACGTGGATTTCGCCGACGTCCGCACGGTCATGCAGAACGGGGGAGCAGCGCTGATGGGCACCGGCATCGGACGCGGCGAGAACCGCGCGCTGGAAGCCGCTCAGCAGGCCATCTCCAGTCCGCTGCTCGACAACATCTCCATCGCGGGCGCCATGGGCGTGCTGATCAACATCATCGGTGGAGACGACCTCACACTGGGCGAGACCACCCAGATCAACGACATCATCCACGACGCCGTCGGCGACGACGCCGAGATCATTTTCGGCGCGGGCAACGATCCGGCCATGCACGGCGAAGTGCGCGTCACCGTCATTGCCACCGGCTTCGACCGGCCGGTGACGGCCGAACAGCCCGTCGGACGGGTGTCGGGCGCGGGCGTCATCAATTTCCCCGCGCAGCGGCAGCGGCCCTCGACGCCGGTGCCGGCGGCCAATCCCGTCATCACCCGGCCGCAGCCCCGGATCCACCAGACGCCCGCGGCGGGCACCAGCTCCGACGTACCGGAAATGGAGATCCCCACCTTCATTCGTCGGCAGATGGACTGATGCGGGTACGGGGTGCTTCTGTTGCCGCACTGATCATCGGCGGGGCGGCGTACCTGGCACTGACCGGGACTTGGCCCTGGCATCGGCTGAGCGCTCCGTCCCGGGTGGCCCCGGCGTCGGTTGCCCCGCCGGCCGTCATCTTCACCGAAACCCGCGATACCCTGGACCGCGGCGAGACGCTGTCCGATCTGCTGGCCCGGCACAATGTCTTCGGCATCGATTTCCACCGGTTGGACCCAGCCTTGGCGCTCAACCCCCGCCGAGTGCGTCCAGGCCTGGTGTTCACCTTCCGTCAGGCCATCGGCGATTCGGCACCCAGCCACGTGGTGGTCCGCACCAGCCCCGAGCAGCGGGTCACCTTTCGCCGGATTTCCAGCGGCTGGGACGCCCAGTCGCATCCCATCCGCTGGCAGGCCCACGAGGTGCGGGCCGAAGGATCGATCGAGAACTCCCTCTACGAAGCCATGGACGCGGCGATCGGTGACGCGCAGCTCGACAGCGGCAACCGCCAGCGCCTGGCCTGGGCCCTGGCCGACGTCTACGCCTGGGAAATCGACTTTACGAGGGACATCCGTCCCGGCGACCGATTCCAGGTTGTCTTCGAGCGGCTGGTGTCGGAGGATGGAGAAGTGCGGGTGGGCCGCGTCCTGGCCAGCGATCTGACCATCGCCGGCAAGGGCCTGAGCGCGTTCCGGTTCCAGCCGGAGGACGGCCGCCCGGCGCTCTATTACGATTCCGAGGGCGGCTCACTTCGCCGGGCCTTCCTTCGCGCGCCGGTCGAGTTCCGGCGGATCTCCTCGAACTTTGCCCGCACCCGGTTTCATCCCGTGCTCGGCCGAACCCGGAAGCACGAAGGCACCGACTACGCGGCCCGGCCCGGCACGCCGGTGATGGCCGCGGGCAACGGGGTCGTCCTCCGCGCCGGATGGGTGGGCGGTTACGGCAACCTGGTCGAGCTGCGGCACCTCAACGGCATCACCACGCGGTATGGACACCTGCGTGGCCTCGCTCGCAACATCCGGCGGGGCGTGCGGGTCGAGCAAAGCCAGGTTATCGGGTACGTAGGTTCGACCGGTCTCGCCAGCGGACCCCATCTCCATTACGAATTCCGGGTCAACGGCGTGGCCAAGGATTCGCGCCGCGTCAAGATCGGGGGCGGTGCGCCGGTAGCCGCCAAGGACCGTGAGCTGTTCGAGCGGGAGCGCGACCGCCTGCTGCTGCTGCTCAGACAGCCCGGGGCCGAGCCACCGCCGGATGCCATCGCCCGCCAAGCTGAACCCCAGACCCGATGGCTGCCGTAGCACCTCAGTAGTGGACCTCCTTCCCGCCATAGACATTCGACACGGCCAAGTCGTTCGCCTGAGCCAGGGCGAACGGGCGCGGCAGACCGTCTATGGCGAAGACCCTGCCGTGGTTGCCGATCAGTTCGTGGAGCAAGGCGCCCGGTGGATTCACGTGGTGGATCTCGACCGGGCGTTCGGCTCCGGCGACAACCTGGCAGTCGTGCGCCGGATCGCGCAGCGGGTGGGGTCGAGGGCTCGGATCCAGCTGGGCGGGGGACTGCGGACCGTCGAGCTGATCAGCGCCGCACTCGATCTGGGCGTGGCCCGGGCGGTCATCGGCACTGCCGCGGCGGTCGATCCGACGTTTGTTCCCGGCGTGGTGGGGGCGGTCGGTGCTGCCCGGCTGGCTGTCGGGATCGACGCGCGGGATGGGAATGTGGCGCTCCGGGGCTGGACCCAGACCTCCACTATCCGCGCCGATGACCTGGCCCGGCGGGTGGCGGGTGACGGCATCGAGGTGGTGATCTACACCGATATCGCCCGGGACGGGATGCTCACCGGTCCCGATCTCGCCGGCGCCGTTGCACTCCAAGCCGCGGGCGCCGGGGTGATCGTGAGCGGTGGTGTGGCTTCGGCCGCGGATATCCGGGCAGCCTGCCATGCCGGACTCTCAGGCGCCATCGTGGGGAAGGCTCTGTATGAGGGAAGGCTGAACGTGGCAGAGGCACTGCTGGCGTCCGCATGCTGATCCTCAGGACGGCTCTCGTTGCACTCGTGGGATTCAGTCTCGCCTCCTTTACCTACCTCCGGCTCGAGCGACTCGGTACGCGCGCCTGGATTCCCCTCCTGTGCCGGGGAACTGCCTGGACCGCGCTGGGCCTGCTCCTCATCAACCTGAGTTGCCCGGTCCGGAGCCCTCCGCTGAGGCCCCTGATTCTGCTGGACGCGTCCCTCAGTATGGTGGCTGCCGGTGGCCGCTGGAAGGAAGCGCGGGATTCGGCTGCCCGGTGGGGCGAGGTCCGGCTGTTCGGGGATGAGCGCGTCACCACCGACTCCCTTCCGACCAGAGGCCGCTCGCTGCTCGCGCCCGCGCTACTGGCCGCCTCAGGGTCGGACCGCCCCCTCGTGGTGGTGAGTGATGGAGAAATCGAGGATGTGCGTGAGGTCCCGCCCGATCTGCTCGCCCGCAGCACCATCCGGGTCTTCCGACGGAACCCCGAGCCGGATCTCGCGATCACCCGGGTGAAAGGCCCCGCCAGGGTGAGTGCCGGTGATTCGCTGCTGCTGGAGGTGGAGATCCTGCCCGTGGCCGGATACGCCGCCGACAGTGTCAGGCTGGAAGTCGCCACCGGAACGACTCGCCTGGTGCAGCGGAATGCCCGGCTGCAGGGCGGATCGGGGGGCCGGGTCAGGGTGCTGGTGCCCACCGCCGGCCTCCCCGCCGGTGACCACCTCCTCCGCGTATCACAGGCGCGTGCCGCCGACGCGGATCCAAGGACAGACACCCGCCTGCATCTGGTCACGGTGGCGCCGACGCCGGGGGTGGTGTTTCTGGCGGGTCCCGCCGACTGGGACAGCCGTTTTCTCTATCGTACCCTCCGAGACGTGTCCCAGCTTCCGCTGCGGGGATATGTGCGGCTGGAGAATGACCGGTGGCGCTCGATGACCGACCTCCGGCCGGTGGCGAGGGATGCTGTCCAGCGAGCGGCCCGCCGGGCCGACCTCCTCATCCTCAAAGGCGGCGTCGCGGACGTGGCGGCAGGAACGACCGCTCGGGGGATCTGGAGCTGGCCCAGCGGCGAGAGCGGTGAGACGCAGGTGCCGGGTGACTGGTATCTCTCTCCGGTGGAGGCCTCTCCCATGGCCGGCGCCTTCCTCGGACAACCTGTCGACTCGTTCCCCCCCGCTGTTCAACTCACCCCGGTGGAGCCCGGCCCCCGCGAGTGGGTAGCCCTGTATGCACAGCTGGGTCGCAGAGGACAACAACGTCCGGCGGTGCTCGGCCGTCAGGAAGGCAGGACTCGCCGCATCACGGTGGCGGCCGACGGACTGTGGCGGTGGCCATTTCGGGGCGGGGCCAGCGAACAAAGCTATCGGGCATGGGTCGCGGCCACGGCGAGTTGGCTCCTGGGCGGCAGCGACTCGACTCAGGGGATGGTGCGGCCGGTCCAAGCCGTGGTGCCCAGCGGCCGCCCGGTGATCTTCCAATGGAGCGGGCCCGGATCTCCGGTTCCGCAGCCCATCAGCTGGTCGGGCGGGCAGCCCGGTCCGGACACGCTCCAGTTCGACGGAGAGGGACGGGCAGCCCTCTGGCTTCCGCCCGGCCAATACCGCTACCGGCTGGGCGGCGGCGGATCCGGCACCGTGGCCGTCGAGGAATACTCCGACGAGTTGTTGCCCGGCCTGGTGACACTCACGTCCCACGAAGGCCGGGCCACCCGAGCCACCGCCAGAACCACGGCCCGCGATTGGCTCTGGCTGTTCGCCATCTGCATTCTGGCGCTCTCGGCGGAATGGTTGGCTCGAAGACGGTTGGGGCTTCGCTGACGATGGTAGATTCCGCCTTATGAAGCCGAACCGCCTGGCCGGTGGGGAAAAGAAGAATCTGTGGTCGCGCATCAAGCAGATCGCGCTGACCGACGTAGGCGCGCTCATGCGCGGGCTCAATGCCGATGACCTGGAGAACATGGAGCGAGTGCTCATCGAGGCAGATTTCGGAGTCGCCGCCACGGTCGAGCTCACCCAGGCGCTCGAGGACGACGTCCGCCGAGGCAAGCTCAAGACGGAAGCCGATCTGAGGCGGGCCCTCCAGCAGCGGCTCACCACCATGCTGACGGGGGGCGATGCCCCGGGTGTCATTGCCCGGGCCGACTCGGGCCCCACCGTTATCCTGCTCGTTGGGGTGAACGGCACGGGGAAAACCACCACCGCGGCAAAACTCGCCTGGCGTCTCAAACGGGAAGGCCGCCGGGTCCTTTTGGCGGCGGCCGATACCTATCGGGCGGGAGCCATCGCACAGCTCCAGATCTGGGCCAATCGCCTGGACCTGCCGTGCGTGGCAGGCGCTTCGGGTGGTGATCCCGCGGCGGTCGCCTTCGACGCGATCGACGCCGCGGCCTCCCGTGGACTGGATACGGTCATTATCGATACGGCCGGCCGTCTCCATACCCAGGAAGGTCTGATGGAGGAGCTGCGGAAGGTGACGCGCGTGATCGCCCGTCGCCTGCCCGGGGCTCCCCATGAAGTCCTCCTGGTGCTCGACGGTACCGTGGGCCAGAACGCGGTACAGCAGGGCAAGCTTTTCTCGCAGGCGGTCTCGCCTACCGGTATTGTGGTCACCAAGCTCGATGGCAGTGCGCGGGGCGGGGCGGTGGCGGCGCTCCGGCGTGAGCTGAACCTGCCGGTGCGGTTCATCGGGCTGGGCGAAGCGGTCGAGGATCTGGAACCGTTCGATCCGGAGCAGTTCGCCGGCAATCTCCTCGTCGAAGCACCGGTGGAGGCTTCCTAGCGCGGATGCCGCCTCGAGCCCCTGCGGCCGGCTTCCGGCTCGATACGCCCGTCAAGTTCCTCAAGGGAGTCGGCGAGCGGCGGGCCGAGGCGCTCGAACGTCTCGGTATCCGCACGGCCCGCGAGCTCCTGTGGCACCTGCCCCATCGCTACGTTGACGCATCCACCCTGACTCCCCTCGCCCGAGCCGAGCTGGGGCACGAGGTAGCGTGCGTGGGCCAGGTCGTCGCCAAGGGCGTCCTGCCCACCCGGCGAGGCCTCCGGATTTTCCACGCGGTCCTCCGAGATGACAGCGGCGTACTCGAATGCGTCTGGCCGGGCCAGCCGTTTCTCGACCGTACCATCGCGGTCGGGCAGACGCTGCTGGTCGCCGGCCCGATTCGCTTTTATCACGGGCGCCAGATGGCCCCGCGCGAGTACGTCATCCTGGCCGATGCTGCCGGCGACGCCGATCCTCTCGCCGGCGGGAAGGTCCTTCCGGTGTATCCTGCCACCGAGGGCTTGAGCCATAAGGTCATCCGCTCCCTCATCGACCGGCACCTCGACCGGCTGATCGCGCTGGCCGAGGATGTGATGCCCGAGCCCCTCCGCCACACTCTGGGTCTCCCCACCCTGCCGGCCGCGCTGCGCGCCGTGCACCGGCCAACGTCCACCGGGGACGCCGAGCAGGGCCGGCGCAGGCTGGCGTTCGATGAGCTGTTCGATCTCCAGCTCATGCTGATCCGGGCGCGGGCGGTGGCCAAACGCCACCGCAGCGGCGTGGCTTTTACCGTGAAGCGGGATCTGACCACGCGCCTGAAGGAGCACCTGCCCTGGGAGCTCACCGAGGATCAACAGCGGGCCTTGCGGGAGATCACCGGTGATATGACGGCGTCCGATCGCATGCACCGGCTCCTGATGGGCGACGTGGGCACTGGCAAAACGGTGGTTGCACTCTTCGCGATGCTGCTCGCTCTGGAAAACGATTATCAGGCCGCCCTCATGGCACCCACCGAGCTGCTGGCCGAGCAACACATGGTGACGCTCGAGGCGCTGCTCGCGCCCCTCGAGGTCAAACCGGAGCTGTTGCTGGGCCGGCAGACCGTGGCCGAAAAGTCCGCGGTACGGAAGCGATTGGCGAGCGGGCAGTCCAGGCTCGCCGTCGGTACCCACGCGCTGCTGCAGGAGAGCGTGGCTTTCCGCCGGCTCGGCCTGGTGGTCATCGACGAACAGCATCGGTTCGGCGTAGAGCAGCGGGCGGCACTCATCGGGAAAGGGTCGGCCCCGGATGTGCTCCTGCTGACCGCCACGCCGATCCCCCGTTCGCTGGCCCTGACTCTTTATGGCGACCTGGACGTCTCGACCCTCAAGCAAAGGCCGCCCGGCAGAGGCAGCGTGCGCACCGCCGTGCGCGGCACCGTTCAGCGTGAGCGGGTGTTCGAGTTCATCCGGCGCGAGTGCGGGCGGGGCCGGCAGGCCTACGTGGTGTTGCCGGTGATCGAAGAGTCGGAACGCGCCGATCTCCGTGCGGCGACGACGATGGCTGAGACGCTGGCCGCCCGGTGGCCTGAGCTGGAGGTGGGGCTGGTGCACGGGAAGTTGAAGGCGGAGGAGCGTGACAAGGTCATGCGACGCTTTCGAAGCGGTGACCTGAACGTGCTGGTAGCCACCACCGTGATCGAGGTCGGCATCGACGTGCCCAACGCCACTATCATGCTCATCGAGCACCCTGACCGGTTCGGCCTGGCCCAGCTGCACCAGCTTCGCGGCCGGATCGGCCGCGGGGTGGAGGAGAGCTACTGCATTCTCCTGGCGGAGGGCGAGGCTCCCGACCGGCTCAATGCCTTTGCCGCAACCCAGGACGGCTTCAAGATCGCGGAGCTGGACCTGGCAGAGCGGGGAATGGGCGACCTGATCGGAGCGCGGCAGTCGGGTGGATTCGAGATCCGGCACGCCCAGCTTCCCACCGACGCGGATCTCCTGAACCGGGCGCGGGACCTGGCGATGAAGATCATCGCGGCCGATCCCGCATTACAGCAACCGGAGCACCAGGCGTTACGTGAACGGGCGGTGGCTCGATATCCCCGGGCGGTGGAGCTGTTCAGAGTGGGTTAAATGGCACCGGAGGGCGGGAATAAGATCCGGGTCTTTCGACAGACAATCCACACTCTTTGTTCTCACGCCGGCGGCCCAGCGTCAAAACCCGAACCTCAGCCCCAGACCGGTCTCCCCACCCCGGAAGCTTCTCACCTCGGGCTCAAAGGGAATGTTGCCCGGCCGGGCCCTCGGCCGCGTCAGCTCCCAGATGAAGAGCGCCGCCGCCCCGACCAGGGCCGTCTCGCCTCCAATCAGCCAGTGGCGAGCCCGCCGGTCGTAGCGCAGGGAAGTCTGGTAGAACGACTCGATCTCCGGGTCGACGTACCGGCCGCCCGGACCCAGCGCGCACCTTTCCTGCACGGCCAGACAGCGGAACTCCAGAGCGTCATAGGCATCCTCGGCCCGGTCGTGCGCGCGGACGGCCAGATAGTTCATGCCGATCGACCCTGCCACCAGCAGCCACTTACCGTACTTGACCGCCGTTCCCTGGGCCTCGGCCCGACTCACGAGCCCCGTCAGCACGAACAGCACGGCCAGCGCTCGGCTCACCGGCGATACCGGTGGATGTCGCCGTTCCCGCCGATGGCGACCAGTCCATCGGAGAGGGGCAGGGGACCAAGTTCCACGGGCCGCCACACTCGCAGCCGCCAGATTTCACTTCCGTCCGCTCTCAGTGCGCGGATCATGCCGTCGGCCCCGCCCAGGATGATTTGCCGGTCGAGGATCGCCACCGGCGCAGTTACCGGCCACTCGAGCGCGGCAATCCGTTCGGGCGACGGTCGCGAGTCGGGCGGGATCCGGTACAGCGTTCCCACGCGGCTGGCGACAAACAGAGTATCGCCCATCGCAGCCGGGGAGCTGAGGACCGGCGCGTCCACCTGGACGGACCAATTGAGGTGCAGGTCGGCCGGCCTGATCGAGATCACCGTGGAGTCTGCGGTTCCCGCCACCAGCATGTCGCGGTGCGGCAGCCAGGGCGCAATGATGGTGCCGGCCGATCGGGCTCGATGGGTCACCCGCCCTTCGCTCAACGACACCCGAAACAGGGAATCCGTGGTGGCCACCACAACTGCCCCGTCGCCGGCCGAGACCGCTCGTATCCGCCCTACCCCCAGCCGGCGGTGCCAGCGGACCTTGCCGGAGCGCGGCTCGAGGGCCAGGATACCGCCCCGCTGAGTCTCCGCGATGAGCACCCCGTCGACCATGGAGAGTGGCGCGCCCACCGGGTCGGTGGATGTACGCCAGATCTGCTTGCCCGTTTCCCGGCGCAGGGCCACCACTCTGCCCTCGGGCCGGGAGCTGGCCGCGTAGACCGTATCACCCGAAAGCAGCACGCCGCCAGCAATCATACCCGGCAGCCGTGTCGACCAGCGCACCTCGCCGCTCTGGAGGTTGACCGCGTACACTTTTCGGTCCGTGCCGCCCCCGTAGAGGGTGTTCTCGCTCGTCTCGACGGGGCTGGTCAGCCGGCGACCCACCCGGGCGCTCCACACCGGTGTTGGCGCATCGCCGGCCACCGACGCGGCAATCGGCGCCGGCGGGGGACGAAAGTTCACGCACGCCGCGTTGACGCTTCCCAGGAGCAGGGCTAGACTCAACGCTCCTCGACGGCGACTCACTCTCCCAGTGGACACGGCATGGCGGCAGTAGGCATCAGCGGGCTCCGGACTCATGTCGGCGAAACGGTCACGGTCCGCGGCTGGGTGGTAACCACCCGATCCAGCGGCAAGATCGCTTTCGTCGTTGCGCGAGACGGCACTGGGACGGTGCAAGGTGTCCTGTCGAAGAAAGAGGTGCCGGAGTTTACCTGGGCGACGTTCGGAACGCTGACCCAGGAAACCAGCGTGGCGCTCACCGGAACAGTACGGGAAGAGCCCCGCTCGCCCGGGGGGTACGAGCTGGCCCTCCAGGACGTCGCGGTGCTGGGGCCCAGCGTCGAGTATCCGATCACGCCCAAAGAGCATGGGACGACTTTCCTCTTTGAACATAGACACCTGTGGCTCCGAAACCGACGCCAGGCGGCCATTGCACGGGTGCGCCACGAAGTAGTGCAGGCCATCCGCGACTTCTTCTATGAGCGGGACTACGTACTGGTAGACACCCCGATCCTGACGGGAGCCATCGGGGAAGAAGCCGGGAACCTCTTTGCCACGGATTACTTCGATCTGGGAAAGGCCTATCTGGCGCAGACAGGGCAGCTCTACGTCGAGGCGGCCGCTGCGGCCCTGGGCAAGGTGTATTGCTTTGGTCCCACCTTCCGCGCGGAGAAGTCCAAGACCCGGCGGCATCTGACCGAGTTCTGGATGGTGGAACCGGAAGTGGCGTTCAACGACTCCAACGCCAACATGCGCTTGCAGGAAGAGTTTGTATCGTACGTTGTCGGCCGCGCGCTCGACCGTCGAAAGGAAGAGCTGAAGGAACTGGAGCGCGACACCTCGCCGCTGGAGCGGGTGCAGGCCCCCTTTCCCCGTATCTCCTACACCGACGCCGTGGCGAAGCTCAACCAGCTGGGCTCCGACATGAAGTGGGGCAGTGATCTGGGTGGGGACGACGAGACGCACCTGGCCCAGGAGTTCGACCGTCCGATATTCGTGTACAACTATCCGAGGGAAGTCAAAGCCTTTTACATGAAGGAAAACCCCGAAGACCCCCGGACCGTGCTCAACAACGACTGCCTGGCGCCCGAAGGGTACGGCGAGATCATCGGCGGATCCCAGCGCGAGGACGACTACAACAAGCTGCTCGCCCGCATCCAGCAGCAGAACCTCGACCCGGAGGCGTACCGCTGGTACCTCGATCTCCGGAAGTACGGCACCTTTGTCCACTCGGGTTTCGGATTGGGGGTGGAGCGTACCGTAGCCTGGATCTGTGGCATCCCCCACATTCGTGAGGCTATCGCTTTCCCGAGGCAGATACACCGTCTTTATCCATAACCTTCACTTCGTCCCACAGCTCATCCAGCGCGGCGAGACCCGCCGAGTACATGTCTACCCCGCGTTCCGCGGCCAGTCGCTCCACCGCCTCGAATCGCCGGCGGAATTTGCGGTTGGCCCGGTCGAGCGCAGGACCGGGCTGCACTTTGGCCTTGCGGGCGAGATTGACTACGGCGAAAAGGAGATCGCCGATCTCGTCCACCAGCTGGTCGCTGGCGGCTGGTCCCGGAGCGTTCGGATCCGGGTCCCGACGGCTCTCGGGCTCACCCGGCTGGGCGCGCAACTCCTCCTGAACCTCGGCCAGCTCCTCGTGGATCTTGTCGACCGGTCCCCTGGCGTCAGGCCAGTCGAAGCCTACCGACGCCGCCCGCTCCTGTAACCGGTATGCCATCAGCAGCTCGGGCAGCGTGGGCACCAGGCCGGCCAGCACGTGCCCCTGCCGCTCACGGCGTTTGATCCGCTCCCAGGGCTCGGCCTGGCCGAGATCGAAGAGGTGCGGATGACGACGGCGCATCTTGCCTTCCAGCTCCTCCGCGACGGCATCGGCGCTGAAGTCCCCCTCCTCCTCGGCGATCACGAGTTGGAACGCGAGGTGGAGCAGCAGATCGCTCAATTCGCCCCGGATCTGCCGGGTATCCCGTTCGCCGAGGGCGTGATCCAGCTCGAGCACCTCTTCGACCAGATACGGCCGCAACGTTTCACGGGTTTGGGCGCGATCCCAGGGACACCGTTCCCGGAGGTCCCGAACCATCGCCATGGCGCGTCCAAGCGCTGAATTGTCTTGCATTTATCCCTCGTGCCGAATATCATACCGCCGGCCCGACCATGACCTTTTCCCCCGAGACAATGCGCGCCTGGGTGGACGTAGATCTGGCGGCATTGGTGGCCAACGCGCGCACTGTTGCCGCTGTGAGCGGCAGCCGGCTGCTGCCGATGGTCAAAGCTAACGGTTACGGGTTGGGGGCGGTCCAGGTGGCGCGCGCCCTGGAGTCGTTGGATCCGTGGGGGTTCGGTGTGGCGTCGCCGGCCGAAGGCGAGGCGTTACGCGCGGCCGGCATAACGCGGCCGCTCCTCGTGGTGACGCCGCTGCTCGCCGAGGCAATCGAGGAGTACCTCCGACTCGATCTCCGTCCTTCCATCGGTGACATCTCCGCGCTCGAGCGCTGGATTGCCCGCAGCTCCCGGCCATTCCATGTCGAGGTCGATTCCGGGATGAGCCGGGCCGGGCTGCGCTGGGACGACCGGCCGGCCCTGAGTCAGCTGACCGGCGTACTGGACCAGGCTCCCGGATGGGAGGGCGTCTACACCCACTTCCACTCGGCTGAGTCGGATCCGGCCGCCACCCGGCAGCAGTGGGATCGATTTCAGGACGTCGTGCGGGCGCTGCCACGGCGGCCCCCTCTGATTCATGCGGCCAACAGCGCGGCTGCCCTGCAGGGCAGGTCGTTCGCCGGCGACCTCGTCCGCCCGGGCATCTTTCTCTACGGCGGCGCTGCGGGCGCCGCCGAGCCAAGGCCGGTGGCCGCTCTCCGGGCCCGGGTCGTTTCCGTACGATCGATCTCACCCGGCGATACGGTAGGCTATGGCGCCGTGTGGCGGGCGGATCGACCCACAACGATCGCGACGATTGCCATCGGTTACGCCGATGGGTTCCCCCGGTCCGCCCCGCTGGGGTACGTCCCTTCCACGCCCCGCGAGATCGAGTTGAACGGACGGGTGTCGCCCCTCATCGGCCGGGTGACGATGGACATGTGTATGGTAGGCGTGGAGGGCACGGTCAATGTGGGTGATGTGGCCACGGTGTTCGGCGGGAAGATTGCCCTCGATCGGCAGGCCGGTGCAGCCGGCACGATCTCGTACGAGCTGTTGACCAGGCTGGGTCCACGGCTGGCTCGACGCTACGGGAGGTTGGCGTGAATCCCCATTTTGCCTCACTGGTGCTCGGCCTGGCTCACCAGGCCGAGTCGGCGCTCAACGGAGAATTGCCGGCCGGCGCCGAAGAACTCGGCGACGCGCGTAAGGTTGCCCAGACCCTCATCGACACGTTGGGTATGCTGGCGGAAAAGACGTCGGGTCAGCTTGCGCCCGATGAAAAGCAGCTGCTGGATCAGGCGGTGACGGCGCTGCGCTTCCGGTTCGTGCAAACCATGCCAAAGGTCTGATGCGCCGAGCCGCCATAGTCGTGCTGGACGGCCTGGGCATCGGCGCCGCTCACGACGCCGACGTGTACGGTGATGCCGACAGCAACACGCTGGGAAATGTGGCGCGCACGGTTGGAGGCCTCTCGCTCCCCAGGCTGGAGGCCTTCGGCTTGGGGGGGTGTGCCGAAATCGAAGGCCTCCCAGCCGTTGCTGACCCTTCTGCCGCCTATGGCGCATGCGAGCCGGCCAGCCCCGGCAAGGACAGCACCACGGGGCACTGGGAAATCTGCGGCCTGATCCTGACTGCGCCGTTTCCCACCTACCCTGACGGCTTCCCGCCCGTACTGGTGGAGGAGTTCGCCCGGCGCACGTCACGGGGCGTGCTGGGCAACAAACCGGCGTCGGGAACAGCCATCCTGGACGAGTACGGCGAGGCGCATCAGCGCACCGGCAGCTGGATCGTCTATACGTCGGCCGACAGCGTCTTTCAGATCGCAGCCCACGAGGAAACGGTGCCGCTATCCGAGCTGTACGCCGCGTGCGCTACGGCTCGGGAGCTGTGCCGGGGCGAACACGGCGTCTCCCGCATCATCGCGCGCCCCTTCCGGGGGCGGCCCGGCAGCTGGAGGCGAACGGGCAACAGACGCGACTTCAGCCTGGCGCCCCCCGGACCGACGCTGTTGGACCGACTGGTGGAGCGGGGCATTCCGCGGGTCGGAGTGGGGAAGGTCGATGACCTGTTTGCCGGACGCGGGATCAGCAGCACCCATACGGAGACCAACGGTCAGGCCTACACCCTGATCGAGAAGGCACTCGGGAGCATGGACTCCGGGTTCCTGCTGGCCAACGTCATCGAGTTCGATCAGTCGTGGGGCCATCGGAACGATGTCTCCGGGTTTCACGGCGGGCTGCTGGAGCTGGACCGCGCTCTTCCCCGCATGCTCGCCGGGGTGCGGGACGACGACCTCATTATCTTTACCGCCGACCACGGCAACGACCCCACTACACCCTCCACCGATCATTCCCGTGAGGCCGTTCCGGTGCTTGCCTTTGGTCCCCGCGTACGGGCGGCGAATCTCGGCCGCCGCACCACGTTCGCAGATATAGGCCAGACTGTGGCCCACTTTCTCGAGGTACCGGCACTGGAGGCCGGCACCTCTTTTCTTCCTGAGGTCTGGATTGACTGACGCCCTGATCGCGGCTGCGCGCGGTGCCCAAACACGGGCCTACGCGCCGTATTCACACTTCCGGGTGGGAGCGGCCCTGGAGAGCACCGATGGCGCCGTGTTCCTCGGGTGCAACGTCGAGAATGCCTCCTACGGCCTCACCATTTGTGCCGAGCGCGCGGCCGTCTTCGCCGCCGTGAGTGCCGGCGTCACGCGGTTTCGGCGGGCGGTGGTGGTCTCGGACGTGGATCCTCCGGCGGCGCCTTGCGGGGCCTGCCGGCAGGTATTGGCCGAGTTCGGGCTCGACCTTCCAATCGACGGGGTGGGCCTGAAGACGGCGGTCAAATGGCGGCTCTCTGAGCTTCTTCCCGCGGCGTTTGGACCGGAGCAGCTTCGGTGAGGTGGCCGATTCTCGCCCTCGTGGCGCTCATCGCCACGCTATCAAGCTGTCAGGAGAAGCTCACGGCGCCGGCCGATTGTCCGGCCCTGTGCCCAGGGGGCCAGCCCGTCGTCTACGACGAGGTCTTTACCCCGATCCCGGGAGCAGACAGCAGTTTCCGCGGGTATGTACAGCCGCACCAGGCAGCCGCTGTGCTGGTATCCAACGGTCTGTTCGGTTTCGAGGAGCGCACCCTCATTCGATTCGGCCGCCGGCAGGATTCGGTCAGCGTGCGCGATACCCTCAGGGCGTACACGATCGACTCGGTGGCATTCAATCTCACCCTGTCGACTCGCGACACGACGCTCCCCGGCCTCCAGGTCCTGCTCTATCGAATCCCGGCGGCCATCGATTCAACCGTGACCTTTGCCGGCACGGCGCCCGCGTTCGCACCTGAAAGTCTGATCGCGACCATCCCGGTGCCCGATACGCTCAAGCGGGGTCCGCTCCGGGTGGTGTTTCAGGGTGCCGATCTGAGCCGGGTCCAGATTGCGCCCAGCGACAGTGGCCAGCTCGCGCTCGGGGTGCGCATCGCGTCGCCGGCGCCCACCGGGGTGCGGCTGGGAGCTTTGGCCAGCGGCACGCCGGCCCTGTTCACCACCTATGTCACGGCCGATATCCCGGACACCGGAACCGCCAAACTCCGGACCCTTGCCCTCGGGCCGGCCTTCAACACCTGGGTGAGTGAGGCTCCGGTGGTGGACGACAGCACTCTCCTGGCGGTGGGCGGGGCTCCTTCGGCCCGCTCCCTGCTGCGATTCAGCCTGCCGGCGCGCATTCGGGATTCGGCCACCATCGTCCGCGCCACGCTGGAACTCACGGCCGTGGCGCCGCTCACGGGGCTGCCAACCATCCCGGATACCATGGCGGCTCGCGCACTGCTGGCCGATGTAGGGGCCAAGTCCCCGGTCAACTCCACCGCCGGGCGGGTGCCGGTGGATACTCTCGGAGTGGGTGCCACCACGGTGCGCTTCGAAGTCGTGCGACTGGTTGAGCTCTGGCTGGGAAACACGACGCGGCCTTCGGCCCTCATGCTGTCGATGACCCCCTCGTTGGAGGCGGCAAGCTTCAGCCGGCCGGGCTTCTACTCGAGCAGGGCAGCCGATCCGGCGGTGCGGCCCCGCCTTCACATCAGTTATCTGCTCTCATTCCCCTTCGAGACCCCCTAGTGCGTCCAGCTCTTGTCTTCCTGTTGGCGTTCGTGCCAGGCCTGGCCTGGGCACAGTCGCCGGAGCTCGGCGCGCGCGGGCTCGGATTTCCAGGGCGGGGGGTGGCCGTCCGCTCACTCAGCAGCGGCGGGGCTTCCGGACTCTTTGATCCGGAGTCCAGCCAGAACCCGGCTTCGCTGAGTGGCGTGGCTACGCTGACGAGCGCCTTTACCGCCACGCAGGCATTCCTCCGGGCCGAGAACCCTGCGGGGGGCGCCTCCACCCGGTCATCCCGTTTTCCCCAGCTCACCGTGGTCGGACCAGTCCGCATCCTGCCCGCGTCGGTGGGCTTCAGCTTTTCCAATTACACCAGCCGGGATTTCACGCTGGCGTCGTCACAGACCATTACGATCCGCGGCGAGCCGGTAGGAGTCAGCGACACATTGTCCTCCCGCGGTGGCCTCAACGATTTCCGTCTCGCGGGCTCATACCGGCTGGGGGCCCAGTTTGGCGTCGGGGTAGGGTTTCACATCATCACCGGCTCCAATCGTCTCACCTCTACCCGCGTGTTCGATAACCCGGCCTTTCTCTCGAGTCGGCAGCGGTCGGAGCTTTCGTTTGCCGGGGTGGGAATATCGGTGGGTATGATGCGTCAGTTCGGGGAGCGCTTTGGAGTGGCTGCGATGGTGCGCTCCGACGGGCACCTGAACATGAACCGCGACTCTACCCGGATCGCGACGATTGATCTTCCGTACAGCTTTGGCTTCGGAATCCGGGCGCGCCCGGGGGCCAAGCTCGACCTGGCAGCGCAGGGCATCTATCGTACCTGGTCGGGGGCCAACAGCGATCTCCTCGCCCTGGGCGGCAACGGCGCCCGCAATACGGTGGAGCTCTCGGCGGGCGGCGAATACATCTCCGATCCCCGGCGCATCTATCGGCGCCCGGTCCGTTTCGGCGCGCACTATGCCACCCTCCCGTTTCCGCTGGTTGTGGGTGGGGAGCAAGGCCACGAATTCGGGGTGGCCGCGGGAACCGGGCTGCGCTTTGCGCAGCAACGCGCGGGCATGGACCTCGCCCTGGAGCATGTGTGGCGCAGCGAAGGTCCCTACAAGGAGCGCGGCTTCGTACTCTCGTTGGGGATTTCGGTGAGGCCGTGAGGAGCTATAATAAGCCCATGTTGAAGCGCGTTTATATCGAAACGTACGGCTGCCAGATGAATGTGGCCGACTCCGAGCTCATGTTCGGAGTGCTGGGCCGCGAGGGCTACGTACGCGCCGACGGCCCAGCGGACGCCGACGTCATGCTGGTCAACACCTGCGCTGTGCGCGACAACGCCGAGCAGCGGGTTATCGGCCGGGTGGGCGAGCTCCAGCGACACAAGCGCTCCGGCGACGTGCTCGGGGTGGTTGGCTGCATGGCCCAGCGCCTCGGGCCGGCGCTCCTGGCCCGGGTGCCGCGGGTGGATCTCGTGGTCGGTCCCGATGCTTACCGCAATCTGCCCGAGCTGATCGGGCTGGCCCAGAGCGGACAACGGGTGAATGACACGGAGTTCCGATCCTGGGAGCACTACGAGGATGTTCCGGCGGTGCGCGATTCGGGACCCACGGCGTTCGTTACGGTACAGCGTGGCTGTGACTACCGCTGCACATTCTGCATCGTGCCGCAGACCCGCGGGCCGGAGCGGAGCCGCCGCCTGGCTGATGTGGTGCGCGAGGTAGCCGGGCTGGTCGAGCGGGGTACCACGGAGGTGACGCTGCTTGGCCAGACCGTCAACAGCTATGACGACGGTGAGCACGACTTCGCCGACCTGTTGCGCGCCCTCGGCCGCATCGAGGGGCTCCGGCGCATCCGTTTCACCAGCCCCTATCCAACCGATTTCACGCCGCGCGTCATCGAAGCCATGGCGGGCACCGTGGCGGTCTGCGAGCACGTGCATCTGCCGGTTCAGAGCGGCTCCGACGCTGTCCTCAAGCGGATGCTGCGGCGGTACACCCGTCAGCGGTACCTCGAGGTGGTGGCCGAGCTTCGGCAGGCGGTGCCGGGCCTCACCCTCTCGACCGACATCATCGTCGGGTTCCCCGGTGAAACGGACGAGCAGTTCGAGGACACGCTCAGCCTTGTCGCGGAGGCAGACTTCGACGACGCGTACACGTTCAAGTACTCGGTGCGGGACGGCACTCCCGCAGTGCGTCTCAAGGACCATGTCGGCGACGAGCTTGCGTCCGAACGGCTGGCGCGGCTCATCGATGCGGTCCGGACCAACGTGCGCCGAAAGAACGCGGCGCGTATCGGACAGATCCAGGAGGTGCTGGTGGAACGGCCGGCGCGGCGGGGCGGTCTCCTGCTGGCTCGTACGCGCACCAATCACCTGGTTCTCCTGGACCTGCCGGCAACCGCCATCGGCGAGTACCACACAGTACGTCTCACCGGCAGTACGGGATCAACCTTCACCGGAGCGGTCGTGCAACATCCGGCCAGCTCCCCGGCATCCCCGGCCCTGGCGGTGCCGTGATCAAGAATCTGGTCGAGGATCACGTGGTCGCCGCGTACGACACACTGCGGCCGCATTTCCCGGCCTATTGTGGCTGCGAGCTCTGTCGAGACGACGTCCTGACGTTTGCGCTGAACCGGGTTCCGCCCAGATACGTGTCCCGGCGAGAAGGCGCCGTGGTCACCGAGGTCAGCCTGGAAAAGGAGCAGAGCCGGGCGGCCATCGAGGTGGTCGTGATGGAGGCGCTGCGGAAGATCTCGGTGGCGCCGCGCTGCCGGAACCGGGGAGACGCAGCGGTAGGCTGACGGAAGGCACGCGGTGAGGTTACCGCCTGCGATCCTGTTCACCTCGGCATATGGGGCCGGTCTCGCGACCGGCCTTTTGCATTTTGGGGGACCATTCAGCGTTCTGGCGCTGATCGGTGGGGCGGTTGCTCTGCCCCGGATTCCACTCGCCGGACTCCTGGCTGCCGGTGGTCTCCTTGGACGGCTTAGCGGTGAGGTGGCCTGGCTTCGGGAACGTGGCCAGTGCGCCGCTCGGCTCCCGGCAGGTCGTTTGCGCATCTCGCTGCGGATGCTGGAGCCATCAGACTCCGTTGGCGGCCGTCTCGCCGCCCAACCGGTGGGCGCCTTCTGCCACTCTCCGGTCAATGTCCGGTGGCCTTCGGCTCAACCGGTCGAGGCGGGACGTACGGCCGAGGCGGTAGCACGGTGGATCCCATGGCGTGGGGCTGCCGGGCGTGCGTCAGGCACGCTCATCATCCTGTCCGTGTCGCGGCTTTCGGGAGCGCCATCCCCCTCGGAGCGGCTCCGCACCGCCACCGCCCGGGCCAGCCGTATCCTGTATGGTCCTCGCGCCCCAATGGTTGATGCCCTCATCCTGGGGCGACGAAGCGGGATCCAACGTTCCCTTCAGGATCACTTCGCTCAGTCCGGCCTGGTGCATCTCCTCTCCATTTCGGGTTTTCATGTGGGGATCATCACGGCCTGGATCTTCCTCTGCTGTCGGCTGCTCCGATGCCGGAGAGAGCCCGCGCTCGGGGTGGCCGCATGCGCGGGCGTGGCCTATGTCGCGTTTCTCGGGTGGCCTGCTCCCGCAACCCGGGCCGCCGCGCTGGCGGTGCTTCTGGCCCTCAGCCGTGCAAGACAAAGACGGGTGGAGAGCGATGCGCTTCTCTCTGCCACCTGCCTCTGCGTCCTGCTGGTAGACCCATGGGCCATTCTCGATCTGGGAGGCTGGCTCTCCGTCGCTGCTCTCTGGGGTGCCACCACCTTCAGCCGCTGGACCGACCGGGCCCTGGGCACGTCAGTGTGGTGGCGAACGCTCGGTTCGTCCGTGGGTGCAACTCTGGCCACCGCGCCCATCACGGCAGGGACACTGGGCGCAGTTGCTGTGGTAGGCATCGCGCTCAACTTTGTGGCCGTACCGTTGGCGGCGATCGCGGTACCGGGAGTATTGGCCAGCCTGCTGGTGCTTCCGTTCTCCCCCGACCTGGCCGCTGCGCTGGCGGGTGGTGCCGGGCTGGCTCTTCACCTGTTGGAGCTGTTGGCCATCACGGGTGCGGCCATCCCGTACGGACATACGGTGGGACCGCCGGACGGCTGGTTCGCCATGCCCTGGGCTCTGGCGCTGGGGGCAAGCCTCTGGTGCATCGGCAACCGGAACAGCCCGGCGGAAGCAGTGCGTCGCTGCAGCTGGTCCCTGGTGTTGGCGCTGTGGGGCCGGCTCCTCTGGGCAGCGCTGCCGCCCTCGTCTGACGGCGGTTCCGGACTCGCGTTACATTTTCTCGACGTAGGCCAGGGAGACGGCGCAGTGCTCCGAACCCCGGCGGGTCGGTGGGTCGTGCTCGATGCCGGACCCCGGAGCGAGCAGGATGATGCCGGGCGACGGGTAATGGTGCCCTTCCTGATGAGCCGCCGGGTAAGGGAGCTGGCCCTGGTCGTCGTTTCCCACGCCCACGCCGATCATTTGGGCGGGGTTGCAAGCCTACTCGACCGCTACCCCGCCGGGCTGGTGCTGGAGCCTGGTGTTCGGGTGCCGGACCCGCTGTACTACCGGTTCCTCGATGGGCTGGCGGCCGATTCGATCCCCTGGCATCCCGGCCGCAGGGGCGAGCGGTGGGTCCTGGATGGGGTGACCTTCACGATTCTGCATCCCGATCCCGCCTGGGAAAGCTGGGGCGAGGATGTAAACGAGGATTCCCTGGTGCTGCTGGTTGAATACGGCGGCTTTCAGGCCCTGTTTGCCGGCGACGCGGGGTTCCCGGCGGAGAGTGCAATGCGAAGTCGGGCGCGCCGGGTCGATCTGCTGAAAGTCGGGCATCACGGAAGCCGGGGGAGCACGGGCGAGGAATGGCTGGACTCCCTGCGGCCGCAGGTCGCGATCATTTCCCTGGGGCGCAATACCTACGGTCACCCCGCGCCCCAGACGCTGGCCCGCCTGCTTCGCCGACGGATCGAAGTCTGGCGCACGGATCAGGACGGCGGCATTACCGTGCTCACCGATGGGAGGGTGATGAGGGTGGAAGCCCAGGCTCGGGTAGCGACGTACGACGTTCGGTAGTCAGGGAAGAGCTAGAAGGACGGTTCACGGTTCACGCCATGCAGGAGGTCCATTGCAGACGTCGGTCACCACCATCGAGCGCTTCATTCTCGACCAGGAGGATCGGTACCCCGAGGCCACGGGCGAGTTGTCGAACCTTCTCTATGATATCGCCCTCGC
>DASVGF010000132.1:0-8456 GCA_036379675.1 Gemmatimonadales bacterium | reverse complement strand
CCGCGCCTGATGGCGGGTCAGGGCAGCATCATCGCGGTGGGCGCCATCGGTTACCCGGCCGAGTTCTCGTCCGTCTCAGACGAGCGGGCGGTTGAGCTGGGCCTGAGCAAGACGATGACCGTCACCAGCACCTACGATCACCGGGTCATCCAGGGCGCCGAGTCGGGAGCGTTCCTCGGTACGGTCGAGCGCCTGCTGCAGGGCGAGGAGAGCTTCTACGACCTCATCGCCGAAAGCCTCGAGCTGTCGGCGGAGAGCTACCAGATTGCCAAGGCGGCCCCGGCGGCAAAGCCACCGCAGGAGGCGGTGGCGCCAGAGCTGTTGTTCCACGTGGCCGCCGCCATGGCCCTGGTCAAGGCCTTCCGCATGCACGGTCATCTCGCCGCCCGCCTCGACCCGCTCGGGACCGAGCCAATCGGCGATCCTGCGCTCAATCCGGCTCCGCTTGGGCTCACACCCGAGATCATGGCGGCCATTCCCTCGAAGGTGTTACGCATCGCCGTGCCGGGCCGCACGCTGGCCGAGTCCCTGCCCTATCTGCAGGCGACCTACTGCGGGACCATGGCGTACGAGATCGAGCATATCTCCACTCACGAGGAACGGGTCTGGCTCCGGGAGAAGATCGAGTCCGGCGCCTACCGGAAGCCGCTGTCACGGGAGCAGCAGCGCGGGCTGCTGGGGAGGCTGACGGAGGTGGAGGCGCTGGAGCGTTTCCTTCACAAGGCCTACCTGGGGCAGAAGCGGTTTTCGATCGAGGGCGTGGATATGCTGGTCCCCATGCTCGATCTCACGATCGAGAGCGCCGCCGAGTCGGGAGCCAGGGACGTTGTGATCGGCATGGCGCACCGGGGCCGGCTGAACGTCCTGGCGCACACGGTGGGCAAGCCGTACGAGACGATCTTCGCCGAGTTCGAAGGCGGGCGGCAGGTGGAGGGCGGACAGCTCACGCCCGAAGGCGGCACGGGAGACGTGAAGTATCATCACGGCGCCGAGGGCGCCTACAAGACCGCCAAGGGCAAGGCGATCACCGTCAGCCTGTCGCCCAATCCGAGCCATCTGGAGTACGTGTCTCCGGTGGTGGACGGCCGTGCCCGCGCCAAGCAGACCCAGCGCCGCGGACGGGAGCCGCACCACGATCCCACAGCGGCGCTGCCGGTCGCCATTCACGGCGACGCGGCCTTTGCAGGCCAGGGTGTGGTGGCCGAGACCCTGAACCTTGGCGCGCTCAAGGGATACCGCACTGGCGGCACGCTGCATTTGATCACCAACAATCAGGTCGGGTTCACCACCGACATGGAGGACGCCCGCTCCACCCGCTACGCCTCCGATCTGGCCAAGGGCTTCGACATCCCCATCATCCACGTCAACGCCGACGACGCGGAGGCCTGCCTGTCGGCAGTGCGACTGGCCATGGCCTACCGGGACCGGTTTCACCAGGACGTGGTCATCGACCTGGTCGGTTACCGCCGCCACGGCCATAACGAAGGGGACGAGCCGGCCTACACCCAGCCGCTGATGTACGAGCGGATCAAGAACCTCCCCTCGGTGCGGGAGATCTACGCCCGGTCCCTGATCGAGGCGGGCGTCATCTCGCAGGAAGAAGCCGACCGGGAAGCGGCCCAGGGCTACCAGCGCCTGCTGGACATCCAGCAGGCCTTCAAGGCCAGCATGGGGCGGATCGCCTCGCAGGAACGCCAGGTTCGTTTGAGCGGGCCGGGCCAGGAAGTGGACACCGCCCTGGCGCCGGAGTTCCTCAGGGCCTTGAACGACCAGCTGCACAGCTGGCCCGAGGGGTTCTCGGTCCATCCCAAGCTCCGAAAGCAGCTGGAGAAGCGGCGCGCGGCGCTGGGGGCGGAAGGCGGCATCGACTGGGCCCACGCCGAGACGCTGGCGCTTGGCTCGCTCCTCACCGAGGGCGTGCCGGTGCGTTTCACCGGGCAGGACACCGAGCGCGGGACCTTCAGCCAGCGGCACCTGGTGCTGCACGACGTGGAGTCCGGCAAGACCATGGCGCCCATCCGAAACCTGCCCGGCGCCCTGGCCCCGATCGAGCTGCATAACAGCCCGCTGTCCGAGCTGGCCACGATGGGGTTCGAATACGGCTACAGCGTGGCCGCCCCCGAGGCCCTGGTGCTCTGGGAAGCCCAGTTCGGGGACTTCGTGAACGCGGCCCAGGTCATCATTGACCAGTTCATAACGGCCGGGATGTCCAAATGGGGTCTCACCAGCCGGCTCACGCTGCTGCTGCCCCACGGCTATGAGGGCCAGGGACCCGAGCACTCGAGCGCCCGCATGGCGCGGTTCCTTCACCTGGCGGCCGAGGGCAACATCCGGGTAGCCAATGTGACCACGCCGGCCCAGTACTTTCATCTACTCCGGCGACAAGCGAAACGATCGCGCCAGCGTCCTCTGATCCTGTTTACCCCCAAGAGCCTGCTGCGGCACCCGCTCGCGACGTCAAAGCTGGAGGATCTCGCCGGTGCCCGTTTCCAGCCGGTCATTGACGACCCCTGGTTTGCCGGACATCCTGAGCGCGCCAGGCGCCTGCTGATGTGCACCGGGAAAGTGTATTACGACCTCCTGCCCGAAGCGGAAAAGTTGGGTGACAAGCGGCCGGCCATCATCCGGCTGGAGCAGCTGTACACCTTTCCCTGGGCGGAGCTGCGCCAGGTTCTGCCCCGCTATACCGAGGCCGGTGAGCTGATCTGGGTGCAGGAGGAGCCGCTCAACATGGGCGCCTGGCGGTATCTCGAGGCCAAGCTGCGGGAGCTGGTAGCAGAGGGACACGAGATGGAGATCCGGTACGTCGGCCGCCCGGAGCGGGCCAGCCCGGCGGAGGGATATCCGGCGGCCCACGCGGCGGAACAGGGCCGCATTATCCGCGAAGCCCTGGGCAGTGCGACGGCACAGGCGCCCGCGGCAACCATCACGAAAGCGGGAGAAGGCCAGGGCTGAGGGGTCTAAGGGCAGGAAATCGAAAGGGCGGCCACTGGGGCCGCCCTTTGTGCTTCACTCCTTGTCGGCGATAGGCCTTTCCGAGGCCTGTTTCGCCAGCTCCCGCAGCGGCTCGGAGAGATGCTCTCCGTAGTGCAGGAGGTAGACCCCCCGCGAGCGGCGCTGCATCAGAAACGCCACCAGGGGAGTGTCGGCCTTGGCCGCGTTACACACCCTGCACGCGAGCACCAGATTGTCCGGACGATCGTAGGCCGTCTGACCCCGGCGGGGCCTGACGTGATCGAGGGTAATGGCGTCCTCAGGGGTGTCAGTGCCGCAATAGGCGCACACCGACCCGTGGAGAGAAAGGAGCCAATCGCGGTGCGACTGCATGGAGCGACCAGGGGAACGGCGAAAGCTGGGAGTGTGAGCTGCAGAATGTCTTCGTGATCTACGTGCCACAGAATACCAATTTGAAGGTTTGCATGAGCCGGCTCGTCCGGCCATGATCTTGTAACTCGTTAAACATAGCAAGATTAGCGCCAAAGCGACAGACCCGGTGGTTTGGCAGTCCGACCGCCGCCTTTCCCGCGCCTGGCCTCGTATTCTGCGTGGGGTCCTCGCGTCCCGGCGCGCCGGGTGCAATCCCACTGCCCCACCGCCCCGCTGCCCCGCTATCTTTTCCCGGCGAAACCCACCGCGTGGCCCGCGCCCGAAAGGAGCTCGTCCTGAACGCAGAGAGCACCCGCACTCGAACCGTGCGCTCGGACCCCTCGCCGTCTCCTTCCCGCGAAGCTGATCCGCCTCCCGAACTCGCGTGGCGCAGTATCAACGCCATCCGGGCGCTGGCCATGGACGCCGTGGAGCAGGCCCAGTCAGGCCATCCCGGCACTCCGATGGCGCTCGCGCCGGCGGCCTACGTGCTATGGACCCGCTTCCTCCGCCATAATCCGGGGAATCCCGAGTGGGCCGACCGCGACCGCTTCGTGCTCTCCTGCGGGCACGCATCCATGCTGCTCTACTCCCTCTTGCATCTCTCCGGCTATGACCTGCCGTTAGCCGAGATCCGGAACTTCCGCCAGTGGGGCTCGCGCACGCCAGGCCATCCAGAGCGGGGGCACACGGCCGGAGTGGAAACGACGACCGGGCCCCTGGGCCAGGGCGTGGGCAACGCCGTGGGGATGGCCATCGCCGAGCGGTTCCTGGCCGAGCACTTCAACCGGCCGGGTTACCCCATCGTCGATCACCGGGTGTGGGCCTTCGCCAGCGACGGCGACCTGATGGAAGGGGTGGCCAGCGAAGCAGCCTCGCTGGCGGGCCACCTCCGGCTCGGCAAACTGAACCTGATTTACGACGACAATCACATCACCATCGACGGCGACACCGCTCTCACGTTCTCGGAGGACGTGCCCCGCCGGTTCGAGGCATACGGCTGGCAAGTGCTGCAGGTGGCCGACGGCAACGATCTCGATGCCATCGCCGGTGCACTGGAGGGGGCCCACAACGAAACCAGCCGGCCCTCGCTCATCGTGCTCCGGACTACCATCGCCGACCCGGCCCCCACCAAACGGAACACCGCTGAGGCTCACGGCGCGCCGCTGGGCGCGGACGAAGTGCGCCGCACCAAGGAGATCATGGGCTGGCCGCTCGAGCCCAGGTTCTTCATCCCGGAGGACGCCCTCTCTCACTGGCGAGGAGCGGTCACTCGCGGCGCCGAGCTGGAGGCCGGCTGGCACTCCCTCTTCAAGGCTTACGCCGAAGAGCACCCGGATCTCGCGGCCGAGCTCGAGCGGTGGCTTGCCGGCAAGCTTCCGGCCGGCTGGGAACAGCGCCTCCCGGTGATAACGCCCGCAGCCGGCCAGCTTGCCACCCGCCAGGCCTCCGGGATGGCCCTCCAGGCCATTGCCGCGGCGATCCCCAACCTCGTCGGGGGCTCCGCCGATCTCGGCGGGAGCACCGGCACGACGCTCAAGCAAGGCGGGGCCTTCGGACCCACCACGTCGGGGCGGACCTTTCACTGGGGCGTTCGCGAGCACGGCATGGCCGCCTGTCTCAACGGGATTGCCGCGCACGGCGGGCTCAGGCCTTTCGGGAGCACCTTCCTGGTGTTTTCCGATTACATGAAGCCCGCCATCCGGCTCGCCGCCATCATGCGGCTGCCGGTCATCTATATCGGCACGCATGATTCGATCGGCGTGGGGGAGGACGGCCCTACCCACCAACCCATCGAGCACCTGGCCATGCTGCGGGCCATCCCCAACCTGGTCACCCTCCGGCCCGCCGACGCCACGGAAACGATCGAGGCCTGGCGGGTGGCCATGGAGCGGCGCGACGGGCCCACGATGCTGGTGCTCACCCGCCAGAAGCTGCCGGTTCTCGACCGGCAGACTCTCGGCAGCGCCGCGGGCGTGGGCCGCGGAGCCTATGTGCTGCGCGACCCCGCCGGCTCTGAGGCGCCCGCAACCATCCTGATCGCCACCGGATCCGAGGTGACGGTCGCGCTGGGTGCGGCCCGCCTGCTGGAGGGGCGGGGAGTCAGGGCCCGGGTGGTATCCATGCCCTCCTGGGAGCTGTTCGCCGCGCAGACCCAGTCGTACCGGGACGAGGTGCTGCCCCCGGCGATCAAAGCCCGGGTTGCGATCGAGGCGGCGGGTGGGTTCGGCTGGTCGCGCTGGACCACAGATCAAGGCGCAATGGTAGGGATGGACGGCTTCGGGGCGTCGGCCCCGGGAGACCGGCTTTTTCAGGAGTTCAAGCTCACCCCCGAATGGGTGGCGGAAACGGCCCAGCGCCTCCTTGCGAGGAAATCGTATGAACAGTGACCGCGCCTCCCAGGAGCTGAACCCGCTGCTTCGGCTGGGACTGCTGGGGCAGAGCGTCTGGTACGACTACATCACCCGCGATCTGATGACGACCGGAACGCTCGCGCGGCTGATCACGGAAGACGGCCTGCGCGGCATGACCTCGAATCCCACCATCTTCGACAAGGCCATTGCGGGCAGCCGGCTGTATGACGAGGACATCCGGCGGCTTTCGGAGCAGGGCCGGGGCGCGGTGGAGATCTTCGAGGCCCTCGCGGTGGCCGACGTCCAGGCCGCCTGCGACGCGTTCCTCCCACTCTACCGCCAATCGGGCGGCACCGACGGGTTCGTGTCGCTGGAGGTTTCCCCCAGCCTCGCGCACGACACCACCGGCACCATTCACGAGGCCGACCGTCTGTGGCGTGCGGTTGGCCGTCCCAACGCGATGATCAAGATCCCGGGCACGAAGGCCGGACTTCCCGCCATCATGCAGAGCATTGCCGCCGGTATCAACGTCAACGTCACCCTGCTCTTCGCGGTCGAGCGCTACGCGGAGGTCATCGACGCGTATTCCGAGGGCCTGGAGCGGCGGCTGGACCGGGGCCTTCCGGTGCAGTCGCTGGCCTCGGTGGCCAGCTTCTTCGTGAGCCGGGTGGACGGGAAGGTGGATCCGTTGCTCGATCGGACGCCGAACCACCCGCTCCGCAGCAGGATTGCGGTGGCCAATGCGTGCTCGGCCTACGGGCTCTTCGAGCGCAGCCTCACGACCTCCCGGTGGGCCCGGCTCGCGCGGGCGGGGGCGAGGCCCCAGCGGCCGCTCTGGGCCTCCACCAGCACCAAGGATCCCCGGCTGCCCGACATTTACTACGTCGAGGAGCTGGTTGCGCCCCGCACGGTCAACACCCTTCCGCCGGAAACCTTCGAGGCGTACCGCGACCACGGCAAGCCCGCGGTGAGGATTCATGAGGGCGTCACCGCGGCTCCCGCCCAGCTGCTGGAGCTTTCGGAAGGCGGCATCGACCTGGGCGCCATCACCCGCGAGCTCGAGGATGACGGCGTGGCCAAGTTCGCCGCGTCCTACTCGGCGGTACTGGCCGGAATCGAGGCAAAGGCGGGGGCCCTGGCCACCCGATGAGGGCAGTCTGGACCTACCTCCGCGGCATCTCGGTCACCAAGTGGATCCTCATCTTCATGGTGATCGGCGCGCTCGTCGGATGGCTGGCGCCCGGATTCGCCGCCAGCCTCAAGCCGCTGTCCACCATCTTCCTCCGGATGATCAAGTCGATCGTGGTGCCGATCATCTTCGGCAGCCTGGTGATCGGCATCGCCGGGCATGGCGACGACATGAAGCGGGTGGGGCGGCTCGCGTTTAAATCGCTGATCTATTTCGAGATCGTCACGACCGCGGCCCTGTTCATCGGGCTCGCCGCGGTGAATCTCACCAGGCCCGGGGTGGGAGTGCGGCTCAGCGGTACGGCCGAGACGGGGCAGCAACTCGCCGCCAGGGAAACCAGCTTCAGCACGATCCTGGAGCACATCGTTCCCCAGAGCTTCTTCGAGGCCGCCGCCAACAACGAAGTCCTGCAGGTCGTCTTCTTCTCGATCCTGTTCGCCGTGGCCCTGTCCCAGGTGCGGGGCAGGCCCAAGGAGGCCATGCTTGGCTTCTGCGAGGGGCTGGCGGAGACGATGTTCAAGTTCACCGCCATCGTGATGAAGTACGCCCCCATCGGCATCGGCGCGGCCATTGCCGTGACGGTGAGCCACAGCGGGATCGGTGTGCTGGTCAACCTGGGCAAGCTGGTGCTGACCCTGTACGGCGCCCTGGTGGTGTTCGTCCTCGTCACCCTGGTACCGGTGGCGCTGCTGGCCCGGGTGCCCCTCCGCGCGTTCATCCAGATGGTCAAGGAGCCCGCGCTGATCGCCTTTGCCACGACCTCGTCCGAGGCCGCACTGCCCAAGGCCATGGAGAACATGGAGCGTCTCGGTGTCCCCCGCCGCATCGTGGCCTTCGTCATCCCCACGGGATACTCGTTCAACCTGGACGGATCCACCCTGTATCTCGCGGTGGCCTCGATTTTCGTGGCCCAGGCGGCCGGGGTGGATCTCACGCTGGGTCAGCAGGTGCTGATGATGCTCACCCTCATGGTGACGAGCAAAGGCGTGGCGGGGGTTCCGCGGGCGTCCCTGGTCATTCTGGCCGGCACGCTGTCACACTTCGGGCTGCCGCTCGAGGGCGTGGCGATCATCCTGGGGGTGGACGAGCTGATGGATATGGCCCGGACCACGGTCAACGTGGTCGGCAACTGTCTCGCCGCGGTGGTCATGGGCCGTTGGGAAGGCGACTTCACGCCTAATCTCTCGCCGGAATCCGAAGTCATTCCCGCTCACGCGTCCGCCGCTTCCATAGCTCCCGGGCAAACCGGCGCCTGATTGCCCGGCACCGGCTCCCCATTCCGGGAACGGGATATAAGAGCGAGAGGTGAGAGGGTAAGCGGGATGCGGAGAAGGGTTATTCGGGGCTTCTCACGATAGCTTGAATGCCGATTGGTGGCGTCAGGGTCTGCCCCTGGGCCCGCGCCGTCTGGATCGCTCGCACCACGTCCATCCCTCGCACCACCCTGCCGAACGCGGCAAAGCCCTGGCCATCCGGATTGCGCTTGCCGCCAAAATCCAGCTCCGGCTGGTCGCCGATGCAGATGAAGAACTCGGAGGTGGCCGTAT
>DASVGF010000131.1:0-10778 GCA_036379675.1 Gemmatimonadales bacterium | reverse complement strand
GAGCAGCGCCGGTTCACCAGTCTGATCATCGACAGCCTTCCGGTCGGACTCTACGTGGTGGACCGCGAGTACCGGATCCAGATCTGGAACCGCCAGCGGGAGACCGGCGCGCCCGGGCTCCGGCGGGACGAGGTCATGGGACGCCAGGTCTTCGAGGTTCTCACCCGGCAGCCCGCGGAGGAGCTGCGGGCCGAATTCGACCGGGTCTTTCAGACCGGCGAAGTCCAGCAGGCGGAGCTTGAGGTAACGCTCGCCGGCGAGGTCCGCACCTTCCGGCTCACCAAGATCCCGATGCGTCTGGAGGGGGACGCGATCAGCCATGTGATCACCATCGGTGAGGACGTCACCGACTCGCGCCGGATCCAGGGGCAGATCATGCAGAGCGAAAAGCTGGCCGCGATCGGCCAGCTGGCGGCCGGTGTCATGCATGAGATCAACAATCCGCTGGCCACCATCAGCGTGTGCGTGGCGGCCATCACCGGCCGTCTGCACGAGCTGTCCGGCACGGAGAAGGCCGCCGTCGAGGAATATCTGGAGCTGATCGACAAGGAGGTGGACCGCTGCACCCGCATCGTGGACGGCCTCCTCGATTTCAGCCGGCCCAAGGGGAAAGCCAAGGGCAAGGTGGTGCTCAACGCGCTGGTGGATGAGACGCTGTTTCTGCTCAAGCACCACCAGCGATTCAAGCGGCTCACGGTGGTGCGGGAGCTGGACATGGCGCTTCCAGCCAGCACCGGCAACGCCGAACAGCTCACCCAGGTCTTGATGGCCCTGATGCTCAACGCGGTGGACGCGGTGGATGACCGCGGAAGGCTGACGGTCCGCACCGGCCGGAATCCCGCCCTGGCCGACGAGGTGTTCGTGGAAATCGAGGACAACGGCATCGGCATCCCCCGGGCCGATCAGTCGAAGATCTTCGAGCCGTTCTACACTACCAAGCCTCCGGGCCGGGGGACCGGGCTGGGCCTCTCCATCTGCTACGGCATCGTGGAGGATCATCGGGGACGCATCGAGGTGGAGAGCCAGCCGGGACGAGGCTCGACCTTCCGGGTATTTCTGCCGGTGCATCCATGAAGATCCTGGTGGTCGAGGACGACCGCACTGTGGGCCAATACGTGAAGCGGGGTCTCGAGGAGCAGCGCTACCATGCCGACCTGGTGGACGACGGCATGGAAGGGTTGCGGCTGGCGTCCGGCGGCCGGTACGATCTCATCGTTCTCGATCTGCGGCTTCCCGAGATGAACGGGCTCGAGGTGCTCCGCACCCTGCGAGACCGGGGCAACACCACGCCGGTCCTGGTCCTGACGGCGCAGGATGCGGTGGATTTCAAGGTGCAGGCGCTGCGGTCGGGAGCGGACGATTACGTGACCAAACCGTTCGCGTTCGAGGAGCTGCTCGCGCGCGTCGAGGCGCTGGGCCGCCGCCCCAAGGAGATCCAGACGCCCACGCTCCGGGTCGGGGATCTCGAGCTCGATATGGCCACCCGGGAGGTGCGCCGGGCGGGGGAGCGGATCGAGCTCACGCCCAAGGAGTACACCGTTCTGGAATATCTGATGCGCCACGCGGGCCGGGTCATGTCGCGCACCCTCATCACCGAATACGCCTGGGACTATCACTTCGATCCCGGCACCAACATCGTGGACGTGGTCATCAACCGGCTGCGCAAGAAGGTCGACTCCGGCCATGCGCAGAAGCTGGTGCACACCGTGAGGGGTGTCGGCTACGTCGTGAAGGCGTGAGATGACCACGATCCGCCACCGGCTGACCTTGTGGTACACGGTGGCGCTCGCGGTGACGGTGCTGGCCTTCGGGACGGCGCTGTATCTGGAGCGGCGGCAGTCCAGTATCCGGGAGCTGGACCAGCGCGTCAGCCTGGAGGCGGACCTGGCCCACCGCTGGCTCACCGAGTCCTACAAGGTTCTGGGCCGGATCGTCACCACCAGCGGCTCCAACCCCTCGCTCGATCCCGGCATCAGCGCCTACCTCGAATCGGTGCGCGATTATCTGGTGGTCACCGACACCTCCGGTCAGGTGCTCGCGCTCTCGGAAACCACCCGCTCGCTCAGCGCCGACGCGCTCGAGCGCCTCACCACGCCGCTCGCCACCAGCACCTTCGAGAAACATGCCGGGAGCCTGAACCTGGGTCCGCCGGTGGGAGAGGTGCGCTACCTGGCCGTGCCGGTGCAGGGCGCCGGCCCCGCCATCGGCGGAATTCTGGTCGCCACCTCGACCCGGCAGACCGCATTCGGACCCACCGACCTCCTCCGCTCCATGCTGCTGATCGCGCCCGTGATTCTCGTCGGGGCAGTGCTCGTCGGATACTGGCTCGCCGGCACCAGCCTCCGTCCGGTGCAGGGCATCATGGACGAGGTCGAGGCGATCTCCGACGGCCGCAGCCTCCACCGCCGCCTGGCCGTACCGCTCTCGGGCGACGAGATGGCCCGGCTCGCGCTCACCGTCAACGGGATGCTGGCGCGGCTGGAGCAGAGCTTCGCCAGCCTGCACCGGTTCACCGCCGATGCGAGCCATGAGCTCAAAACCCCGCTCATGGTGCTCCGGGCCGGCGTCGAGCGCGCGCTGGTCCATCCCGGCATCTCGCCCGAGATCCTTCCGTCGCTCGACGAAACGCTGGCCCAGATCAATCAGATGACCGAGATGGTGGAGAGCCTGCTCACCCTCGCCCGGGCCGACGAGGGCCGGGCCCCGCTGGCCCTCGAGGCGTGCGATCTGCGGGAGCTGGTGGAAGACGTGGCCGAGACCGCCGGCATGCTGGGCGAGAGTGCCGGCGTGACCGCGGTGCATTCACTGCCGGCGACGCCGGTGCGACTGGCGGTGGACCCCCACCGTATCCGCGAGATGCTGCTCAACATGGTGACCAATGCCATCAAGTACACACCCCAGGGGGGGACCGTTTCTCTCGTTTTGGAGGAGGAGGAGGACGCGGTCGTCTTCGTGGTGCGGGACACGGGGATCGGCATGGCGGCCGGCGATCTCCCGCACATCTTCGAGCGGTTCTGGCGGGCCGACCAGGCGCGCACCCGCACCGGCGAGCGGCCTGGCGTCGGCCTGGGATTGGCTATCACCAAGTGGATCGTGGAGGCCCACGGCGGGTCAATTACCGTGCAGAGCCGGCCGGGCCGCGGATCGATCTTTACTGTCAGGCTGCCCAAGGCGCCGGTGCCCGTCGCCTAGTTTTCCTAACCGCTCGTTCACCAATCTGTCATCGGCGGTCCACGCAGGCTCCAGCTGGAGGCGCTAGCAGTTAAGGAGGCCCTCGCTGGAGGTCGTATGTTCGACGCTTTGCCCGCCTCATCCGCCACCCCGGCGCCGCGGAGCCGAGTGGCCGCTGCGGCGGTACTCCTTCACGGGTTGGGGGTGGTCGTCGCGGTAAACAGCACGGCCGCTCCGCCGGATGCCCGACCCATTACCCGAGACACCATCCGTCTCCACGTCAGCGCGCCCGTGCCGCCAACGCCCCCGGACCCGGGAGCCCCTCCGATTCCGCCGCCACCGATCTCGCTACGGCCGGCGGTGCCCGATCCCGGTTTGTCTCTGCCAGAGATCGAGGGCATCGTACCCAAGCTGAGCCCAGTGGACTTGACGGGGTTGGCTCGGAGCCCACAATCGCCCGCCTTCGCGCCGGCATCGGATGGCACGCCGGCCGCCGGGCGCCGGCTCTTCGACCTCACCGCTGTGGACCAGGTGCCGGCGCTGAAGGAAGAGTTGCACCCGCGCTACCCGGACTCGCTCCGCCGGGCCGGAGTGCAGGGGTGGGTCGAGGTGGAGTACGTCGTGAACCATCGAGGGCGGGTTGAGGGGCACTCAGTTCGGGTACTGGCCGGCTCCCACCCCGCGTTCGTGCTGAGCGCGCTGGAGGCAATTCGTGGTGCCCGTTTCAGGCCGGCACAGCGGGGCAGTCATCCCGTGGCCGTGCTGGTCCGCCAAACCATCCGATTTCGGATACACTGACTGCGCCTGCTGCAGGGCTGGGCTGCTTGCCGAAAACCGGTGTAGGGATAACATAGAGCCGCCCTGTGAGTCAGATCACGGGTCAGTTGGGTACGAGTCCCTAGGGTTGTTGGTCGGCCACGGTGTGTCGGCAACCGCTAATCCGGTTGTAATCGAAATGACATCCGTGGGCAAAGTTGACGTTCACAGCCGGCCTTACTTTCCGGGCACGATTACCCCTCCCCCTGGAGGTAGTTGCGTGTTCGAGAACCTGATCGAATCAAACCAGAAGAGCCAGCGCACCCTGGGCCAGAGCGCACTGTCGGTGGTGCTCCATGTTCTCCTCATCGTGGGTGCGGTCAAGGCAACGCAGGGCGTGGCCGAGACCATCAAGAACCGCCCGGTGGACACCACCATGGTGTTCCTGAAGCCCCCCGAACCGCCCAAGCCTCCACCGGAACAGCCTCCACCAGACGTCATTGTCGCTGCCAATCCCCCGCCCAAGGGATTCCAGACGGTGGTGGCGCCGACCGACATCCCCAAGGACATTCCGCCGGTCGATCTGGACGAGAAGCCGTTCGACCCCCGGGACTTCACCGGCAAGGGTGTGGAGGGCGGCATCGGCACCGGCGTGGTAGGTGGCACCGGTCCGGTGACGGGCGAAGTGTTCCTGGAAGCTCAGCTGGACGATCCCGTTCAGGTCATCTCGCAGCCGCAGCCGCGGTATCCGCCGGTGCTGGCCAGTGCGGGGATCACCGGCCGGGTGGAGATGCAATTCATTGTCGATACCACCGGTCATGTCGAAAGCCCGTCGTTCAAGATCATGAAGACCTCCCACCCGGCGTTTGCCGAGCCGGCCCGCGAGGCGATCCTGAAAAGCGTCTTTAAGCCGGCCAAGTTCAAGGGCCGTCCCGTGCGTCAGCTGGTCCAGCAGGCCGTCGCGTTCAAGCAGCAGTAGCTTCGTACCCCCTGGAGGCATCACAACATGAGCGTAGATCTGCTTCACCTTTGGGGTCAGATGGGATATTTCGCCAAGGGTATCGTCGTCATCCTGGCGGTCATGTCCATCTGGTCGCTGACCATCATGATTCAGAAGTTCATCCAGTTCCGGCGGGCGCAGGCCGAGACCCGGAAGTTCGCGCCCCAGTTCTCGCGCGCCATTCAGGAAGAGAATCTGGATCAGGCCATCGCGCTGGCCGAGAAGAGCAAGAAGAGCCATGTCGCCCGTGTGGTCGGCGAGGCGCTGGCTGAGGTGAAGCCTCTGCTCCGCGACCGTGCCACGATCACCGCGGCCGACATCAACTCGGCGGAGCGGGCGGTCGAGCGCCAGATGCTCATCACGCTGGCCGATTTCAAGCGCGGCATCGGCATCCTCGCCACGGTGGGTTCCACCGCTCCCTTCGTCGGCCTCCTCGGCACGACGATGGGTATCGTGAATGCCTTTACCGGCATGGCCTCGCAGGGCGCGTCCGGCGGTCTGGCGGGCATTTCCGCCGGTATCGCCGAAGCCCTCATCACCACCGCGTTCGGCCTGCTGGTCGCCATTCCCGCGGTGTGGGCGTACAACTACTTCACCACCAAGATCGAGAACCTCACGGTCGAGATGACGTACACCTCGAAGGAGCTGATCGACTACCTCATCAAGAGCGTCGGCAGTGAATTCGGCCGCTCGATCTTCACCAAGGAGTTCCAGGCCCAGAAGGCGGTAACCGGAACCGGCCACGTGCATGGCTGAGCAGCACGGTCCGGCGTCGGTCACCCTGGGTAGGAGGTAAGTCATGGCCGGAACAGTTGGTGGCGCGGGGCAGACCTCGGTCAAGTCAGAGCCGAATGTGGTTCCGATGATCGATATCATGCTGGTGCTGTTGATCATCTTCATGATCGTGACGCCGCTGATTGCGGCGGGCTTCAAGGCCACGCTCCCGAAGGGCAAGAACCTGGATCCGCGGCCGGAAGGCGAGAATGAAGTGATCCTGGGTATCGATCAGGCCGGACGCTATTTCCTCAACCAGCGCCCCATCGCCGATGGAGCCCTGGAAGACCAGTTGCGCTCGACCTTTGCCGCGCGTACCGAAGACAAGATCCTGTACTTCAAGGCCGACAATCAGCTGAAGTACGCCAAGGTCCAGGAAGCGGTGGAAACCGCCCGCCGGGCCGGAGTTCGGGTGATGGCAGCCATCACCGAGCCCAAGAGCGGGGGACTGTTCACCACCGAAAAGAAGAAGGAGAACTGATATGGCCGGTGGAGCCGGAACCGCACGAGGGGAGCTCTCCAACGAGCCGAATGTCGTTCCGATGATCGACATCCTGCTGGTGCTCCTGATCATCTTCATGATCACGCAGCCGCTCTCGCGAATGGCCCTGGATGTGCAGGTGCCCCCGCCGGATACGCCGACGGTCAACAAGAACCCACCGAGTCAGATCGTGCTGGAGCTCAATGACGACGGGGGGTACGCCATCAACGGACAGCCGGTACCAAAGGACCAGCTGGACACCCAGATCCACGCCATTTACGATGCCCGGCCGGCCAAGCTGCTGTTCATCAAGGCCGGCCCCAACCGGATCTACCAGGACGTCATCGAAGCCATGGACGTCGCCCGGGGCGCAGGAGTGCAGATCATCGGGTTCACGCCCAAGGAAGCGGAGCGTAAGCAGTAGGAATAACCGACGGCTGAGATTGCCTCAGGATGTTGCACCGCGGGGGTCCACTGGGCCCCCGCGCGTGCGTTGCAGGCGGGGTGAGTCGTCCCTGCCATTATGTTCCAAGGGACCCGACTCGCGTCCTCACTTTCCGGTCATTCCCATCCTTCCCTTCCCCCTGCCCGATGGCTCGGGGCAGGCTCTTCCCGGAAGGTTCCTACGCGCCCTCCCGTCATCCCCGAATTGAAGCTTCCCCAGTCCCGCCCCCGCCTCGTGGGCCTGGCCGTGTCCGTTCTGCTGCACGGTTCGGCGCTGATGTTTCTGATTTTTCACGGGGAGCGGTTCTGGCAGGACCTGCTGGGCCCTGGCGCCGCCGCGCCTGGCGCGCCGCGGTCGGGCGGCGGTGGCGGACCAGAAAGGGTGGCGTATATTACCCTGCCTCCGATTCCCCGGACGGTGCCGCCCCCTCGCGTCGAGGTGCCGCCACCGGTTCCACCTCCCCAGGTTGTTCACACGCCGGTGCCCATGCCGGCGACTCCAACTCCGGCTCCAGTTCAGCCGGTGGATACCGTTGCGGGTGCGGACGCCGCTCGAGACAGGGCCGATAGCGCAGGCGGCAACGGCGGTGCGGGGGAGGGAGCGGCCACCGGCCCCGGCGCCGGGCCCACGGCCGCAGGAGGCGCGGGGACCGGTGAGGGAGGTGGAGGGTTACTGCGTCCTCCCGAGCCTCGCGACATGGCCTTTCCCTTCGACACCCCGCCCAAGGAGTTGCGGGGCGTCTCACTCAGCGTGACGTTCTGGGTGCGGGTGGACGGCCGCGTCGAACGATACGAGGTGGACCCCCCTATCAAGGATCGGGAGTATGCCAAGAAGTTCGATCAGGTAATGCGCGCCTTTCGCTTCACGCCGGCCCGGACCCCCGATGGTCGGTGGGTGGCCGGAACGACCAGGATCTCCTTCACTCTCCCCGGCAAGAGCCGCTCCTGACCATGAATCAGCTTTTCCTGCGCAAATCGCTCCAGGACTGTGAAGACGACATCCGCGAGCGAGGCGGGCTGCGCCGCACGCTCAACAAGTGGCACCTCACGGCCCTGGGCGTGGGCGCCACCATCGGGGCGGGCATCTTCGCCACCACCGGCACCGCGATCGCGGGCGACGCCATACGCCCTGGCGCGGGACCGGCCATAATCATCTCGTTTCTCATCACCGCGGTGACCTGCGGCTTTGCGGCGCTCTGCTACGCCGAGTTTGCCGCGATGGTGCCGATCTCCGGCTCCGCTTACACCTACGCCTACGCCTCTTTGGGGGAGCTGTTCGCCTGGATCATCGGATGGGATCTGATCATCGAATATGCCGTGGGTAATATCGGCGTGGCCATCGCCTGGTCGGGATACTTCCGCGAGCTGCTCTCCCACTTCGGCCTGTCCATCCCGGCCTGGCTCTCAACGGATTTCCGATCGGCCCACATGGCCACCGAGGCTGTGGCAGGCGGGGCCACGGATCCCTATAACATCTTCATCGCCTCGGCACTCAGCGAAGCGCCACGTTTCCTCGGATTTCCCGTAATCGCCAACATTCCCGCCGTCCTCATCGTCGTACTGATCACCATCATCCTGGTCCTCGGCATCCGGGAATCGGCGAACTCGAACAATGCCATGGTGCTGCTGAAGATCGGCGTCATTCTGTTCTTCGTGGCCGTGGGCATCACGCTGATCCGACCGGACAACTGGAACAATCCGGCGCTCGGAGGATTTGCCCCCAACGGCTGGTCCGGGATCGCCACCGGGGCTGCCATCATTTTCTTCAGCTACATCGGGTTCGATGCCACCTCGACCGCCGCAGAGGAAGCCAAGGACCCGGGCCGGGACATGCCGTTCGGCATCATCATGAGCCTGGTGGTGTGTACTGTCTTGTACATCGTGATGGCTGCGGTGATGACCGGGATGGCGCCCTGGAACAAGCTGGGAACGCCGGAGCCGATGATCACGGCGCTCGCCCTGGCCGAGGGGTCGCCTCGGCTTCTGACGATCTCCCGGTTGATCGTGTCCCTAGGCGCGGTCATTGCCATGAGCAGCGTGCTGCTCGTCTTCCAGCTCGGCCAACCCCGCATCTTCATGTCCATGGCCAGGGACGGCCTGTTGCCGCCTTATCTGGCTCGGGTGCACACCAAGTACAAGACTCCGTATGTCGGCACGATCATTACCGGTGTGTTCGTGGCGTTCTTTGCCGCGTTTGCCAATATCGCCGAGGTGGTGGAGCTGACGAATATCGGGACCCTGTTTGCCTTCGTGGCGGTGTCGGCGGGCGTTCTCGTGCTGCGGCGCAAGGAGCCGAGTCGGGCTCGACCATTTCGGGTGCCTCTGGTGCCGCTCACGCCGCTCATCTCGATCGCAGCATGCACCTATCTGATGTTCCAGCTTCCCCGCAAGACCTGGGTCTTCTTCGGTATCTGGCTGGTGCTGGGAATGTTGATCTACCTGCTCTACGGTATCCGGCATAGCCGGCTCCGCGGAGCGGCCGAGGCCAGGGACCGCTAGAGCGAGGTGTCGGCCGCCAGCCGGAGCGCCCCGACTACCGCGTCCACCGGCGCATCCACCGGCTGAAAGGCCGGTTCTTCGGCCAGCTTGGCGAGGAGGGTGCGCCGCAGCGGCTGGTCTGGTCCCAACAATCCGCCGGTCACGGCCACGCGTACAGGAGGCGCGAGATCCAGGTGGGGCAGCAGGCAAATGGCGAGCTGGGAGAGCTCGCGGGCCGCGTAGTCCACAATCCCCTGCGCCAGAGGGTCGCCCTCCGCAGCCACCGCCAGCACTTGGGGGGCCAGAGCGGCAATCTCGGCCGGTGAAGCGCCCGCAGCCCAACGTACCAGCGCGTTGAAATCAGCGCTTCGGGAGGCGCGAAGAACCCGGTCACTCAGCGCGGTCTTGGGGCTGCGCCCATCCACTGCCCGGCTCACGGCGCCGAGCGCGGCACGTCCGATCGCATAACCACTTCCCTCGTCTCCCATCTGCCATCCATACCCGCCGATACGGTGCCGCTTGCCTTCCCGGTCGCGTCCAACCGCGATGCTTCCGGTGCCGGCGCTCACCACGATACCTGGGCCGTCGGCGAATGCGGCGACGAGGGCGATTTCAATGTCGGTGGTCACCTCGACCCGGGTAGCCAGACTCTCGACCTTGAGCGCCTTCCTCAGCTCATCGCGCTCCGGCTCGCGGCCCGCGCCGGCGGCGCCGACCACCAGTACATCCCCGTTCAGACGCCCGGCAGCCGCGAGCGCGGCGCGAACCACCTCGGTGATAGTGCTCGCGGAGGCAAGCGCCCGGCCTGGACGTACCGCCGCTCCCGGGCCTGAAGCCCGGCCGAGGATCTTTTCGCCATCCGAGACGGCGACGGCCGTTTTCGTGCCGCCCACGTCGGCGCCGATCAGAATTCGCGGCATTGATTACCCAGCGGAAAGGGTGCGTGGCTACTTGCTGCGTCGGTCGGGAAGATAGCTTAGCGCGATACCGGTGAGGACCGTGAGGAAGGTGCCCAGGGGAACGTACCAGGGCCAGGCGAGCCGGCCGACCGGCGTCAGCCAGGCGAGGCCGGAATACCCCGACAGCCGTTTAGCGAAGATCACCAGCAGCATCACCGCGACCGTGATCGCTACGGCACCGACGACATCCCGCCCCCGGGCGCGAGGCCAGCGGCCGGCCAGGAAGTAAGTGCCCAACAGCGGCCCATAGGTGACCGAGGCGATCGACAGCGCCAGCACTACCACCGGCGTGTCATTGCCGCCGGCCACGTAGTGGAAGAAGAGCGCGCCACCGATCAAGCCGGTGGCCCACACCGCAGACAGCAGCCGGCCAACCCGCAGCAGGTGGATCGGATCCTGCCGCCCGGTGTATGAGGCATAGAGGTCGTGGGTGGCAGACGATGCGAGCGAGTTGATGGCCGAGCTGTGGGTGCCCATGGCGGCCGCCAGGATGCCCGCCACTACGAGCCCCGCCAGCCCCGTGGGGAGGTGGTTGACCACGAAGGCGGGAAACAGCTGGTCGCCGGCGACGCCTTGGGGTGCCTGTCCTGCCGCCCAGATCGCAATGCCCACCAGCAGGAACAAGGTGAACTGGAAGATCACCATGATGCCCGATCCCACCAGGGCCACTCGCGCGTCCTTCAGCGATCGGGTGGCCAGCAGGCGCTGGACGATG
>DASVGF010000130.1:0-8857 GCA_036379675.1 Gemmatimonadales bacterium | reverse complement strand
CGTGCTCGATACCGAGCTCTGGGATGCCGCGCGCAAGGTCCTCAGGCTCGCCAATGCAAAGCGTCTGACCGTGCGGGCGGTGGCGCTGACGCTGGACCGGCTGATGGAGGCGGAGGCGCAGCTGGAGTTGTGGAACGAGGGAACGGGGGAACGGGGGAACGAGGGAACGGGAGAATCGTCCGCTCTCCAGCATGCGGTCGATCATATTCACGCACGCTACGGCGCCACTGCGGTGGTGAGGGGTGGCCCTCTTACCTCTCACCTCTCACCTCTCACCTCTCACCATGTCACCACGATCTTGCCGAACGTGGCGTTGCCCTCGAGGACCCGGTGCGCGTCGGCCAGCTGAGTCATGGGGTAGCTTCGCTCCAGCACCGGCCGGAGGGTGACCCCCTGCTCTCCTCGCGGGTCGAAGAGCGGCAGGATGTGCTCGGCAAAGTCGCGCACCAGCGGTATGCGCTCTTCCAGCCCGCGGGTCCGCATGACCGTCCCGATCACCTCCAGGCGCTTCCGGAGGATGGGAGACAGATCGGCCTGCGCCGCGCTGCCGGCCAGGAAGCCGAGCATGATCAGCCGGCCCCGGGGGGCGAGCACCGCCAGGTTATCGGCGAACGAGGGGCCGCCCAGGACATCCAGCACCACATGCACCGGCTCACCTACCGCCTCGCGGAACGGCGTGGCGCTGGTATCGATGCCGATGTCGAGGCCGTAGATCAGGGCCCGGGCGATCTTGTCCCCGCTGCGCGAGGTGCCAAGCACCGTCGCGCCGAGATGTTTGGCAATCTGCGCCGCCGCGGTGCCTACCCCGCTTCCCACCGCATGGATCAGCACCCGCTCCTGAGCCTGCAGCCGCCCCCGGGTCACCAGCGCGTCGTACGCGGTAAGGAATGCCTCAGGGACGGCGGCGGCCTCGGCGAAGGAGAGGCCGGCTGGTATGGAAAGAACCTCGTCCTGGTGGACCACCACGAACTCGGCCTGCGCGCCGCCCCCCACGAGACCCATCACCCGGTCGCCCACCTTCCAGCGGGTCACGCCCGGACGCACCGCTTCGACTTCGCCGGCGTACTCGAGGCCGGGAATGTCCGCCGGCCATCCGTGGGGCGCCGGATACTGGCCCCGCCGCTGGATCAGATCCGCCCGGTTGAGCCCCGCCGCGTGCACCCGCACCCGGATGTGCTCCGGCTGGACCTCGGGCTTGGGCACGTCGCCGATGGTGATGACCTCGGGACCCCCCGCGCCTGCGTATATCACTGCCCGCATACGGCTCCTCTGAAAAACTTCACCACGAAGGCCCGGAGGTCACGAAGAACAACAACATATTTGTTTTTTCACTCGTGTGCTTGTACCAGTTGCGTTTGATGAGCCTTCGTGTTCTTCGTGCCTTCGTGGTGAAGTCTTTGCGGAGCTGAAATGGCCGAGACGTACTGTGACGTCGCCCCCAGTCATGAATGGCATGGACCTTACCATGAGAAGGAATACGGCTTCCCGCTGGAGGGGGACGCCGAGCTGTTCGAGCGGCTGGTGCTGGAGATCAATCAGGCCGGGCTTTCCTGGCTCACGATCCTCAAGAAGCGGGAGGCGTTCCGGCGCGCGTACCACGGCTTCGATGTCGACGTGGTGGCAGCCTATGGCCCCCGCGACCGAAAGCGACTCCTGGGTGACGCGGGTATCATCCGTAATCGCCTCAAGGTGGAAGCTGCCATCTCGAATGCGCAAACAATTCTGGAGCTCCGGAAGACTCATGGCTCGTTCGCCGGCTGGCTCGCCGCGCATCATCCCCGTTCCAGAGAAGAATGGGTCAAGCTCTTCAAGCGGACGTTTCGCTTTACCGGCGGCGAGATCGTGGGCGAGTTCCTGATGAGCATCGGGTACCTGCCGGGCGCGCACGTGCCGAGCTGCCCGGTGTACTCCCAAATCCTGAAGCGCCGGCCGGCATGGTCGGACCAGAAGGGCGTGAGCGGGAAATGACAGGCGTAAGCGGTAAGCGGGAAAGAGCCTGGGTCTGGATAGCGATTGTCGGGGTGCTGCTGGCGTGCACGGAGAGGTCAATGAACCCAACGCGAATTACCGGCCCGGCGGGGTCGCTCCATGTTGACGACGGAGGACGGGGAGCGCTTCCGGTGGTGTTGGTTCACTCGCTGGCCGGCAATACCACTCAGTGGGCGGCCCAGCTCCAGCATCTCCGCCCGCATCGAAGAGCCGTCGCGCTCGACCTGCGGGGGCACGGGCGCTCGGAGCCGCCGCGTGACGGGGATTATACGATTGCCGCGATGGCGGGCGACGTCGCGGCCGTGGTGGATACGCTGAAGCTGGATCGGTTCGTCCTGGTGGGTCACAGCATGGGGGGCGGCGTGGCCCTCATCTATGCCGGCGCCCATCCGGACCGGGTTGCCGGGCTGGTGTTGGTGGATCCCATCGGAGACGGAACCCAGATCCCAACCGCCGAGGCCAAGGCGTTTCTCGCGGGATTCGAGGCGGACTATGACACCGCCATCCGGAAGTACTGGACCGGGATCGGAGGCCCCGACAGCGCCATCCGCGCCCGCCTGATCGCCGACCTCCAGGTGACTCCCCGGGACGCCGTCCTGGGGGTGCTCCGAAGCGTCATGCAGTTCGATCCCCGGTCTGCGCTGGATCGCTATCCCGGGCCCAGGCTGTCGATCGTGACGCCGCACAACGACCAGCCCTTCAGCCTCCACCGGCTGGGGAAAGGATTTCCTCACCGCGTGGTGCAGGGCACCGGCCACTGGATCCAGCTCGACCAGCCGGATGAGCTTAACCGCATCTTAGATGAGTTTTTAAAGGGTAAGCGGTGAGCGGTAAGCAGTAAGCGGGGATTGAACAGACAATCATCTAGTCACCTCTTCCCGCTCACCTCTCACCGCTTACTGCTCACGCCTTTTAGCAAAGATGTTCACCCACCTCCACACCCATTCCCACTTCTCCTTCGGGCTCGGCGTCTCCAGTCCCGACGTGCTCGCGCTGGCGGCGGCTCGGCGGGGATTTCGGGCCCTCGCCTGCACCGACACCAACGGGGTCTACGGCGCGGTCGAGTTCCAGCGCGCCTGTGATGCGGCGGGCGTGCGGCCGATTCTGGGCGCCCATCTCGTGGCGAATGGGCAAGAAGCGGTGGCGCTTGCAGTGGACGAAAAGGGCTGGGGTGCACTCTGCCGGGCGGTCACTCGAATTCATTGGGCGGCGCGCCCAGGCCGGATGGGGAGGCCGCTGGAGGAGGTCGACAGCCTCGCTGCATCGCTCGCCCGTGACCGCGAGGGCCTGATTCTTCTCTCCCGCGACGTGGACTTCCTCGAGCAAATCCTTCGCCGCAGTGGGCCCGCGCACCTCTACGCCGAGCTCCGGCCGGGCAAGCGACGCCACATCACCCTGGCGGCGGCCCGGCAGCTCGGACTCCCAGTTGTGGCCACGAATGGGGTAGTGGCCGCACAGGCGGAGGATTGGGGGCGCCACCGCCTGCTCCGCGCCATTGCGCTGAACACCACGCTTTCTCAGCTGCCGGCCGAGGAAGTCTGGCCTCACCGGGCCTGGCTGTGCGAGGCCGGCGACCTGGCGGACCACTTTCCCGACTGTCCCGAGGCCCTGCGAGCCACCGAAGAGATCGCCGACCGTTGCCGGTACACCATACCGGTCGGCCGGCGCATCGTGCCTCCCCGCTTTGCCGACACCGGTAGCGCGCTGGTCCAGCTGCGCGACCTGGCGCTCGACGGCGCCCGCCGGCGCTATCCGGAGCTCACGCCCGAGCTCAGAAGCCGTCTGGACTGGGAGCTGGACATCATCGCGCAGAAGGGCTTTGCCGACTATTTCCTGGTGGTGCGCGACATCGTTCGGCACGGACCTACCCACTGCGGCCGCGGCTCGGTGGCCAACTCGGTGGTGAGCTACTGCCTCGGCATCACCCACGTCGATCCGATCCGCTCCAATCTCGTCTTCGAGCGGTTCCTCAATCTCGAGCGGCGCGACCCGCCCGACATCGATCTCGACTTTCCCTGGGACGAGCGCGACAGGGTCCTGGCCTACGTCTTCAAGACCTATCCTCACCTCCACTCCGCCATGGTGGCCAATCACAACTGCTTCCAGGCGCGCGGCGCGCTGCGGGAGGTGGCCAAGGTGCATGGCCGCCCGGCCGGCGAGATCCGGGAAGTCACCCGTCGCATTCCCTTCTATGAGGATGGCGACCGGCGGCTGAGCGACGTGGTAGGAACCCACCCCAACTTCCAGGGGCTCAGCCTGGCGGCCAACTGGCAGGAGTTTGCCCGGGTCGCCGAGAGTCTGGTGGGGCTTCCGCGGCACCTGTCGGTCCATGCCGGAGGCGTCGTGATCACGCCGACGCCGCTCACCGACTACGTACCGGTCGAGCGCGCCGCCAAGACACTCCCCTCGCTGGATGGCTCGGGGCAGGGTCTGCCGGTACCGGTCATTCAGTTCGAGAAGGACGGCACCGAGGATGCCGGCCTGATCAAGATCGACCTGCTGGGCAACCGGTCGCTGGCGGTGATCCGGGATGCGATCGACGCGGTCCACGGGCACACCACCCACCGGATCGACTACACCTCCTCCACCGCCGGCGAGGACGAAGGCGCCAGGGCCCTGTTCCGCACGGGCCGGACGATGGGCGTGTTCTATACCGAGTCGCCCGCGTCCCGCCTGCTCTGCGCCAAGAGCCGGGCCGACACCTTCGAGCTGCTGGTGCTCAACACCAGCATGATCCGGCCGGCGTCGAACAAGTACATCCGGCTCTATCTGGAGCGGCTCCGCCATGGGGTGGCCTACGAGCCGCTCGATCCCTGCCTGCGCGACACCCTGCTCGAGTCGTTCGGCATCATGGTGTATCAGGAGGACGTCGTGAATGTCTGCGCCACCTTTGCCGGCATGTCTCCCGCCACCGGCGACGGGCTTCGCAAGGCGCTGTCGAAGAAGCGGCCCGCCAAGCATCTCGGCGCCTACGCGGAAGAGTTTTTCACCGGGGCAATGCGGCTGGGCCGCGACCCGGAAGCGGCCAAGCGGGTGTGGGAGATGATCATGTCCTTTGCCGGATACAGTTTCTGCAAGGGACACTCCTGTTCCTATATCCAGGTGGCCCAGCATTCCTGCGCGCTCCGGGCCAACTACCCAGCGGAGTTCATGGCGGCGGTGCTGGCCAATGGCGGCGGGTTCTATCAGGCGTTTGCGTATGTGGCCGAGGCGATGCGCATGGGACTCACCGTGCTGCCGCCGGACATCAACGCCAGTGACTTTCGCTGCAGTGGCAAGGGCCGGGAGATCCGGATAGGGCTCCAGTTCGTGAAGGGACTGACGGCGGATGCGGTGGAGCGGGTGCTTGCTGCGCGGGGCGGCCCGTTTACTAGCATCTTTGACCTGCGCGCCCGCACCGGGATCGCCCCCTCCGATCTGCGAGTGCTGATCAAGGTCGGCGCGCTCGATTCGATCGCGGGCGGCTGGACCCGGCCGATGCTGTTGTGGCTGGTGGATTCGGGCGGGCAGGCGGACGGGCGGACCGGCGGACCGTCAGGCGGAGACGACTCCGGCCGTCACCCTGGGCGCAGCGAAGGGGCCGAAACTCCCCTGAAACACTGGTTTGCTGATCTGCCTCCTGCGATTCCGCCTCTCAAGGAATACTCCATCGAGCGCCGGCGGCGGGAGGAGTACGAGATTCTCGGCTTCATCACCGATGCCCACCCGATGCAGCTCCACCAGGACCGGCTCCGGCAATTCCGCCTGTGTCCCAGCACCGAGCTGCACCGGCATGTCGGCCGGCACGTCCTGGCCGCCGGCATGCTCACCACCGCCAAGCCGGTGCACACCTCACAGGACGAGCCGATGGAGTTTGTGACCTTCGATGATGGCCACGGATTGATCGAGGCGGTGCTCTTTCCCGATGTCTACCGGGAGCGGGGCCATGTTCTGTTCGACCAGGGGCCCTTCATCTTCCGGGGCAAGGTCGAGGAGGAGTTTGAGGCGATCACGCTGACCGTCACCCACCTGGAGCGGCTGGAGCGGGCACGGACCAGGCTCGGGCGCGGCAAGTCGTGGTAATTCTTGCCCAATAGTGGTTTGAACGTTACCTATCCCTGAGACGGTCTCGGTCCGCCACCCTTTCGTGTTTTCGTGATTGCAGTTGCCGATCCTGGTATCAACCGCATCTCCATTCACCCGCCAGTAACCCATGCCTCCGACCTGGATTCTCGGGATCTCCGCCTTCTACCACGACAGCGCGGCCTGCCTCCTGCGCGATGGGGAGATCGTGGCAGCGGCGCAGGAGGAGCGGTTTACCCGGAAGAAGGGAGACGCGGCTTTTCCAGCCCGGGCCGTCGAGTACTGCCTGACTGAAGGTGGCATTGCGCCATCCGATCTCAGCTACGCCGGCTTCTATGACAAGCCGCTGCTCAAGTTCGAGCGCATCCTCGAGACCTACCTGGCAGTGGCGCCCCGCGGGTTCCGCCAGTTCCTGAAGGCCGGGCCGCTCTGGATGAAGGAGAAGCTCTACACCGCCAGGGAGCTTCGCGACGGGCTCGGCAACTATGAGGGACCCCTCCTCTTTGCCGAGCACCATGAGTCGCACGCGGCGAGCGCCTTTTATCCATCTCCGTTCGAGTCGGCCGCCATCCTCACCATGGACGGGGTGGGCGAGTGGGCCACGGCAGCTATCGGGCTCGGCCGGGGCCGGGAGCTCGAGCTGCTCAAGGAGCTCCGCTGGCCTGACTCGCTGGGCCTGCTGTACTCCGCGTTCACCTATTACACCGGCTTCAAGGTCAACTCGGGCGAGTACAAGGTGATGGGTCTGGCCCCCTACGGGCGGCCGGTCTATGTCGACCTGATCCGGCGCGAGCTGATCGATCTCAGAGACGACGGCTCCTTCACGCTGAACCAGCGGTACTTCAACTATCTGGGCGGGCTTACCATGACGAGCGCCGCCTTCGACGGGCTGTTCGGCGGGCCACCGCGGGTTCCCGAAACGAAGCTCACCCAGAAGCACATGGACCTCGCCCGCTCGGTGCAGGACGTGTGCGAGGAGGTGATGCTCCGGATGGCCCGCACGGCGCATCGGGAAACCGGCCAGGAGAATCTCTGCCTGGCAGGCGGTGTCGCCCTCAACTGCGTGGGCAACGGCCGCCTCCTGCGTGAGGGTCCCTTCAAGCGGATCTGGATTCAGCCGGCCGCCGGCGACGCCGGCGGAGCGCTCGGCGTGGCGCAGCTCATCTGGCATCGCTACTGCGAAAAGCCCCGCCAGGTTACCCGGGAGAGGGATGGAATGCACGGCAGCTACCTCGGGCCGGCCTTTACCGAGGGGCAGATCGAGAAATCCCTGAGAGCGTCCGGTGCCGTGTATCAGCGGATGGAGCGGAGCGAGCTGTTGAGCCGGGTGGCCACCCTCCTCAGCGACGAAAAGGTGATCGGCTGGTTCAACGGGCGGATGGAATTCGGCCCCCGCGCCCTGGGCGCCCGCAGCATCCTGGGCGATCCCCGCAGTCCCAGGATGCAGGCCCAGATGAATCTGAAGATCAAGTTTCGCGAAGGCTTTCGTCCGTTCGCCCCCAGCGTGCTGCGGGAGCGGGTCCAGGACTATTTCGAGCTCGACCGCGATTCGCCCTACATGCTGCTGGTGGCTTCCGTCCGGAAGGAACGCCGGGCACCCACCCGGGGGCAGGACGAGACGCTCTGGGGCATCGACCAGCTCAACGTCGTGCGCTCCGACATTCCGGCGGTGACCCACATCGACTACTCCGCTCGCATCCAGACCGTCGACCGCGAGGTCAGCCCGGACTACTACGACCTCATTCAGGAGTTCGAGGCGCTGACCGGCTGCGCCGTTCTGGTCAACACCTCGTTCAATGTCCGGGGCGAGCCGATCGTGTGCACCCCCGCCGACGCCATACGCTGCTTCATGCGGACCCAGCTGGACTACCTGGTCATGGGCCCGTTTCTGGTCGAGAAGGCGGTGCAGCGCGAGTGGAAGGAGGAGGCCGAGTGGCTGCAGGAATTCCAGCTCGACTGAGCCGGGCCGATGCCCGCCGCTTCGGGCTCGTGGTCGGAGCGGCCTTTGGCCTGCTCGGGGCGCTGGTCTGGTGGCGGGGCCACCCCCTGGTGGCCAGCGGACTCGCCGGGCTGGGGGCCGCCCTGATCGCTGGGGGCATCGTCCGCCCCACGGCCCTGGCTCCGATCTACCAGGCGTGGATGGGTCTCGCCCTCGTCATCTCGCGGTTCACCACGCCCCTTCTGCTCGGCGCCGTATACTTCCTGGCCATCACCCCGATCGGCCTGGTCCGCCGCGTGGCGGGGCAGAACCCGATGCGGGCCCGCGCAGCCGGGAATAGCTTCTGGGTGGATCGGGAGCCTCGGGCGCGGCCGCGAACAGACATGGAACGCCAGTTCTGAGGAGAGGCAATGGCGGACTCGGGCATGGCCCGCGAGATCTGGGCGTTCATGCGGGCCCGCAAGAAATGGTGGCTGCTGCCCATCATCATCATCATGGCGCTGGTGGGTGCGTTAATCATCTTTGCCCAGGGCTCGGTACTGGCTCCGTTCATCTACGTCATCTTTTGATCACAGATCTCCGGCGGCTGTTTGACACGGGTCAGGCAGCCCGTCACCTTCCTTTCCATATGGCCAGCCCGCGATCTGATGCCGGCGTGACCCTCATCGAGATGGTAGTGGTGCTCGTGCTGATCGGCCTGACGGCGGCACTGGCGGTACCCGCGCTTCTCCGGCCTCCGCCGCGCGAGTCGGGGCTCCGTGAGCTCGTGTCCAGCGCACGCGAGGCCGCCATTCGCAGGGGTGAAAGCGTGCACCTCAGGATCGGCGCCTCGGGCGAGTGGAGAATCGAGGGCGCGGCGTCGACCAC
>DASVGF010000129.1:0-14352 GCA_036379675.1 Gemmatimonadales bacterium | reverse complement strand
CAGACGGAGCGCGGCGGCCTGAACATTGAGCAGCTCATTCTTGAGGAAGAGCCGGAGGTCGCAGGCCACCTGGTCGTTCCGGGAGCGGCCGGTGTGCAGCCGCTCGCCCGCGCCGGGGGCCCGGCTGGTGAGCCAGTACTCGACGGCGGTGTGGACGTCCTCGTGGCGCTGGTCGAGCTGGAGTCCGCCGCGAACCGTGGCCTGGAGGATCTCCCGCAGGCCCCGGCGCATGCGGTTGTACTCGGCGGTGGTGATCAGACGCGCGGCACGGAGCCCCTCGATGTGACCCAGGCTGCCGAGCACGTCCCAGCGCATCAGGCGCGCGTCCCACTGGCGGTCGTCGCCGGTGGTGTACTCGAACATCCGCTGGTCGGGAGTGGAGGAGCTCCACAGGGTCGAAGGGCGGTCCATACTCAGCGCCCCGCGAGGTAGGCTCGGGCCAGCTCGGCGTAGAAGCCGCGGGCGGCCATCACCTCGGGAGTGTCCACGTACTCGTCCGCCGTGTGTGACCTTCGGCTGGTACCGGGCCCGCACTTGAACGCGTCACAGTGGCGGAGGAAGACCCAATCGGAGCAGGTCGGGCTGCCGAAGTGCCTGGCCCCGGGGCGGAGCCGCGAGGCGGTCGCGAGCAGGCGCGAGCCGGCGGGCGTCTCGCACGGCACCAGCCGGCGGGAGGTGACGATGACATCGCAGGTCAGCGCGCTGCGCAGCTCCTCCGCCAGCTCCTCGTGGGTCCAGTCCGGGGTGCTGCGGATATCGAGCACGGCGCGGGCCACCGGCGGCGTCACGTTGCGGCTGACCCCGGCCTCGAGCATGGTCGCCGTCGCCGTGGCGCGGCCGAGCACCGGGTGCGAGCGACCCGCAAACATGCCGCCGAGCTGCAGCAGGTCGCGCGCCAGCACCTGCACCGAGTTGGTAAACCCACCTTCCTCGGTGGCGTAGCCCGCGTGACGCTGGTCGCCCTGCGCCAGGAGGTCCACCATCATGAGCCCCCGCTGGGCCACCGCGATGTCGAGATTGGTGGGTTCCCCGATGACGGCGGCATCAATCTCCCCGGCCGCCTCGACCGCCGCCCCCATGGTAGTGTTCTTGGTCTCTTCGCTGTAGCCCAGGATGACGAGCAGGCGGCCTGCGTCCATGCCGCCGCTGTCCACGATATCCTTCGCGGCATAGAGCATGGCCGCCACCGAGGCCTTGGCATCGCCCGAGCCCCGCCCATACAGCCGGGTGCCTTCGATGACGGGGTCGAACGGGTCGCGGGTCCAGCCCGAGCCGGGCGGGACGACGTCCAGATGGGACGCAAACGCCAGCGTCGGCCCGGTTCCCCAGCCGGTCACCTCGATTTGAACCGCGTGCTCATCCCGCACCACGTCGAGACCCCATCGCCGGGTCGTCTCCTCGACGAAGGTGGCGATCTCGGTCTCTTCACCGCTCATCGATGGTATGGCGACGAGCTCCCGCAGCAGGTCCACCTCACCCGGCAAGGTCCACCCCCAAATAGGTGGCCTTCTCCTTGCGGCCCACGATCATGGTGCCGCAGCCGGAGCCGGTGAAAACCTCGAGCAGCAAGGCGTCGGGCGCTCTTCCATCGATGATGTGGGTCCGCTCAACCCCGCCGGTTGCCGCCCGGATGCAGGCTTCCACTTTGGGTCGCATCCCGCCGCTCAGCGCGCCGTTGGCCATGAGGCCAGCCAGGTCGTCGGGATCGGCAAAGGTGACCAGGGTAGAGGGATCGTTGCTGTCACGCAGCACGCCCGGCGCGCCGGTCAGGAAGATCAGCTTGTGGGCCCGGAGCGCCACCGCCAGCGCCTCGGCGACGGTATCGCCGTTGACGTTATACACCTCGCCGTTCTCGCCGCCGGCGAGGCTGGCGACGACCGGCACCATGCGCGCATCCATCAGCGCCGTCAGCACCCGGGGGTCCACCCGGTCGATGTCGCCCACGTGGCCGTAATCCACCTTCACCGTCCGGCCGGAGTCGTCCACCACCGATACCGGCGGCCGCCGGTGGGCCGTGATCAGCTCCGCATCCACCCCGCTCAGCCCCACCGCCTGCACCCGGTGCTCCCGCAGCGCGGCCAAAAGGTCGACGTTGATCTGCCCGGCATACACCATCTTGGCCACCTCGAGCGCGCCGTCGTCGGTGACGCGGCGGCCGGCCACCATGCGGGGCTCCTGTCCCAGCCGGCGGCTCAACGCGGTGGCCTGAGGGCCGCCGCCATGGACCACGACCAGCCGGATGCCGAGGGACGAGAGCAGGGCCAGCTGACCCGCCACGCTGTCGAGCGCCTCGGGCTCCTTGAGAACATCGCCGCCCAGCTTCACGACGAAGACGTGGTCGCGATAGGCCCGCACATACCGGAGCGCGCCCTTGAGGCCGGCAATGCCCTTACTCGTGTCGATCGTCATTTCCTCTCCTGAACAACGTAAGCAATAAGCGGTAAGCGGTGAGCGAGTCGTACTGCTCCTCATCCCGAACGAAGTGAGGGAACTAGCCAGCTTTGATTAGGGAGCAGTCTCACTGGCTGCGATTGAGTTGGTCCCTCGCCGCGCTCGGGATGAAAAGAGGTGTCGGAGATCAGGAGCTTATGCTTTTCCCGCTCACCGCTCACCGCTCACGCTTGTCCCCTAACAGTTCCAGCAGCAGGGCCCGCTGCGCGTGCAGCCGGTTCTCCGCCTGGTCCACGACCACCGAGTTGGGGCCATCCAGCACGGCGTCGTCGATCTCGACATTGCGGCGGACCGGCAGGCAATGCATCACGATGCCCTTCCCTCCCCGGGTCGAGCGAAGCCGGGAGGCGGTGAGCCGCCAGTCCCGCAGCCCGGCCCGCTGGTCAGCCTCCTCCTCCGGCTTGCCGAAGAGCTTGACCGAGCCCCACGATTTGACGTAGACCGCGTCGGCGCCCACCAGGGCATCATCCGGATCGTCGATGATGTGGACGAACTCACCGCCCGACTTCTGGGCGATCTTCCGGATCAGCGCGGTGTCTTCCGGGTCGAGCTCGTAGCCCGGGGGCCGGGCAATCACGATCTCCATGCCCAGGCTGGCCGCGGCCAGTGCGGCGCTGGCCGGCACCGCCGTGGGGAGCGCCTTGGGGTGCCAGGCCCAGGTGAGCACGAACCGCTTGCCCTCGACTTGCTTCAGCTTTTCCCTGAGGGTCATGGCATCCGCCAGCGCCTGGCAGGGATGGCGGCGGGCCGACTCGAGATTGATGACCGGCTTCTCGCAGTGCTCGGCAAAGCTCCGGATGATGGCATCCTTCCGTGCGACGGCCCAGTCGTCGCCCCGGGGGAAGGAGCGCACGCCGAGGGCGTCGGCGTAGCGGCCCAGCACCCGCGCCGCATCGACGATGTGCTCCACCGAGCCGCCGTCCATGACCGCGCCCGGCTCCGTCTCCAGAGTCCAGCTTCCCTTCCCCGGCTCCAGCACAACGGCGTGCCCGCCATGCAGGAACATGGCGGTCTCGAAGCTGGTGCGGGTGCGGAGGCTCGGATCCATGAACACCATGGCCAGCACCTTCTTCTCCAGCCCGCCGCTGATCTCGCCCCGCTTGATACGCGCCGCCAGTGCCAGCAGCCCGTCCATGTCGGCGCGGCTCCACTCCTCCAGCGCCAGGAAGTCGCGCTTGGTCATTGGAGCACGTCCTTCAGGCCGGCCAGCAGGATGTCGGCCTCCCCGCGGGAGAACGAGAGAGGCGGCAGCAGCCGGAGAACCCGCGGGTCGGTCGAGGTGCCGGTCAGGATGCGGTGCCCGAACAGTGCCTGCTGAACCTCGGTGGCGGGACGGCTGAGGTGCAGTCCGAGCAGCAGACCCCGCCCGCTCACCCGCTCTATCCCTAGGCGGAGCGCCCCCTGGGTGAGATAGCTGCCGATGGCGATCGCGTTCTCGATTAGGTGCTCGCGCTCGATGACGGCGATGTTGGCCAGCGCCGCAGCGCAGGGGACCGGCCCCCCGCCGAACGTGCTGCCGAGGTCGCCGAGGGAGAGCGTGCTCGTGATCTCCTCCGTGGCTACGACGGCTCCGATCGGGAGTCCTGCCGCGAGCCCCTTGGCAAAGGTGAGCACATCGGGCGTAACACCGTACGCTTCGGCGGCGCTGAAGGCCCCGCAACGGCCGACTCCACACTGGACCTCGTCGAAGATCAGGGCGGCTCCCCGCTCGGTGCACACCCGGCGAGCGGCCTGGAGGAACCCGGGGGCACAGTCTCTGGCGCCGGCAAAGCCCTGCACCGGTTCCACGATGACGGCGGCCACCGTGTCGTCCACCAGCGACTCGAGCGCGGCCCCATCGTTGAACGGAGCCTTCCGGGACAGGGGAATGCCCGTCCGTCGTGCGGCCTCCTCGTAGCGGGTCCCATCGGTGCAGGCCAGGGTAGCCGCGGTCCGGCCATGCCATCCGCCCCGCACCGACACGACCGTCGAGCGCCCGGTGTGGCGCCGGGCCAGATGGAGGGCGTTCTCGTTGGCCTCGGCGCCCGAGTTACACAGAAACACCCGCGCCAGCGGCTCCGGGCAGAGCTCGGCCAGCTTCTCGGCCAGCTCCTCCCGGAGCGGATGCGGCACCGCCGTCGAATAAAAGAGCAACTCCCCCGCCTGCTCGCTCACCGCCCGCACCACGTCCGGATGGCAGTGGCCGGTGGCCGCCACCGCGTGGCCACCGTAGGCATCGAGCCACTCGGCCCCGTCCTCGTCGATAAGCCACGACCCGCGGCCGCGGACGGGACGCACCGGAAACTGGGCGTACACCGGGAGAAGCGCGGATGGCCTCCGGTTGTCACCCCGAGGAACCCCGAGCGACGCGAGGGGGACCGAGGGGGCCAGGACGCCGTCTGTTGTCAAACCGTTGGGTTCCGGCCCCCTCGCTACGCTCGGGGTGACAGGCTCTCGACCCTTCAGCATGGAAAGATCCCCGTGGCGGTGAGCCCGGCACACTCGTCGATACCGAGGGCCAGATTCATCGCCTGAATGGCCTGGCCACCCGCCCCTTTTACCAGATTATCGATCGCCACGCTGACCTGAACCTCACGCCGGTCGGGACTTTCCGAGACGTGGATCAGGGCATAGTTGGTGCCCACCGCGTGGGTCAGCTCGGGTGGGTTCTCGAGGAGCCGCACAAATGGCCGGCCGCCATACACCCTCTGGAACCAGCCCGGCGCCCCTTCTCCCTCGCGCGGAGCTACCGGGAGGAACGCGTGCAGCGTCAGGTAGATCCCGCGCACGAACGGGCCCGAGTGCGCGATGAGCCGCGCAGTGGCGTCGGCGCGCCCGGTCCACTCCCGCCAGCTCGGGAGGATCTCGGCCTCGTGCCGGTGACCGAGCCCCGAATAGGCAAACAGGTTGTGGGCTCGAGCAGGATGATGGGTGGTGGCCTTGGGCTTGCCGCCGGCGCCGCTGGAGCCCGTCACCGCAAAGAGCGCAGGAGTGATGTCGAGCCCCGCCCGCGCCAGCGGGTAGAGGGCAAGCTGCGCCGCGGTGGCAAAACAGCCTGGAGCCGCGATTGCCTTGGCACCCCGCAGTTTCGGCCCTAGGACATCTGCCAGGCCGTACCGGAACCGGCTCACCAGCTCCGGCACGGGGTGGGCGCCGTAGTAGCGTTCATACATGGCGCCATCCTGCACCCGGAAGTCGGCCGCCAGATCCACGACGAGACCGGGCCCCGCCTCGAAGACATCGGCGGCCACCCGGGAGGACTCGCCGTGCTCCAGGCTCAGGAACACGACATCGTGCCCCCGCGCCGTTTCAGCGGCCGTGGCGCCCGCAAAGCGAGCATTGGTGAGGGGCGCGAGCGCGGGATGCACTTCGCCGATCGGGTTGCCCGCCTGGCTCCGGCTGGTGGCCACGCACTCGGTGACTTCGGGATGCTGGAGCAGGAGACGCAGGAGCTCGCCGGCGACGTAACCGGCGCCTCCGATGACGGCGACCTTCATCGCGGCTCGATGGTCGCGAGTCGCGAGTCGCGAGCCGCGGCGGAGCCAATGTCCGGAGAGATCGGGCTCGTGACTCGTGACTCGTGACTCTCACGCCAGTCGCTGATCGCCTTCCGTACCACCGCGAGCAACCCCGCCGCATCCCTGCGCGCATTGTGCGCCGGCAGCCCCAGCTCGCCCTGGATGTAGGATTGGCCCACCTCATTGTCGGTGGCGGGGCCGGTGATGACGGTGATAGGCAGATCGAACTCGTTGCGCATCAGCTCGGCGGCGCCCCAGCACGCCACCGGGTCTGGCGCCGCCATGATGTAGGCGGCTCCCACCCGCGTCAGCTCCGGGTCGCGGAGGATGTCCTGCACGCCGTACTCGCCCAGGATGCCGTCCCCCAGCTCGGCCACGATCACGTCGGGTTTGGCGCCGGCCAGCCGGTTGAAGATTCCCTTGGCCGTCGCGACGGTGACGCCCGCGTGGGTGCTGGCGATCCCCACGTCGTTAAAGGTGAGCGCCGCTACCGCGCCGGCGTCGGTCATCGAGAGGGCGTCCCGCATGAGCGACACGCCGGTCAGCTTGGCGGCGGCCACCCTGAGTCCGCTCCGGGCCAGGCCCCGGACCAGCTCGGTGGCCGCCACCGTCTTCCCTGCATTCATGCAGGTGCCGGCGACATAGACCACGGGGACCGTGCTCTCGAGGGAGTCGGACGGCGGCACCGAGTGATCCTTGATGTGGGCCGGACGCCCGACCCGGTCGCCCAGCTCGGGAAAGGCCAGGATGGCGCCGAGCACCTCGGCTTTGAAGGGCGGACCGATATCGGAGTTGACCGAGGTGCACTGGCCCAGGATGCCGCCGAGGTTGAGCACGTCGATAGTGTCACCCACGCTGATATGAGCCGGCACCACACCGGCGTAGCCGCGGAGCGCGCGCCGGGTGCCCAACGTGCCCGCCAGGACGTCGCCCGCCCGAAGGGCGAGCATCCGGCCGGTCACGTCCTCGACCGTGTTGTACGTCGCCTTGTCCTCCAGGATTCGCACCGCCAGGACGTACCCCTCCGCCGCCACGATCTGGTCACCGACAATCACCTCGGGCGTGAGACCCGCGTTTCTGGTCGAGGACGCGATGCGGTCGAGTCGGACGCGTGTGGTAACGACCATGGCGTGCTCCTTAACGGTTGGCCGCACGAGCGGCGAGGAGGGAGGGGACCGCCGCCACCCGGGCGAAGGCGCGGGCCTCGTCCCCAGTCCAGAGCCGGTTCTCTTCGCCATAGGTAGCGACGCTCTGGTCCATCATGGAATGCGGGCTGCGCGCGCCCACGATGTGGAAGCGACCCGGCGCCAGCCGCACCCGGGTCTCCCCGCTGACCCGGTCCTGCGAGCTGGTGATGAGGGCCTCGATGTCGCGCAACGACGGATCGAAGTACTGCCCCTCATGCAGCCGGTCGCCGTAGAAGCGGGCGAGCTGGTCCTTCCAGAATGCCTGCCACTTGGTGAGCACCAGCTTCTCCAGCTCCCGGTGCGCGCCGATGAGGATGAGGGCCGCTCCGGCCTCGAACCCGATGCGCCCCTTGATGCCCAGGGCGGTTTCGCCGACGTGAATGTTCCGGCCGATTCCGTAGGCGGCGGCCAGGTCGCCCAGCTTGCCAATGAGGTCGGGGCCGTTCAGCCGGGCGCCGTCCAGGCTGAGCGCGAGGCCGCGCTCCCACCGGAGGACGATTTCCACCGGCTTCGGGGCGTCCTTGGGCGGCTCGATCAGCTCCTCCGGCGGGCCGGCCCAGGTGTCGTGAGTCCAGCCACCGCCCCAGGTGGTGCCCCAGAGCCCGCGGTTGATCGAGTAGGCCCCCGCCTTGGCCGGCACCGGCAGGCCGCGCGCGCCGAGATAGGCGATGGCCTGCTCCCGCTTGATGCCCTCGTCGCGGATGGGGGTGACGATCTCCAGGTCGGGAGCGAGCACGCGGAGCGCGACGTCGAACCGGACCTGATCGTTGCCGGCCCCGGTGGACCCGTGCGCCACCGCCCGGGCCTGGATGCCGCGGGCCACCTCCACCACCGAGAGCGCCTGCTGAGTCCGCTCCGCCGCCACGCTCAGCGGGTAGACCTCTCCCCGGAGCACGTTCCCCTGGATGAGGAAACGCACGAACCGGTCGTAGACCGCCTGACGGGCGTCCACCTCGTGGTGCTCCACCGCGCCGACCAGCTCGGCCTGGCGGCGGATGGCGGCGCGGTCAGCCGCCGAGGAGCCGCCCGTATCCACGTAGACGGTGTGCACCGCCCAGCCGGCTTCGGCCAGCCGGGGGACGCAGTAGGAGGTGTCGAGCCCGCCGGAGAAGGCGAGCGCCAGGGTGCCTGATTGCATATTGCATAAGTATGCACATTTTCGGCTCGGGCACAAGTGGACTGTGCCGGCGGGGACACTCGGCGCTCTTGCGCGGCCCGGGCCCGGGTGGTAGTGTAGGGTCACAATTGTTCACTCGTGGTCATTTGCCGGCGTATTGCAGCCACGTTAAACAAATGCTAAAAAGCCTCGCGTCCCGAGTGTCTTTTTGGCACCGGGCGCTTTCATTTTTCGGCCCGGGCCAGGAGACATCGAGGCGGCAGAGGCGGAGAGAGAGGTCCCTGTGCCGACCGCGCCTGCCCTCAGCCCCGTTCTCGAGCGGCCCCCCGTACGGGCGGCTCCAGCCCTCCGCGTCTTCCCGCTCGGCTGCATCGTGTGCGGCGTCCAGTACCATCCCGGCGCCACCGCGGTGTGTGAACGCTGCCTCGGACCACTCGAGCCGGTGTATCCCACCAATCGGGAGATCCCCGACCGCGACAGCATCGCCGGCCGGAGCCGCTCGCTCTGGCGCTACCATGAGTTCCTGCCCTTTGAGGGACCGGCCCAGCTCTCGCTCGATACCGGCCTGACCCCACTGGTCGAAGCCCCTGCGCTGGCCCGCAAGCTTGGCGTTGCCCGCGCCTGGCTCAAGAACGACAGCGTCTCCCACCCCACCCTCTCCTTCAAGGACCGGGTCGTCGCCGCCGCCATCAATGCCGCCCGGGCACTCGGCCTCGAGACGCTGGCCTGCGCCTCCACCGGCAACCTGGCCAACGCCGTAGCGGCCCACGCGGCCCGGGCCGGCCTGCCGGCCTGGGTCTTCATCCCCCACGACCTCGAGCCGGCCAAGGTGATCGCATCGGCCGTGTACGGCGCCCGGCTGGTGCGGGTGCGCGGCACCTATGACGACGTCAATCGTCTCTGCACCCTGGCGGCGGAGCGGTTCAAGTGGGGGATCGTCAACGTCAACCTGCGGAGCTATTACGGCGAGGGCTCCAAGACGATGGCGTTCGAGATCGCGGAGCAGCTCGGCTGGCGGCTGCCTACCGCCGTGATCGCCCCCATGGCCGGGGGCTCGCTGGTGACGAAGCTGGGGAAGGGCTTCCGCGAGTTTCTGGAGTTCGGCCTCGTCTCAGGCCGGACCCCGAGGCTGTTCGGCACCCAGGCTTCCGGCTGCGCGCCGATCGTCCGGCTGGTGCAGGAGAAGACCGAGGTGCTGCAGCCGGTCATCCCGCAGACCATTGCCCGCTCGCTCGCCATCGGCAGCCCGGCCGACGGGATCTTTGCCTCGCGCGCCATCCACGAATCGGGCGGATGGGCGGCCGCGGTGTCTGATGATGCATTGTCGGCCGGGATCCGCACGCTGGCGGAGACCAGCGGTGTGTTCGCCGAAACGGCCGGCGGGGTGACTGTGGCCGGGGCGCTGGCCCTGGCGGCGAGCGGTCACCTGCGGCGAGAGGACGAGGTCGTGCTTTGCATTACCGGGAACGGCCTCAAGACGATCGACGCCGTGCCCGATCTCCTCAACGATGTGCCCACGATTCTCCCCAAGCTCCGCGAGCTGTCGGCGCTGGTGGAACATTCAGTCTGATCCAGGAGAGCTTACGATGGCCGTGACGTTCAACGTACCCACGATCCTCGCCCGCCTGACCGATGGCCAGGCCAGCTTCGAGGCCAGCGGCTCGACGCTCGGCGAGGTGGTGGCGGGAGTGGCCGAGCGGTTTCCCCAGCTGGCGCCGAGGCTGAAGGACGCGAACGGGGGGCCCTACCCGTTCGTCGCCTTCTACCTCAACGATGAGGACTCCCGGTTCAAGGGTGGGTTCGGCGCCCCGGTGAGCGACGGCGACGAGATAACCGTCGTGGCGGCGATTTCGGGAGGTTGAGGGCGGCTGACTACCAGCGCTCCGCTATCGCAACGATCATGTCGGCCAGGCTCACCACGTCGCGCAGGTCGATGGTCTCGGCCGGGGAGTGGGAGTAGCGGAGCGGCCAGCCGATCGGCAGGTCCGGCACCCCATACGCCGTGAAGACGGAGCCGTCGTTGCCGCCGTTGGTGGTGCCTACCTGAAGCGGAATTCCCCGCGATCGTGCCAGCGCCACCAGCGAATCCACCAGCGCCGGTGGCGACACCGAGCTGTTATCGAGCGCCCGGGCCACGGCGCCCCGGCTGAGCGGGGCCACGGCGAAGTTCTGTGGCTCGACCGGCGAGTCGGCGCTGACGAAGGTATCGATGGCATGCACCCGAATCGGCCGGAGCCTCAGTGCATCCGCCGCCACCCGGGCACCCTCGAGGCCGATCTCCTCCCGCACACTCCAGATGAAAATGACGGTGTGCTTGAGCCGGGCTGGATTGAGACGCCTGACCGCGAGCACCTGTGCGGTCGAGCCGACCCGGTCGTCGAAGGAACGCCCCGTGGCACGGGTCCCCGCGAGGGAGACAAACTCTTTCGGCATTGTCAGCGTGTTCCCCACCTGGATGCCCAGGGCTTCTGTAGCCTTCCGTGACCTTGTGCCGACGTCGGCCCGCAGCCCGGGTGGGGTCCTCTTTGCCTCCACGGTCGCGGAATCACGAGGAAGGAACACGCCGGGCACTGTGGCCCGCCCGGTGTGGACCAGGGCCGGCTTTCCCTCCCACAGCGACGGGAAGAGACCACCCACCGGCTCGAGGTCGAGCTCGCCGTTCGCTCGAATCCCGGTTACCCGAAATCCTATTTCGTCCAGGTGAGCGATGAATACAACGGTCGGCTCCCCCATGCCCACTGTCAGCCAGAGGTTGCCTGCGGTGTCGGTCTGGGTCTTGGCCCAGTCCGGAAGGAGCCGGGCCACCGCCGCGCGTACCGGGCCCTCCATGCCCGACACGCCGTAACTCTCGACCAGAGGAGCGAGAAGCGACCGCACCTCGAGGAGATTGGGCGACTCCTGAGCCCCCAGGTACGCTGGAAAGAAAGACAGGAGGAGTGCGAGCCAGGCTCTCAAGGGTCGCCCCCGATCCACTTCACCAGGGCATCCCGGAGCGCGTCCGCATCGGCGATCGAGGCGCTTTCTACCGGAGTTCCGCTGTAGGCCACGGGAAGTGACCAGTGGGTGACCTTGCCCAGCGCTGGGGGCCGGGTCAACGAGTCGGCATCGGGACTCTGCTGCAGGGAACCACGAGCGCCAGGACGGCCATCGACGATCAGGGTTTCGTCAAATGGGCCGAGCTCATTCGCGAGACTGCGCAGCCCACGTTCGGACAGCCGGTGTTGGGTAACAAATCCGGCCGTGACCGGAGGGAGGGACTTCGCGCGCCGGTTGGACTGCCGCACCGCATCGAGCAGAGCCGCGCACGCCATCCGACGTCCCACAACGGGCGCGGCCAGCAATCCCTCGCCATACCGGTGGGGGCGCTTGGTGAGCGTCACTGGAGACAGGATCCCGATGCCCAGAGCCATTACCTGGGCTCGCGATTCGGCGCCGACATCGACATAGGCTCCATCCACGGCGAAGGGCGCCTCGCTGACCTCCTCCCGTCCCCGGGTCAGGTGAACCGAGCGTACCGCGACAACGCCGGGGACAGGCCCCCGGCGTCCCTGGATGGTGACCCGATGCCCCTCGAGCTGCTGATCGAAGAGCGGCGGGACTTCGCCTGAGAGCCGGCGCAGAGTGAGATACCCGTCCCCGCGGACGTGGCCCACTGCGTATCCCGGCTCATCCAGTGGACACACGACGAGCCGCCTTCCTGACCGGCCGCCGAGTTGAATCCGGGCATTGCCGGCACGATCGCGCCGCGCGGCCGGCAGGAGTCGAAGCAGGGTATCCACCATAGGCTGCTCGTACCCGGTAACCGCCGGGATGGAGGCCAGGCGAAAGGCGAGGGCTGAGACGGACGGCTCGGGTTCGGTTTGGGCGGCGAGCGGGAGAACAGGGATGAGAAAAAGGAGCGGGGCGCGGAAGCGGGGCATACGGACCAACGCAGGCGTCACCCGAGGCGAAGCGAGGAACCCGGCGGGCTCCTCACTTCGTCCGGAATGGTTTTGCAGCTATCGCGTCAGCTTCCACCACAGATCCCGGTGTCCAGGTCGTGCACGTAGAGGGCGGCTCCACAGCCGCTGGGTGACTCTGTCACTACCCCCCGCATGAGATCCAGGGCCTCGGTGAGGCTGGGGGAGAACGCGAACTCGAGCGCGAGTGGCGCGGGCTCCCCATCCCGGGTCTCCGGGAGATAGGCGGTAAGAAAACGGTCGACGATGACGGGGGGGATTTCTCGCTGGGCGGGGTGTGGCAGGCCGTGACGGCGTTCGATCTCTGTGAGGATGCGCTCCGCTACGAAGACGCGCTCCTGTTCAATGGCGGCAGGAAGCATCACATATATCCTCAGCTCGCATCGCGGGCGCGTCTGGCGCGCGACCCGCAAGTGATAAGTGAAGGCGACGCCAGACGCCTGAAGAGCCGCGATTCGGGCGGCATGTCTACAATTGGGAAGTTCCCCGAATGCGCGTAAGAGAACAAATACCGAAGCAGGCCCTCACCGTCCACCCCCAGCTTCCGCCCGTGGCAGGCGAAGGGGCGGCAAAGTAGCCTCGATGGCGTTCCGACTGCCCTCATACATCGCCGGCAGCATGAGGCGGGTGCCGAGCTCGGCGACAGGCTCGTCAGTGGTAAAGCCCGGACCGTCGGTGGCAATCTCGAAGAGAACGCCTCCGGGCTCTTTGAAATAGACCGACTGGAAGTACTGCCGATCGATGACGGGGGTAATCTCCCGGCCCTGCGCCGCGATCTGGGTCCGCTTGTCCAGTTGAGCTTGGCCGGTCGCCGCCCGAAAGGCCACGTGATGCACCGTGCCCACGCCCCCCGCGCCCCGCCAAAAGCCTGGCGTCCGGCGCAGATACACCACCGAGCCAACCCCGGTTCCCGATTGAAGCCGCATCAGACCGGCTTCCTCGCCCGCCGGCTCGAACCCCATCGTCCCGATCAGAAACCCAGCGGACCCCTTGTCGCCATCCTCCCAGATTGTGGTGCCATGCAGGCCACGAATGGCGTGCTCCGCCGGCAGGGGTCCTTCCCGCCAGGTCGGTTCGGACGGCGCCCCCGGTGAGGCCACCAGCTCGAGCAGGAGTCCATCCGGATCGGTCAGCGCCAGCACCTGCTCATCGAAGCGGCGAGAGGGGCCCTGGTACTTGATGCCCTGGCTCAGCAGCCGCTGGATCCAGAAGCCCAGCGACGAGGGGGCGATGGACAGGGACACGACCGCAGCCTGGCCGGTCCCCTGCCGCCCCAGCTGACCCGCAGGCCAGGGGAAGAATGTCAGGATCGAGCCGGGACGCCCACGCTCGTCTCCATAGTAAAAGTGGTAAGTACTCGGGTCGTCGAAGTTGACGGTCAGCTTGGCCAGATGCAGACCCAACGTTCCCGCGTAGAAATCCAGGTTTCGCTGAGGATCGCCGGCGATAGCGGTGATATGATGGATGCCCATTAGCCCCCTCACCTGGAGACCTACCTCGGCAGCGCGGGACCGATCCCCGCTCCCGTTTCTCCCACCGCCCGGGCAATCTGGTCCAGGTCGGCCAGCGTCAGCTCCAGCGATGCCGCTGCAATCCAGCCGTCAACCTGCTCCGGCGTCCGGGCGCCCACGATGGCACCGGTCACTCCCGGCCACGCCAGGGTCCACGCAATGGCCACCGCGCTCACCGTGGTGCCGTGCCGCCGTGCAATCGGGAGCAGGGCGTCACGCAGCGCCAGATTCCGGGCCAGCCGGGGTGGCTTGAAGTCCGGCGAGCGCCGGCGCCAGTCGTCATCCGCGAGAGACTTGAGCCGGTCGGCCGAGAAGCGCTCGGTCAGGATCCCCGACTGCAGGGGACTATAGCAGATGACTCCGGTTCCATGCTCCTCGCACCAGGGTATCTCGGCATCCGCTGCCTGGCGGCGGATGAGTGACAGCGGTGGCTGGAGCGAGTCCACGTGCCGGACGGCCTCGCAGCGGTCGAGCAATCCGATATCGAAGTTGGAGACGCCCGCAGCGCGAACCTTGCCCTCCTCCACCAGCCGGGTCATCGTCTCCCAGGAGTCCTCCACCGGCGTCCCGCTCTGGTCCGGCCAATGAAACTGGTACAGATCTATCCGCTCCAGCCCCAACCGCCGAAGC
>DASVGF010000128.1:0-8235 GCA_036379675.1 Gemmatimonadales bacterium | reverse complement strand
CAATGACCACCACCACGATCATGGCCGCAAGCCGAAGCCCCCGCATCCAGCGCCGCCGACGCTCCAGCCCCTCCAGCGGGTCCGGCAGCAGCAGGACCGGCGGCTCTTCCCAAGGGGGCGGCTCCCGGAACGGCGGAGGCGCCGCAGCCGCAGCCGCAGGAGCGGGCTCCTGGCGCAGAGGCTCCCGGGAACTTCCAACCCCGGGACCGGACCGGCCGGCGGCGGGCACTTCGAGGGCCCCCACCAGGCGATCGGCCTCGGCCAGGAACTGCTTCACGTCCTGCAGCCGCGAGCCGCACGCCGCGCAGGTGCCCAGATGCAGCTGGATCTCCCGGACCTCGGCGAGCTCCAGCTCCCCATCGAGCAGTGCGTGCAGCGTGCCTTCGTCAAGATGCGACATGCTTCCCTCGCGCTTCAGAACGATACGCCTCCACCAGACGGCGGCGGGCGCGCGCCAACGTGGTTCCTATGGCGCCCTTGGACAGCCCCAGTGTAGAGGCTATCTCCTCGTAGTTGAAACCTTCGGCCTTCAACAACAGCGCCTCGCGGTCACGCTCGCCCAGGGTGGCCAGCGCGGCCCGGACAGCCGCGGCCTGCTCATTCCGCTCGAGGTCTACTTCTGGGCCGCTGTCGGGCACGTCTTCGGCCCGCAGCAGCTCCAATCGGCGGCCCTGACGCACCGCCCGGCGGCCGTCCTCGCGTACCAGGTTCAACGCCACGGCGAAGAGCCACGGCCGCGGGTTGTTGGGCGGAGCGGCCACCGCCCGGGCAAACGTCTCCTGCGCCAGATCCTCGGCCCGGTCACGGTCCCCGGTTCGGCGATATAGCATGCGCACCAGCGACTCGTAGTACTCCTCAAAAAGCTGGCTCAGGTCCGCCGTCATGTGCCTCTGAAGTTCCGGACCAAATCTGCGAGCTGTCCTGGCTTCCAAGCTTGCACCCCGGTGTGGGCGACGCGTATACTCGCGCGCTTGCCGGCGATGAGCAGCTGGTCTCCCACCGGAAGGTACGCCGCGAGCTCCGGCAACTGTCGTACCAACTCGAAATATGCGCTGCTGTAGGCCTCCACCTCTGTGATGGTGATCCTATCGGCGTGGCCTATATCAGTCCAGACCTGTCCCCGCATCACAAAGATACGCCCGCCGGCCCGCCGGGTGGCCGGGGCCGAGGGGGTAGTGGGCGAGAGGGTGGCAAGCCGGGCTGACGCCATCGAGTCAGCCTCCGCCAAGCTCTTGGATTCAGTGAACTTGGAGCTCGCCCGAGCACGCTCGAATGCCACCCGCCCGGTCTGGGCAGCGGAGTTCGAGGCGCCGCCGGCATCCTCCGCGCGAGCCGGCATCGGCACGCCGTTGCCGGCGAGAACCTCCGAAGGCTCCAGAACCAGGTAAGACGTGTATTCCGTGAGAATCCCGAAGCGGAGGCCCAGGTCACGCACCTGCGAGACCAGCGCAGGTGAGGCACCCTCCAGCCGGATTTGTCGGGTCAGCTCGCCAATCTGGCGGGAGGCCCAAAGCTTGGGAATAAACTCGTTCTCGGCCTCGTGGGAGGGAAAATTGGCGGCGGTGGTGATGCGCTCCTGGCGGCCGTTTCGACGGCCGGTGACGATCAGGTTCCCCCGGCCGGTGCCACGGTATCGCCCGAGCACCACCAGCTCCTCGCCAAAGAATAGATCAGGGAGCTGTGTCGGAAAGACCTGGGAAATGCTCACCGGAGTGTCTCCTATTCGGAGGTCCACCAGCGACGGATGGCGAAGTTTGCCCATCAGCAGGCCCATGGCGGTCTCCACACTGGCGCCCGGCGGCACATACTCGGCGGTGCCCCGCCCACGGGAGGCAAGCCGGTCGAGCAGGTAGGTATTCACATCGTGGCCGATGCCTACGGTGAAGATGCGGGCCCGGCCGATCCGCGCGGCAGCCTGTTCGGCAAGCCGGTCCGGCGCCTGTTCTCCCACGGAAGGTATCCCATCGGTCAGGAACAGAATGATTCCGAGCCGCTCGGCGTCGCCACCGCCCTCGAGGGCGGCATCGAGCGCTCCGGCGATGTTGGTGCCGCCGTCGGCCCCGAGCCCGTCGATGAACTCGCGAGCGTCGGTGAGGTTCTCGCGAGTGGCCGTCACGAACCCGGGACGGAATCGCCGCACCCCGGACGAAAACGCAATGAGCCGGAAGCGGTCGCCCCCGCCCAGGGTACCAATCGCCTGCTCCAGCGCGGCCTTAGCCTGCTCCAGTTTGGTGCCGGACATGGAGCCCGAGACATCGACCACGAGGGTGAGATCGCGCGGCACGGTGGCTCCAGCCTCGGTGGCCGCTGGCGCCAGCAGCAACATGAAGTAGCCATCCTCGCCTCCCGGCGCGTGGGTGACAAGGCTCGTCCCCACCAGACCCTGACGCAGCGGGAGGAACAGCTCGACCTCGCCGGTGGCATCGCCGGGAAAGGTGATCTCCAGGCGGTCGCCGGCGATGCGGGTCTGTATGGCGTGCGTGGGCGAGTAGGGCGTGCCGTAGGAAGAGACATTCGAGACGTTCACTACCAAACTGGACCCACTCGACGTGCCCCGGCTGCCGAGCGAGTAGCGCAGCCGCATGGCATCACCGGCGCGAGTGAGCAGCTGCGTGTACCGCAGCGCCACCTTCCTGGTCTCCCCGGCCTGAATGGGGAAGACGCGGGCCCGCACCAGACCGTGTCCCGCAAATGTCAGCAGGGCGGGGTCCTTCCGGCGCCGGACGATCTCCTCGTAGATGGAGCGAGCCTTCTCGGCGTTCATGGTCTCACCTTTCACCTCCTGGTCGCCCATCCAGAGGGAGAAGTTGGTGAAGACCGCCTCGCCCGGCATGGGATACAGGTAGGATCCCTCGGCGACGGCCGCGCCGTTGTTGCGGAACCGCTCCTCGATCTCCATTCGGGCTACCCGTCCATCCACCACAATCCGGACATCCGAGCCGGTGCGGGTGACGTCGCCAAGCGGTAGAGGACGGTCGGGAGGGCGCTCAATCTCGATCCAGCCCTGGGCGTGCAGGGAGGGAGCGGAGAAGAGCGAAAGAATGGAGAGCACAGCGGAAGCAGACCACCGACTGCAAGCATTGGCACTCACCATCGACGAGCGGCGCATCGGTTCCCCGAGGTAGTGGGACGCGGGGAGATGCACAGCCGCGGTGAAGTTGCACGCCCGTTAGCCCGCCACCTCCGCGAAGCGCCGAAGAATGCCGATCAAATCCTCCGCCATGAAGGGCTTTTGCAGGAAGGCGGTAGCGCCGGGGCCGGTGTTGCCGAACTGAGGGGTCACGTCCTCTTCGGTGTAGCCGCTCATCATGACCACGGGAAGCGCGGGGCGCAGGGCCCGGACCTGGCGCAGCGTCTCAGCGCCGCCCATGCGGGGCATGGAGAGATCGAGGAGCACCGCCGTCACCGTGTCGCCCACCCGATCCAGGATGTCGAGCGCCTCGCGGCCGTCCCCGGCCCCAATCGTCTCGAAGCCGATTTCCTGAAGCATCCGCTCCGCCACCTCGCGCACCCCTTCCTCGTCTTCCACCACGAGAATGGTTCCGCTGCCGCGCCAATTGCTGCGCTCCGCCGAGGGCTTTTCGGGCAGCACGGCGGTGCCCGCGACCGGAGGAAAGAGGACCCGGAAGGCCGTGCCGATGCCGCGCTCGGTTCGGATGCGGATCAGGCCCCGGTGACTGCGCACGATGCCCATGACCGCGGCCAGTCCGAGGCCCCGGCCGGCGAACTTGGTGGAGAAGAAGGGATCGAAGATTCGGGCGAGCGTATCGGGGGCCATGCCGCACCCATTGTCGCTGATCTCGAGGAACACGAACGGCTCATCGCGTCGCTCCAGAGCCCCGTCCTCGGGCGTCGGACCCGTGAACCCCTGCCCTTCGAGCTCGATGGGCCGAACAACTCCCGTCCGAAGCCGAATGGAGCCTCCCTCCTCCCCCACCGCGTCCGACGCATTGGTGATCAGGTTCATCACGATCTGCCGGACCTGGGTGGGGTCGGCGTTGATGGCGGGCAGGTCGGTGGCGAGCTCCCACACCAGCGTGGCCTGCTTGGAGAGCGCGGTGCGCAGGAGCGTCGCCATGTCACGGACCTCGCTGGAGAGATCGAGATGGCGGACGACGACGGCGCCCTTACCGGAGTAGGCGAGCAGCTGGCGGGTGAGGTCAGCCGCGCGGAGGGTGGCCCGCACTACCTCCTCCAGGGCGTCGCGGGCGGCCGACCCGGACGGCAGGTTGCCCAGCGCGATGTCGGCGTTGCCCAGCACCACGTGCAGCAGGTTGTTGAAGTCGTGGGCGATACCCCCGGCCAGGACGCCGATGCTCTCCAGCTTCTGCACGTGGCGTGAATGAGCCTCGCTGGCGTGCGCCGCGCGCCGGGATTCCTCTTCCTTCTGAATGAGGTCATGCGATAGCCGCTCGGCCTGGGTAAGGTCGGCACTCTGCGCCTTCACCTTTGACTGGAGAGCGTGATTCAGGTTCTCGATCTCCGCGGCCAATCGTACCCGGTCCGTGACATCCCGGATCAACCACCGCACCCCTGCCGCACCGCCGGGGCCGCCGGGCGAAACAGCGTACGTCATCTCGACCTGAATGGGAGAGGCCGCCCTGGGCTGCAACTGGAAGGCGTCGGTCGAGCGCCCCGTCTTCTGATCCAGCGTATTGAGGAGCGTGCGGAACCGCGACCGATCGTCGCGAACGACATACGTGGCCAGCGCCTTCCCCAGCAGGTTGGAGTTGAGAACTCCGAACAGCTCCGCTGCTAACTGATTTGCTTCGCGAATGATGCCTCTGGTGTCGGTGACCAGGTAGGCGACGGGCGCCTGGTCGAAGAGCTCGCTATAGCGCTGGCGCTCATGCTCCAGCTGGATCTTGGCCGCGGCCAGCTCGTCGTTCTGCTGCCGCAGCCCCTCTTCGGCCACCCGCAGCTCTTCCAGTGCCGTCTGCATCTCCTGCATGGCGGTCGGGGGGGACACGGCCTCGCAGTCCGGGAAGGGCACCATGTGGGGGTCGGAGGACCGGCCCTGACGCTTGTAGCTGCCCGGCTCAGGACGTGGCACTGGTTTCCTCCATAACGAGGATGGCTCCCCGCGGTGCTTCATGGGGCGTCCCATCCAGGGCGGTGCAGTGCACCCTGATACGAATCGGCTGGCCCCGACGATTGACCGCTTCCACCGTGGTCTCGAGGAACTCGGCTTCCCGAGCCAGACAGGCGCGGATAGGCGTCCTGAGCTGATCCACCGGCATCCGGCTGTCCAGGTTGAGAAAGTTCATACTCAGGACTTGCTGGGCCCGTAAACCCCACAAGTCCTCGGCACGATGGTTCCATTTCATCACGCGCAGATCCCGATCGACCACCACCACCGCCCCGCGCAGACTGGTAAGAATGCCCTCCAGGAACGCATTGAGATTGGCGACCTCATCGCTGCGGGTGCTAGACTCCTGGTTGATGGCCTGGAGCTCCTGGTTGGTGGACTGGAGCTCTTCATTCATGGTTTCGAGCTCCTCATTGGTGGACTGGAGCTCTTCATTCGTGGTCTCGAGCTTCTCCACCGTGGCCTGCAGCTCTTCGTTGGTGGTTTCCAGCTCCTCGTTGGTCGACTGCAGCTCCTCCAGTGCCGTCTCCAGCTCCTGGCTGGCGCGCTGCACCCCGTCCTGTAATCGCCGCTGCCGGGTCACATCCGTGAAAAAGAGGGCGGCCCCGAGATAGCCGCCCCGCTCATCGGGCAGTGGTACCACCAGGAGCTCCAGGGTGACAACATATCCCCCGGGCGTGGTCCAGACTGTAGTGGTGGTCACAGAGACGCTGCCCCTCTCAGAATACGCCTGCTCCACGGTGGATCTCAGCTCGAATGGCCGGTAGGACAACTCCAGATCCTGAAACGGCCTCCCGATGTCCCGGGCGGTGACGCCAAACAGGGTCCGGAGCTGTTGATTGAACTCGACAATCGTGCCTTGCCGGTCCAGGATCAGATGGGCTACCGGAGAGACGTCGGCGGCGCCCTGGCGCAGCCGGGAGTGAACCGGCTCCAGGCGGTGACTGCGCGTGGGCTCGTAAACCGAGGCTCGCTTCGGGCTGTCCGGCCGTGCCGGCTTGATGAAGAGGCGCCGCGTCACGTCGAGAGGGGTGAAGGTGGCGGCGCGGGTGAGCAGGGTCTCCGCCTTGCCGAGGAACAGTACGCCCCCTTCTCTGAGCGAGAACTGGAACTTGGCCAGAATGCGGGACTGGGCCTGGGCATTGAAATACATCATGCAGTTGCGGCAGAGCAGAAGATCGATCCGGGAGATCGGAGCATCCTGGATGAGGTCGTGCCGGCCGAACAGCACCGCGCGTCGCAGGTCCTTGTGGAATACGTAGCGATCGCCCACCCGGTCGAAGTACTTCTGCAGCAGAGCCGGCGGCACCTCTTCCAGCGCCCGTTCCGCATACGCCGCCTGGCGCGCCTCACTGAGTGCGTCTTCATCGACATCGGTGGCATAGATCTTCACCCGCTCCCGGAACCGGTCGGAGCCCAGCGACTCGGCCAGCAGGATGGCGACCGAATAGGCCTCATCGCCGGACGCGCAGCCGGCGCTCCACACCCGGATCCGTTTGGTGCTCTCCGACTGCTCGACGATGCCCGGCAGGACGTTTTGCGCGAGATAGTCCCAGACCGGTGGGCCGTCCCGGAAAAAGGTGGTGACGTTGATCAGGATGGTGTTGAACAGGCGGGTGAACTCTTCCGGATCGACCTCGAGAAAGTCCCGGTAGTTGATAAAGTCGGTGATCCCGGCCGCATGCATGCGGACTTGAACGCGGCGCATGAGGCTGGAGCGCTTGTAAGCAGTGAAGTCGAACCCTCGGCTCCGCTTGAGGTATTCCAGCAGACCCTCGAACTGCGGGTCGGCGGCTTCGCCGGACTGGCGAACGGATTCCTTCATGGCCCGATGGGGATACAGGCGGCCGGTGACCGCGACGCGGCCAGCTTCATTTCAACTCCTGCTCTGCAGGCACGGGACTTCCATTGTCGATGAGGAGCTGCCAGAGCATCGGATCTTCTTGGCCAGCCGCGGGCGGTGACGCTACACCGTACAGCTGCCCGCCGTGGAACGGCGGCGCCGAGGGTATGTTTGAAGGTAGCCTCCGGGCACCTCGCGTGCAAAGCACCCGCTCGAAGCGATGACCAGGAAACCGCGGCGTGGCGGGGCTCTAAGCTCTTGGATATTTTCCCCTTAGCGGATGATCAGGTCCGCGATGGCGACTTGAAAGTCAGGAGGACTCATGAAGACCGATGCGCTCGCCGCGCCGGCTCCATCGACCGATACATTTCCCATCAATGGAACCGACTTCGTCGAGTTTTACGTCGGCAACGCCAAGCAGGCGAGTCTCTACTATCGCTCGGCCTTCGGCTTTCAGCTGGTGGGCTACCGCGGTCCCGAGACCGGCACCAGGGACCGCGCCAGTTACCTCCTGCAACAGAACAAGGTACGGCTGGTCCTCACCTCCCCCCTCAGCCCCGAGCACCCTGCCGCCGCGCACGTCGCGCTGCATGGGGATGGGGTGCGGGACATCGCTCTCTGGGTAGATGATGCCCGCCGGGCCTTCGAGCTGGCGGTGGAGCGCGGCGCCCGGCCGGCTCAGCCCCCCGCGGTGCTGAAGGACGAGCAGGGGGAGGTCGTCATCGCCGCGATCCACACGTACGGCGACACCATCCACAGCCTGGTGGAGCGCCGGAACTACCGGGGCCCCTTCCTGCCCGGCTTCCAGCCGGTCACTTCGCGTTACAATCCGGCTCCGGTGGGGCTTCAGTACGTGGACCACTGCGTGGGGAATGTCGAGCTCGGCGCCATGAATACCTGGGTCAAGTTCTACCAGGACGTGATGGGCTTCCGAAACCTGATCTCGTTCGACGACAAGGACATCTCGACGGAGTACACCTCCCTGATGTCCAAGGTGGTGGCCAGCGGCAACGATCGGATCAAGTTCCCCATCAACGAGCCGGCGCAAGGACGGAAGAAATCCCAGATCGACGAGTATCTCGAGTTCTACCGTGGTCCGGGGGTGCAGCACATCGCGATCGCGACCAACAATATCGTCGAGACCGTCACCGCCCTACGCGACCGGGGCGTCGAGTTCCTCCAAGTGCCCAAGGCGTACTACGACACCGTTGCCGACCGGGTCGGCCGGATCGACGAGAAGATGACCCAGCTCCGGGAGCTCGGCATCCTGGTGGATCGCGACGACGAGGGATACCTGCTCCAG
>DASVGF010000127.1:0-4438 GCA_036379675.1 Gemmatimonadales bacterium | reverse complement strand
TTTCCCCACCCTGATGGGGTACGACTCCGATCATCCCCGGTCCGAGGGCGAGGTCGGGAAGTGCGGGGTCGCGATCTCGAGCCTGGCCGACATGGAGACGCTGTTCGACGGCATTCCGCTCGACAAGGTGTCCACGTCGATGACGATCAACGGCCCGGCCGCCATGTTGTTCTGCTTCTACGTGGCGGCGGCCGAGCGGCAGGGCGTCAATATCGCGGAGCTGCAGGGCACCATTCAGAACGACATTCTCAAGGAGTACATGGCGCAGCACGCCTGGATCTTCCCGGCGGAGCCTGCGCTCAAGATCATCGTGGACCTCTTCGAGTGGGCAGCCGAGCACACGCCGAAGTGGAACACCATCTCGATCTCGGGGTATCATATCCGGGAGGCGGGGGCGACGGCGTCGCAGGAGCTCGCCTTTACCCTGGCCAACGGATTCTCCTACGTCGAGCATGGCCTGGCCCGGGGCCTGGATGTGGACGCCTTTGCGCCTCGTCTCTCCTTCTTCTGGGACGTGCACAACGACTTCTTCGAGGAGATCGCCAAGCTGCGCGCCGCCCGGCGCATCTGGGCCCGGCACATGCGCGACCGCTACGGCTCGCGCGATCCGCGCAGCTGGAAGATGCGCTTTCACTGCCAGACGGCCGGCGTGACCCTCACCGCGCAGCAGCCGCACAATAATGTGGCGCGGGTTGCCTATCAGGCGCTGGCCGCGGTGCTGGGCGGTACCCAATCCCTCCACACCAACGCGCTGGACGAGACGCTGGCCCTGCCGACCGAGGAGTCGGTCCGCATCGCGCTCCGGACCCAGCAGATCATCGCCTACGAGACCGGGGTGGCCGACGTGGCCGATCCGCTGGGCGGTTCGTACTACGTAGAGGCCCTCACCGACGCGCTGGAGCGCGAGGCCGAGGGACTGTTTGCCGAGATCGAGGCGCAGGGCGGTGTGGTCCGCGCCATCGAGTCCGGCTGGTTTCAGCGACAGATCGCGCATTCGTCCATGCGGTTTCAGGCCGAGCTGGAGCAGGGGCGCCGCACCATCGTGGGGGTGAACGACTTCGTGGAGGAGGCGGAGGCACCGGTGGAGATTCTCAAGGTGGGCGACGCGGCCGAACGCACTCAGCGTGACCGCATCGCCACCATGAGAGCCGGGCGGAACCAGCAGCTGGTGAGCCAACGGCTGGAGGCCCTCCGCAGCGCCGCCGCACAGGATCAGAACATCATACCCGCCATGCTCGATTGCGCGCGCGCGTACTGCACGCTCTACGAGATCCGGCATGTGCTGGAGGAGATTTATGGAAGCTATCGCGAGCCGGTTTTCTTCTGAGCCTGCCCCGAGCAAGCAAGCGAGAGGAAAAGAGCGGAACGGGCGGAAAGGTGTGCGAGGGGATCGGAATGGACGGGCAGAGATCACCCAACCGGCGCCAGGTAATGGTTCGCTCCTGGCCGGGGTGATCGAGCGGCTGACCCATGTGGAGGTGGGGGAGCACCGCGTCGTCAGCTGCTATCTCAAGCTGGAGCCGAGAGACCGGAGCCGCGGCAAATACCTGATCAAGCTCAAGAACCGGGTAAAGTCGGCTGCCCAGGCCCTTTCCCGTCTGGGCCTGGACCGGACCATTGCGGAGGAGGTAATCCGGGACCTGGATCGTATCCAGCAGTTTCTCAGGTCGCCAGGCAATCTCCCACATACGCAAGGGGTTGCGATCTTCGCCTGCGAAGGCATTGAGCTCTTTGAGACCGTGCCTCTCCCGGTGGTGCATCGCTCCCGCCTGGCGGTGGACGTTACGCCGTTGGTGCGCGAGCTCGCGTCGGTGGAAGAGGAGTTCGGACGGCTGCTCACGGTGGTGATGGACCGGACCAGCGCCCGGTTGTTCGAAGTCACCGCCTACGATACCCGGGAGCTGCTGGGGCTGCGGGCGGACAGCACCAGGGGTAAGCGGTTCCACGGCGACCAGAACGGGCCCGGCTGGGGCGAGCATGCCTACAACAACCGGATCCGGCAGGAAAAGCAGCGACACTACGAAGCGATCGCGCGAGAGCTCTTCGTGCTCGACCGGCGCCACCCGGCCCACGGAATCGTCATCGCCGGCACCGGCGCCGACGCCGGTGCAGTTGAGCCATTCCTGCATTCCTACCTCGTAGACCGGTTGATCGGCACGGTGCGCCTCAACCCCAAGGATGCCACCCTCGCATCGGTCCATGCGGCCACGCTGGCCGTGCGGGAAAGCTACGAGCGCGCCTCAGAGCGGGCGCAGGTGCAGGAGATGCTGGAGGGAATCGGGACCGGCTGGGGCATCAATGGACTCAATCCCACGCTGAGAGCGCTCGCCCGGGGCCAGGTGCGCTCGCTCCTGGTGAACGCCGATGCGAGCGAGCCTGGGTTCCGCTGTGGCGACTCGGGCCGGCTGGCCCTCAGCGAGCGGGAATGCCGCGGCGAGGGCGAGCCGATTCCCGTGCTCGATCTGGTGGACGACGCGATCGAAGAGGCGCTGCGGCAGGGCGTGGACGTCAACGTGGTCTACGAGCCCGCAGCCCGCGACGCCATTAATGGTCTGGGCGCGCTCCTGCGATTTCGTTGAAGCGGGTCCCTACGCCCGCTCGGAGGGACCCTTCGTTCCCCTCAGGGCAGCGCCTACGCGCTGTCCTGTTCGACGCGGGGAATACCCTGGTCTTCCTCGACTACGACCGTCTGGCCCACGGCGTTGGCTCCGAACTCGGGTTGCCACTCACCGGCCCGGGCCTCGCGGTCCATGCCGCCGAGGCATCCCGGGCCATGGAGCAGGCCGCCGGGAGCGACCAGCACCGTGCCGCCGCGTATCTGGAGGCCCTGTTCCGCTTAGGCGGAGTTCCTGCCGAACGCATGGGCGAGGTGGGCAAGTGCCTTGCCCGCCTGCATTCCGAGCGCCATCTCTGGTGCTCGATCCGGGACCACACGCGTGAAGCGCTTCAGCGGCTGCGCGCGGCCGGCCTCCGGCTCGGCGTCGTCTCCAACAGTGACGGCAGGGTGGCGGAGGCGCTTCAGGCGGCGGGCCTGAGCGATTGCTTCGACGTTGTGATCGATTCTGAGCTGGTCGGCATCGAGAAGCCGGATCCCCGTATCTTCCAGGCCGCGCTGGCCGCGCTGGCGGTGCGGCCCGAGGAATCGCTGTACGTGGGTGATCTGTACGAGGTGGACGTCGTCGGTGCGCGGGCCGCGGGAATCGAGCCTGTGCTCCTTGCCCCCGGACCGGGTCCCGGACAGTCATGCCGGACGGCCGCCACCCTCGACGATCTCGTCAACACGCTCCTGGCCGAGAGAATCTGATGAAGCGTCCCATTCGCGTGCTGGTGGCCAAGCCGGGCCTGGACGGGCATGACCGCGGCGCCAAGGTGGTGGCGGCGGCGCTGCGTGATGCCGGCATGGAGGTGGTGTACACCGGCCTGCACCAGACGCCGGAGATGATCGCTACTGCGGCGGTCCAGGAAGATGTGGACGTGGTGGGGCTTTCGATCCTCTCCGGCGCGCACATGACGCTGTTCCCCCGCGTGCGCCAGCTGCTGGAGGAGATGGGCCGCCCGGAGACGCTGGTCACCGGCGGCGGGATCATCCCGCCGGAAGACATGGCGAGCCTGCAGGGGCAAGGGATCGGACGCCTGTTCGGTCCGGGGACGCCGACCACCGAGCTGATCGATTACATCAGGACGTGGGCCGCCTCGCACCTCGAGTCATGAGTCCAGCGGGCAGCCGCCTCCGGGCCCTGACCGAGGAGTACCGGCAGCTGGCCGGACGCCTGCTCCAGGGGGGAGGGGCGGCCCGCGTGGCCAAGATGCACGAGCAGGGGAAGCTGGCCCCCCGCGAGCGGGTCGAGCGCCTGCTGGATCCGGGTACGCCCTGGCTCGAGCTGGGGCTGTTGGTGGCTCACGACCAGTACGAGGGCCAGGCGCCGGGGGCCGGCGTGATCACCGGTGTAGGCGTGGTGCACGGCCGCGAGGTGGTGGTGGTGGTCAATGACGCCACCGTCAAAGCCGGCTCGTGGTGGCCCGAGACCATCAAGAAGATTCTGCGGGCGCAGGAAGTGGCCATGCGCCAGCGCATCCCCATCATCTATCTCGTGGACAGCGCCGGGGTGAACCTGCCGTACCAGGGCGGCGTGTTTCCCGGGCAGTATGGCGCGGCCCGCATCTTCTACTACAACTCGATCATGCGGCGGTACCTGCGCATCCCGCAGCTCGCCGCCGTGATGGGCCCCTGCATCGCCGGCGGCGCATACCTCCCCGCGCTCTCCGACCTCATCGTGATGGTGAAGGAGACGTCGTTCATGGGACTCGGCGGCCCCAACCTCGTGAAGGGTGCCACCGGACAGGTCGTCGATGCCGAGCGACTCGGCGGCGCGAGCACGCACACGGAAATCAGTGCGGTCGCGCACTACAAGGTGCCTGACGACGCTGCCTGCTGTGC
>DASVGF010000126.1:0-3628 GCA_036379675.1 Gemmatimonadales bacterium | reverse complement strand
GTATCTCGACCGGGGGCAGACGGAGCGGCTCTTCGCGTGGGCCGAGTCGAGGGCCGGCGCCGACGAGTTCGCGCCGACCCGCGACCTGGCCATGCTGGAGCTGTTCTACTCCACCGGCATCCGGCTGTCCGAGCTCTGCGGCATGAACCTGGAGGACCTCGACCTGCTGTCCGACCAGGTGAAGGTGCGGGGCAAGGGAAGGAAGGAGCGGATCGTCCCGGCCGGGTCGCGGGCGGTGCTGGCCTTGCGGCGCTATCTTAACCTCCGCGAGGCCGTGGTGGCGCGGCCCCGCACCGACCGGCGCGCGGTGTTCGTGAGCCGGCGGGGCCAACGGCTCGCGCCCCGCAGCGTGCAGCGGATCGTGCACACCATGCTCGACGGGATCGGCGGCGACGGGCTCCGGGTGCACTCGCTCCGCCACACCTTTGCCACCCACATGCTCGATGCCGGGGCCGATCTCCGCGCGGTACAGGAGCTGCTGGGCCACGCGTCGCTGAGCACCACCCAGGTCTACACCCACACCAGCGTCGAGCGGCTGAAGAAGGTGTACAACCAGGCGCACCCCCGGGCCTAGCAGGTGAGAAGTGAGAGGTGAGAAGTGAGAGGGGCGTTGGGTGGCCCTCTTCCTCTTGCTTCTCACCTCTAACCGACAAGGAACCATGGCAAGCTTCCACGGCACCACCATCCTCGGCGTCCGCAAGAACGGCCGGGTCGCGCTGGGCGGCGACGGGCAGGTCAGCATCGGCGAGACCGTCGTGAAGTCGCATTCCAGCAAGGTACGAGCCCTGAAGGGCGGCAAGGTGCTGGCCGGGTTTGCCGGTTCGGTGGCCGATGCCCTCACGCTGTACGAGAAGTTCGAGGAGAAGCTCGACCGTTATCCCGGCAACCTGCCTCGCGCCGCGGTGGAGCTGGCCAAGGACTGGCGCAGCGACCGGGTGCTCCGCCGGCTCGAGGCGCTGCTGGTGGTGGCCGACCTGGAGCACAGCTTCCTGCTGAGTGGGGCTGGCGAGCTCATCGAGCCGGACGACGGCATCATCGCCATCGGTTCCGGCGGCAACTTCGCCCTCGCGGCCGCGCGGGCCCTCCTGCCCGAGCCCGACCGCTCGGCCCGCGAGATCACCCAGCGGTCGCTGGAGATCGCCGCCGATATCTGCGTGTTTACCAACCGGAACATCACCATTCTCGAGTTGCCGACGGACGGCAAAAAAGCGTGAGCGGAAGGTTGTCACCCTGAGAAACCCCGGAGCGTAGCGAGGGGGACCGAGGGGGCCGTAGAGTGGGGTGATCAACGTCTCTGTTCGTGTCGATCGACATGAGGAGAGGTGAGAGTATTGGGGCTTCGGCCCCTTCGCTGCGCTCAGGGTGACAACCTTCCTTTACGTCGCCCTGCCTGCTTACCGCTTACCGCTCACCGCTTACCTTTAGAGAATGACCGACGCCGCCCCCAAGCTTCCCGCCGAGCCCCCCGCCCCGATGCCGTGGCTGGAGGAAATGCCGCCCCGCCAGATTGTGGCCGAGCTGGACCGTTACATCGTAGGCCAGGAAGCGGCCAAGAAGGCGGTTGCCATCGCGGTGCGGAACCGCTGGCGCCGGGCCCAGGCGCCGGACGACATCCGGGACGAGATCACTCCCTACAACATCATCATGATCGGCCCCACCGGCGTGGGCAAAACCGAGGTCGCCCGCCGGCTGGCCCGGCTCTCGGGTGCGCCGTTCATCAAGGTAGAGGCGTCCAAGTTCACCGAGGTGGGCTACGTGGGCCGCGACGCCGAGTCCATGGTGCGTGACCTGGTGGATTCCGCCATCAACCTGGTGCGGACCGAACGGGAGGACGAGGTCTACCCCCAGGCCGAGCAGCGGGCCGACGAGCGGCTGTTGGACCTCCTCCTCCCAGCCTCGCCCCCCCCGGTGGAACGAGCGGAACGAGCGGAAAGAGCGGAAGGAGCTTCGGTGTTCGTCGTCTCGTCCGGAGGGCAAGCCAAGTCGGAGCGACCGCCGAGCCCGGAAGAGGAGCGGCGGCACCGGTCGCGTGAGAAGCTGCGCCAGATGCTGGGCGAGGGCCAGCTCGACGACCGTGAAGTCGAGGTGGAGGTGCAGCAGCAGGGTTACCCGATGATGGAGCTGATCCAGCCGCCGCAGGGCATCGAGGGCACCGACATCAATTTCACCGAGATGCTGCAGGACATGATGCCCAAGCGGAAGAAGCGCCGCACCGTGAAGGTGCCCGAGGCCCGCCGCATCCTGGTGGACGAAGAGCTCAAGAAACTGGTGGACATGGACGACGTGGTGAACGAGTCGCTCGACCGGGTCGAGAACCACGGCATCATTTTCATCGACGAGATCGACAAGATCGCGGGCGAGCGGGGCCAGGCCGGCGGGCCGGACGTGTCGCGCGAGGGCGTGCAGCGCGACCTGCTCCCCATCGTGGAGGGCTCCACCGTCCAGACCCGCTACGGCTACGTCCGGAGCGACCACATCCTCTTCATCGCGGCCGGCGCCTTCCACGTCTCCAAGCCGTCCGACCTGATCCCCGAGCTGCAGGGCCGCTTTCCCATCCGGGTCGAGCTGCAGCCTCTCACCGAGCAGGACTTCATCCGCATCATGACCGAGCCGGAGAACGCGCTCACCAAGCAGTACCAGGCGCTGGTGGCGGCCGAAGGCGCGGAGCTGGAGTTCACCGCCGACGGCATCGCCGAGGTGGCGCGGGTGGCGTTCATGGCCAACGACCGGATGGAGAACATCGGCGCCCGGCGGCTGCACACGGTCGTGGCCGCCCTCATGGAAGACGTGCTGTTCGAGTTGCCCGATTATCCCGAGAAACGCATCGTCTTCAATGCCGACAACGTGCGGGAGCGCCTGGCGCGGATCATCTCCGACGACGATCTGCGGCGATACATACTCTGACGGACCGTCCCTCCGCCCCTCCGTCCGCCCGCCGTTCCATCCCCCCGCGCTGGACCATCTTCGGCTTAGCGGTGCTCGGGCTCCTGACCGTGAGCCTCTGGCTCCGCGCCACCGCGCCGGAGCGAGACCAGCCGGCGCGCGCCGTGGTGCGGCCCAACTCGATGGCCATCCTGCCGTTCGTCAACACCAGCCCCGACACCGCGGACGACTACCTGGGCCACGGCATGGCCGCCGAGCTGACCCGGAACCTCAGCCGCCTGGCCGGGCTCCGGGTGGCGCCGCGCTCCTCGGCGTTCGGGCTGAAAGAGACCGACGGCGACCCCCGCATCACCGGCCGGCGTCTCAACGTCGGCACCGTGCTCCAGGGCACGATCCGGCGATCCGGCGACCGGTTGAGGGTCACCGCGCACCTGGTGGACGTGGACGAGGGGTTCGACCTCTGGTCGGAGACCTACGAGCGAGACGCCGGCGAGATCTTCGCCGTCGAGAGCGAGATCTTGCGCGGCATCGCCGGCGCGCTCCGCCGGCCCCAGCCGGCTCCGGACGGAGTCCCCACCCCGAGCCTCGACGCCCACGTCCGGTACCTCCAGGCCCGTCGTGCCGCGAGGGAGGCCGGCCCGGAGCCCGCAGCTCGCGCCCTCGCCCTCTACCAGGAGGCCATCGCCCTCGATTCCGGGTTCGCCCGGGCCTGGTCCGGGCTGGCCGAGTCCTGGCTGCGGCTGAC
>DASVGF010000125.1:0-2858 GCA_036379675.1 Gemmatimonadales bacterium | reverse complement strand
GATCTCCAGTTCCTGGTGGCGTTCAGCGGGCTGGTAGCGATCGGGATCCGGAACAGCTGGTACGCGGACCAGGTCAAGCGCGAGGCCATGGTCCGGTCCAACTTCGAGCGCTACTTCGCCCCCAACGTAGCCGCCGAGATCGCCCAGCAAGATACGGTGGTCCCGCTGGGCGGCGACCGCCGGCCGGTGGTCATCCTGTTCAGCGACATCCGGGGCTTCACGTCTATCGCTGAATCCATGGGGCCCGATGCCATCGCGGGCCTGCTGACGGAGTATTTCAGCGAGATGGTGGAGATCATCTTCGAGCACGGCGGCACGCTGGACAAGTTCGTCGGCGACGCGATCATGGCGCTCTGGGGCGCCCCTATCGCCCACACCGACGACCCGGACCGGGCGCTCCGCGCCGCCGTGGCCATGCAGCACGGCATCCGCCGGCTCAACGACAACTGGGTGAACCAGGGACGTCCCGAGATCGGGGTGGGTATCGGGATCAACTATGGCGATGTGTTTGCCGGCAACATCGGCAGCCATCGCCGGCTGGAGTACACGGTGATCGGCGATGCCGTCAATGTGGCCAACCGCCTGTGCGACGAGGCGGGCCCGGGGGAGATCCTGGTGAGCGAAGCGTTCTGCCGGGTGGTGAAGGAGCACGCCGACTACGAGTATCTCCACGAAATGGCGCTCAGGGGACGAACGAAGACGGTGCAGGTGTTTCGGGTGAAGGGAAAGTAGGGAACCGGTACTCCCTCCCCGCTTCCTCCAGCAATGCCAGCACCAGCCGCAGCGGAAGTCCCATCACGCTGAAGAAGTCGCCCTCGATCCGCTCGATCAACGCCGCCCCATAGCCCTGAATTCCATAGGCGCCCGCCTTGTCCATGGGCTCGCCGGTGGCCACGTAGGCCTCCAGGAATGCGTCGTCCAGCCGGCGAAAGGTGACGTTGGTGACGTCGGTCGCCTGGTGCACGACCTCTCGGGCCACCAGGGCGACCGAGGTGACCACCTGATGGGTCCGGCCCTGGAGCCGCTTCAGCATCTGGAGGGCATCGGTGGCATCGGCCGGCTTTTCCAGGACCGCATCCCGTACCACCACTGTGGTGTCGGCCCCGAGCACGAGGTCTCCCGGCACGCTCAGTGCTTTTTCCCGCGCCAGCCGTTCGACGTAGTCCACCGGAGTCTCCAGCGGGCGGCGGACCTCGGGAACATTCGACGGGACCACTCTCAGCGGGATGCCCAGCATCTCGAGCAGCTGCCGGCGCCGGGGCGAGGTGGAGGCGAGTGTGAGAGGAGCTGGCGTGGTCACGGTGTGCGGTCCAGGATGAGTGTTACCGGTCCATCGTTGTGGATCTCGACCTGCATGTCGGCTCCAAACTCGCCCGCAGCCACGGTCAATCCCCGCTGCCGCAGGACCTGAAGAAAGCGCTGGTAGAGCGGGATGGCGGTCTCGGGCCGGGCGGCATCGATGAAGGAAGGCCGTCGACCCCGGGCCGAATCGCCGTAGAGGGTGAACTGCGAGATCACCAGCAGCCCTCCCCCAACGTCCTCCAGACCCAGGTTCATCTTGCCTTCGGCATCGCTGAACAGACGCAGGCCGGCCACCTTCTCGGCCATCCAATCTACCTGCGCGGTGGTGTCACCGTGGGTGAAGCCGACCAGCAGGCAGAACCCGGGGCCGATCTCGCCGGCCACTCGGCCGTCGATTGTGACCGCCGCCCGTGAGACCCGCTGGAGCACTATCCTCATGCCTGAGGCTCCCTGAGCATTCGAGCATCAGTATAACTCATAATAAAACGAAACCCCGGCCAACTGACCGGGGCTTCGAGCAAGTAGCCAAGTACGATGGGGTGTGGCGGCGTTATCGTTTCGCCGGCTACTCCACCGTCACCGACTTGGCCAGGTTCCGCGGCTGGTCGACGTTACAGCCTCGACTCACCGCGACGTAGTACGAGAGCAGCTGCAGCGGGATGCTGGTCAGAATCGGGGTCAGCAGGTCCAGCGTCTCCGGAATGGTGAACGTGGCGTCGGCCAGCCGCTGGATCTCGGTATCGCCCTCGTTGATGAGCGCGATCACCTTGCCACCCCGCGCCTTCACCTCTTCGATGTTGGACACGATCTTCGAATGCACCGCATCCCGCGGGGCAATGAACACGACCGGCATGTTCTCGTCGATGAGGGCGATGGGCCCGTGCTTCATCTCCGCCGCCGGATACCCTTCGGCGTGGATGTACGAGATTTCCTTCAGCTTGAGCGCACCTTCCAGCGCCACCGGGAAATTGACCCCGCGGCCCAGGTAGAGCGCGTTCTTGGTGGTCTTCAGGAACCGGTCGGCCAGCCGCTCGATCTCGCTGGACCGCTCGAGGATCTGCGCCACCTGGCTAGGCAGGCGCTGCAGCGCCTGAATGAACTGGCGCCCCTGGAGAATGCTGAGATTGCGGAGCCGGGCAATGCGGAGGGTGACCAGCGCGAGCGCCGCCACCTGGCTGGTGAAGGCCTTGGTGCTCGCCACCCCCACCTCGGGTCCGGCGTGCAGATAGATGCCACCATCCACCTCGCGCGCAATGGTGGAGCCCACCACGTTCACCAGCCCGATGGTCCGCGCGCCGCGCCGCTTGGCCTCGCGGATGGCGGCGAGGGTGTCGGCCGTCTCGCCCGACTGGGAGATCCCGATGACGAGCGTGCGCTGGTCCACCACCGGGTTCCGGTAGCGGAACTCGGACGCGTACTCGACCTCGACCGGGATCCGCGCCATCTCCTCCAGCATGTACTCGCCGATGAGCGCCGAGTGCCACGAGGTCCCGCAGGCGGTGATGATCACCCGCTCGACGTGCTTGAGATCGTCGTCGCTGAGGTTCAGGCCGCTG
>DASVGF010000124.1:0-6968 GCA_036379675.1 Gemmatimonadales bacterium | reverse complement strand
TCGTCGCCGAGGGGACGGTGGACGACATCCGCACCCATCCCGAATCGCTCACGGGCCGCTATCTCCGCGATGAGCTGCGGATTCCGGTTCCGTCCGGCCGGCGGCAGGCTCCGCCCAAACACCAGCTTCGGGTAATCGGCGCGCGGGCCAACAATCTGAAAGAGCTCACGGTGGACTTTCCGCTGGGGTTGTTCGTCGCCGTCACCGGTGTGTCGGGCTCCGGCAAGTCCACGCTGGTTACCGACATTCTGTACCAGGCTCTCGCGCGGCACTTCTACCGGGCCAAGGTGATTCCGGGCGCGCATACCCGGATCGAGGGTCTCGACCGCATCGACAAGGTCATCGATATCGACCAGAGCCCGATCGGCCGGACCCCGCGCTCCAATCCGGCTACGTATACCGGGCTCTTCACGCCCATCCGGGAGCTGTTCACCCAGCTGCCCGATGCCAAGATGCGGGGCTACGGGCCGGGCCGGTTCTCCTTCAACGTAAAGGGCGGCCGGTGCGAGGCGTGCCAGGGCGACGGCCTGGTCAAGATCGAGATGCACTTTCTGCCGGACGTATACGTCCCGTGTGAAGTCTGCAAAGGGCGCCGCTACAACCGGGAAACGCTGGAGGTGCGGTACAAGGGCAGAAGCATTGCGGACGTGCTGGATCTCACGGTTTCCGACGCACTCGACTTCTTCGCCAATCAGCGCCGGATTGCCGACAAGCTGGAGCTGCTGAATGACGTGGGCCTGGGATACATCCATCTGGGGCAGGCGGCCACCACGCTGTCAGGTGGCGAGGCGCAGCGGGTGAAGCTCGCTACCGAGCTGGCCAAGCGTGACACCGGGCGCACCCTCTACATCCTCGACGAGCCGACCACCGGCCTTCACTTCGAGGATGTCAGGCTCCTGCTCGAGGTCCTGCACCGGCTGGTGGACAAGGGGAACAGCGTAGTGGTGATCGAGCACAACCTGGACGTGATCAAGACCGCCGACTGGATCATCGACCTGGGCCCTGAGGGCGGGGAGCGGGGAGGGCAGGTGGTGGCGGCGGGCACGCCGGAGGATGTGGCGGACGTCGAGGCGAGCTATACCGGGCAGTTTCTGCAGAGAGCCCTGGGAGCGGGAGTGAAGAAAGGTGAACAGGCCCTGACTTAACCCTCGTTTCCAGGTTGACCGTTCACCTTTCACTGTCCACTGCTTTAGCCGTTCACTTCTTCGTAGGCCCAAAACTCGGCGCCTTGGCCGCCGGATCCACCACCATCCAGATCCACATCCCCGACAACCCGTGGCCCGGGACGCCGCAGAAGATGCGGTATTTGCCGCGCTCCGGCACTGAAAACTTCATCACGTCGGACGCCTCCTGCGGTAGACCTTCGAGCGCCTTGTTGGTGTAGGCTCGGGGGATGGCCGGGTCCCCCGCAGCGTTGGGTATCGGGCCGTCGCCCGAGATCACCTCGGCACTGTGCGGCGTTCCGTCCTTGTTGATGAAGTTCATCACCACGTTGGCCTTGGGCGGGAGCGTCAGGGTGGCCCCGCCGTTTGAATAGCCGTTGAACTCAAAGCCCCTGGGGCCGCCGATCACTTCGAAGGTCACCGTGTTGGTGGCTGCGTCGTACTTGAGCCATTGATCGCTGCCTGCCGGCGCCGGCGCAGTATCCGGCGCGGCCGAGGCCTCGGCTGGAGGCGGGGTGGCCTTTTTCTTGGCGACCGGCTTCGCGACCGGCTTCGGCGTGGCGGGGGTATCCACGGTCACGGCCGAATCGAGCGCCGGCGCGGAAACCGAGGCAGCCACGACCGATGGCGGGGTAGACGCGGCGGTTTCCAGCCGGGGCGCGCGCTCGGTGTCGCTGGAGCAGGCCGGCCCGGCCCCACCGGCGAGCACGCCGGCCATGAGAATGGTGGCGGGGCGACGGGGGTTGAAACTCAGCATATGCCTCTCGCAAATCGGGAGTGTCGACCGTTATAATCACTGCCTCGCTGGTTGACGAACCCGTCGCCAGCGATTCGACTGAAGGGATACCTTGGCCCCTTTCAGGTCGCAACATCCACTTCCTATCCGCGGAATTTCTGTGATCCGTCTCGCTTTCTCCGCCGCTATCGGGACACTGGTCCTGGTCACGCCGGTCTCCGCTCAGCAGGCCGATTCCAGTCTTCTCTCGCTCCAACGTATATACGGCACCAAGGAGTTTCGCACCCAGGGTTTCGGTCCCGCCCGCTGGCTGGGCGACGGCTCGGCCTATACCACGCTCGAAGACGCCGGGAGCGAGCCTGGCCAGAACCTGGTTCGCTATGACTCCGAGCGCGGCGGGCGCGAAGTGCTGATCGCTGCGAGACAGTTCGTGCCCCAGGGCGACAGTGTACCTCTGGTGGTCGAAGACTACGTCTGGTCTCCCGACACCCTCTCGCTCCTGATCTTCACCAACACTCAGCCTGTCTGGCGGCTCAACACGCGGGGAGATTACTGGGTTCTGGAGCGCGGTACCGGGCGGCTCCACCAGCTCGGCGGATCCGAGGCCAAGCCCTCCACCCTGATGTTCGCGAAGTTCTCCCCCGACGGGCGGCGGGTGGCCTACGTACGCGAGAACAACCTGTACGTGGAAGATCTGGCGAGCGGAGCCATCACCCCGCTCACCACCGACGGATCGCGCACGGTTATCAACGGCACCTTCGATTGGGTCTATGAAGAAGAGCTGATGAACTACTACGCCGATGGGTGGCGCTGGAGTCCGGACGGCCGGCACATTGCCTACTGGCAGCTCAACGCGGACCAGGTGAAGGACTTTAACCTGATCAACAACACCGACTCCCTCTACTCCCAGGTGAAGCCGGTTCAATACCCGAAGGCCGGCGAGGCCAACTCGGCTGCACGGGTGGGGATTGTCGCCGCCACCGGGGGGCCCACCCGGTGGCTCCAGATCGACGGCGACCCCAGGAACCACTATATCGCCCGGATGGAATGGGCGGCCAGCTCGGACGAAGTCGTGTTGCAGCGGCTCAACCGCCTGCAGAACACGAACGACGTCCTGCTGGGCGATGTCCGGTCGGGCCAGGTCAGAACCGTGCTGACCGAGCGGGACAGTACCTGGGTGGAGGTGGTGGACAATCTCACGTGGCTCGGGGGGGGGAAGCACTTCACCTGGATCAGCGAGCGCGACGGCTGGAACCGGGTCTATGTGGTATCGAGGAACGGCAAATCGATCCGGCCGGTCACGCGCGGCGCGTTCGACGTGGTGAAGGTGGTGGGGGTGGATGAGAAAGGGGGATGGGTGTATTACATCGCGTCGCCCGACCACCCGGCCCAGCGGTACCTGTTTCGTTCCCGGCTGGATGGCAAGGGGTCGGCCGAGCGGCTGTCACCCAAGGGAGAATCAGGCACGCACGCCTACGACAACGCCCCGGGTTTCCGCTATGCGCTGGAAACGTTCTCCCGGTTCGGCAATCCGCCGGTAGTTCGGTTGATCCGTCTCCCTGGTCACCAGGTAATCCGGACTCTGATCGACAATGCCGGGCTGAAGCATCGACTGGCCGGATTGAAAAAGGGCAGGGTGGAGTTCTTCAACCTGGCGGCTGACGACGGGAGCAGGCTCCCTGCCTATCTGATGACGCCGGCGGACTTCGATTCGACGCGCAAGTATCCGCTGCTGTTTCATGTCTATGGGGGTCCGGGGAGTTCCACGGTCAACGATGCCTGGGGCAGCTACTACCTCTGGCATTTGATGCTCACCCAGCAGGGGTATCTGGTGGCCAGCGTGGACAACCGGGGTACTCCGGCTCCGCTGGGACGCCGCTGGAGAAAGGCCGTCTACGGCCAGCTCGGCGTCGTCGAAACCAGGGACCAGGCCGCGGCGGCGCGAACGCTGGCGCGACGCCCATACGTGGAGGCCGGGCGCATCGGCATCTGGGGCTGGAGCTATGGCGGTTTCATGAGCCTCAACGGACTGTTCCAGCACTCCGATCTCTACCGCACCGGAGTCGCCGTCTCGCCGGTTACCCACTGGGCCCTGTATGACAACGTGTACACCGAGCGCTTCAATGGCCTGCCAGACCAGAACAAGGCCGGCTATGACCGGGGCTCGCCGCTGAGCTATGTGAATGGGCTCAAGGGCCACCTGCTGCTGATCCATGGCAGCGGGGACGACAACGTGCACTTCCAGAACAGCGAAGTCCTGATCAACGCCCTGGTGGCGGCGAACAAGCCGTTCACCATGATGGAGTACCCCAACCGAACCCATTGCATCTGTCAGGGGAAAAACACCCAGGCGCATCTGTTCGAGCTGATTACCCGCTATCTCGATCAGAATCTCAAGGCGGCGCCGGCATTATCAGCCTCCCCTAAGCGCGCCGCTGCGGGCACGCGTTAGGCCTCCCGCGCGGCCGGCCTTACTGGGCTCGGGGCCTGGGACGCGGCGATCCGAGCTCAGCCGCCTTCGGCTTCGACCCCCGCGAATGCCGGACAACTAATGCTGAGCTCCACTTTGGCGCCCTCCGCGTCCCGGCCCTTGAGCTCGAAACGGCCACCCGAGCCTGAGGGTGTCAGCTTGACCGTCGCGCTGCCGACCGGCTCACGTTTACCACCAAAGCTGATGTGATGGGACGCCGAGCCGGTCTCGAGAGCGAGCGAGACCTGGTACGGGCTGCCGTCCTTGGGCTTCCAGAGTGTCAGATTCAGCTGCCTGATTTCCGGGCCGCGCGGGTTGGCAAACTCAATCATCCACAGTGCGGCAGGCAGGTCGTAAATGGAAGCATCCGGAGCATGCTTGCAGGTGCCGGGCCCGGAGGTCCGATAGGCCTTGCCGCCGATGCTACCCGAGAGGGTCACTGGGTTGCCCGGGGCGGTGGACGCATCAGAGCGTCGCTGCGCCATCCCGTCAACGGGTGCCGAGAGGAGCAGGGCCAGGGCGAGGGGGAGAGCGAATGGATTCATTTTGGCTTTAACTCTGGAAATGAGGAGTCTCATGGCGATGCGGTCTACTGGAACCTAGATTATGGTCGCATCCCCTGGAGGTCCAGATGACATACGATGAGATCGTCTCCCTGCTGGGTTATGCGGGTGGACACGAGCAGGCGGTGCGGATCACTACCACGGCGCGGACCGAAGTGGTGGGGATACCCATGAGCGTGGACACCCACGTCACCGCCCACGAGGTCTACCTGCGGCCGACGGGCAGCGACGACAGCACTGAGATCGCGGTATCCCTGGCCGCCATCGAGGCGGTGGAATTGGTCTAGCCCTTCCGTCTCCTCATTGAAAGATCGTTTCGGAGTGAAACAACGGTCGAGCTCGGCCCGTAGGTGAACCCGAGCAGGCTAAGGCGCCGGCGGACCCGACTCAAGAGGACCGAGATGGATATGGAAGGGATTCTGGCCATTACGCTTATCTTCGGAGGGGGGACGCTCTTCCTTCTTTCGATCAGCCCGGTGGGAAGAGCCCTCGCCGACCGTCTGCGCGCGGGACATGTCGCGCCTGCCGCTGATCCGGAGCTCCTGGCCGAGGTGGACGCCCTCAGGCAGGAAGTGGCCGAACTCCACGAACGGGTTGATTTCGCCGAGCGCGTGCTGCTCAAGAATCACGACCGAAAGGAAATCGGCACCGGGGGGACCGCTGGATGACGATGCTGCAAGGGGTGCCGCCTGCGCCCCCCGTCCCGCCGCCACCCCCGTTCGATCCGAACCTCATCTTCTTGAACGACGGTGGGCCGCCGACCATTCTCCTCATCGTGATTGCCGCTCTCGCGGCGACGGTGATCATCCTCTGGCCCATCATGCGCGCGTTCGGGCGCCGGCTGGAGGGCAGGGGGGGCAACGATCCGGCTCTCAGGAGCGACCTCGATCACCTCCAGGCGAGGCTGGGCGAGGTGGATGCGCTCGAGGCCCGACTCGCCGAGCTGGAGGAGCGGGTGGATTTCGCCGAGCGTCTGCTGGCCCACGCTCCGCAACCTGCCCGCCTCACGGCGCCTACGGAAGAGAGCGGCCGATGAGCGGTGCGGGTGAGCTTGCCATGTTTCTCGCCATCGGGGCCGCAGCCGTCGGCCTGCTGTTCGGCCCGATCGGCTCGGCGGTCGGTCGCCGGATCGGCGGCCGGTCTGAACCGGACGCGACCCATCCCGAGCTCGAGGAGATTCGCGTGCAGGTGACCGCCGAGGTGGACGACCTCCGCAATCGGTTAGCCGAGGTCGAGGAACGTCTAGATTTCGCCGAGCGGCTCCTCGCGCACGGCGGGCAGGCAGACCAGTTGCCGGGGGGAGTTCGTCGATGATCACCCGAGAAGACATCCAGTCGTTTCTGGATCGGCTCGATGGGGGCAGTCTCAGCGTTACCGAGGTGGAGCCTAACCTGTGGGTTGTGCGCACTCCGGACGACGCCGAAGTGGTGGTCCACTACGCGCCGCCGGTCGTCATCCTGCGGGTTCGCGTGATGGAGTTGCCGGCCAGCGAGCCGCGCCGGGGGGAGCTTTTCCGCCAGCTGCTGGAGTACAACGCGCGCGAGCTGGTGCATGGCTCCTATGGGCTGGAAGGCGACCACGTGGTGCTCACCGACACCCTCGAGCTGGAAAATCTCGATTACAACGAGTTCGAGGCGAGCTTCGACTCGGTGACTCTGGCGCTGGCCTCCCACCTCAGCGCGCTCGCGCCCTACCGCGAAAGGTGAAGCGTCATGGGACTCTTTGATCGTCTCTCCACCATGCTGCGGTCGAACATCAACGATCTCATCTCCCGGGCCGAAAATCCCGAGAAGATGCTGAACCAGTTGATCCTCGATATGAAGACCCAACTGGCCAAGGCCAAGCAGCAGGTGGCCTCGGCCATTGCGGATGAGAAGAAGCTGCAGTCGGACGCGGAGGCGCTGAAGAAGCAGGCGGACGACTGGGAGCGGCGGGCCATGATGGCGGTGCAGGAAGGCCGCGACGACCTGGCCAAGCAGGCGCTGGGCCGGTACAACGAGCAGCTCCAGGCCGCGCAACAGCTGCAGGAGACCTGG
>DASVGF010000123.1:0-17648 GCA_036379675.1 Gemmatimonadales bacterium | reverse complement strand
TGGATGGAGCCGACGGCTCGTCGGGGGTCCACAATCCCTTCATGGCCGAGGCGCTGCTCCGGGCCAACATCGACGAGCTGCAGGCGGCCTACCCGGGCCTGCCACCGCTCAGAGGCCCGGTTCAGGACATCATGAAGGGCCCCCTGGGGGCGGTCACGAAGCGTCCCCTCACCAGGCCTTTGATCTCTCGGCCGATCTCCGCCCGGTAGTACACGTCCAGTGATGGTCCCCGTCCACGCGGTGCTCTCTCTGTGGGCGGGGACCTCGCTCGTTCAGGCCCACCAGTCGCCCCAAGATTCCGCTGCCAGGGTATGGGACTCGCTCACGGGCCGCTTGGTCGACTCCGTGGTGGTCCAGTCCCCGCTGCCGGATCCCCTCGTCCCCATTGTCCAATGGATTTTCCAACAGCCCCGCTGGGTCATGATCGGTGGGATCGTGCTGGGCACGCTGGTGGCCGTCGCCATGGCGGTGTTTCTGTGGCGCAGGCGCAGGGCCATCCGGGCCTGGCTCAGCACCCGCGATCGGGGCGTCAAGCTCGCTCTCGGCACGGCGGTGGGCGCGGTCTTGCTGTTGATCGTGGCGGGCGGCGTGAAGGCCAAAGACTACATGATGCACGACAACGATTTTTGCCGGGGCTGTCACATTTTTGTGCCCAGCGGCCAGCTTTTCGTGCATCCGGACACCGGCACCTACCTGCTGGTCAACCAGCTGGAGGGAAAGCACGACACGCTGTCGTGCCATGCCTGCCACCCCTTCAATCTCAAGGCGCAGACCAAGGAGCTGTTCTACTGGATCGTGGAGCGGCCTGACAAGATCCCGCCGCACGCCAAAGTACCCCGGACAATCTGCGAGGACTGCCATGTGCAGGGGGAGGCGAAGAAGACCTGGCAGCGGATAGCCTCGACCGCAGGGCATCGCACTCACCTGGAATCCGATTCAGCTGCACTCAAGGAGGTGCAGTGTCTCACCTGCCACGCACGCTCGGCTCACCGGTTCACCCCAGCGGATACGACTTGTGCCCAGAAGGGCTGCCACCTCACCGACGACGCCAAGATCCGCCTGGGCCGGATGGCGGCACGCTTCGATCCGGCCAACCAGGTGCCGCTCCCCAACGAGGAAAAGCTCTACTGCAACTCGTGCCACCAGTTTACGGCGGAAGCTCAGTTTGTCTCGCTCGACTCGGCCGCCGGTACCCTGCGCCCCGGCGAGCGGCAGTGCCTGGGATGCCACGAGATGAGACAGCTGTTTGCCACGTTCGATCCGGCCCAGGATCCGCATGGCGGAAGCTGCGGCATGTGTCACAACCCGCACACCGACGTAAAGCCGAAGGATGCGCTCAAGTCCTGTACCGACGCCGGCTGCCATTCGAACTGGCGCAGCGTGCCCTTCCATATGGGAGCGGCGCACCGGAAGCTGGCGCAGCGGTGCGAGACGTGTCACCAGCCGCATGCGGCCCGGGTAGACGCGAGCGATTGCACCGGCTGCCACACCGAGGTCCGCCGGGGCGGCGGCCGCTTGAAACCGCCCCTGCCCTTCGATACCACCCGGGCGCTCCAGCAATCCCGGAGGCTGATCGAGCCAGGCCGATCACGCGGGCAGGGTGACGCTCCGCCCCCCTCCCCGCCCGACACCTTCTCCCATGACCGCCATCGCCGTCTCGCCTGCATCACCTGTCACAACACGTCATCGCGGCGCGACGACCTGACCTTTCAGCCTCCGCGCGGCTGCCAGATCTGCCACCACCAGGCGCCCGCACGCTCCTCCTGCGCGGCCTGCCACCAGCCGGAAGAGATCGCGACCGGCCGCCCGCTGACGGTGGAGGTCACGGTTCCCGATCATGCTCCTCGGCCTCGGCCGGTGATCTTCGACCACTCGCAACACGGCAGTCTCACATGCGCGCGTTGCCACACCACTCCCGTCTCGCTCGAGCCGGAGCCCCGAGCCAAAGCCTGCGTGGCGTGCCACGACGAGCATCATGTCACTCAAGCTACCTGCGCGGCCTGCCACCGGACGGCCCAGATCACCCAGGCCCACGCGCCACCGGCCGACGCCCACGCCGGCTGCATCGAATGCCACGACCAGTCCACCGTGACGAAGCTGACGCCGCAGCGGCAATTCTGCCTGACCTGCCACTCTTCGAGCGTGGACCACTACGCACCGAAGGAATGCAGCCAATGCCACTTCTTGTCCTCACCCGACGCCTACCGGGCCCACCTGGTCAGTCGTGAGCGGGGCCTGTGAGGCGGGTGGTCCGCGGAGCCCTGGTGGGGGCCCTCGGAGCCGCCGGCCTCACGACCACGGCTAACGCGCAGGGGTATCAGCTCCGCTTCGAGACCCGGGCCCAGACCGCGGCCTACCGAGGAGTCCGGCCGGACAGCGTGCCCGCCGCCGACATCGTCACGGCGCCCAATGGTGGCCTTCAGACTGCCGACGGCTTCTTTGTGCGCTGTCCGCCGGGGAATCCGTTCTGTTTCTTCTTCCGGCCGGGCGCGTACCGCCAGGGTGGGCCGCTGGTCAGCAGTGTGGACCTCACGATGTGGGGTCTCGGTGTTCCGGGCCTGAGTCTCAGAGTCAATGGCCGCGCCGGGGTCGATCTCGGAGAAAGCGACGTCTGGCCGGGTACCGATCCGGCGTTGCAGCTTCTCGAAGCCTACGGCGAACATGCCTCCCGCCGCGCAACCCTCCGGGGAGGCCGCCAGCTGCTGGCCAGCCGGTTGGGGATCGTCGGCCTGGACGGGGGACGCGGGATCCTTCGTGTCGGCGCTGGGTTCGAGGCAGAGGCCTATCTGGGTCTGGGTCTGGCTCGGGCCGCCGCGCTGCCGGTCTCGAGTGCGGTGCTCGACCCGCTGGACGACTTTCAGCCTCGGAGAAGGCAGTGGGTAGCCGGGGGCTCCATCGGGTGGAGCGGCCGGCGCGGGGATGTCCGCGTCGATTACCAGCGTGAGGTGGAACGCGTATCCAGCCAGTTCGGGTCGGAGCGCGCTGCCATTTCAGGCGAGCTGCGGCCCCTCGATCGCTGGAGTCTTGCGGCAGGGGTGGAGTACGATCTGGCCAACACCTGGTTTGGGAATGCGGACGCGACGCTCCGCTATGTGTCCCCCCGAGTCACGGCCGCAGTAGGAGCGCGGCAATACCGGCCCCATTTCGACCTGTGGACCATCTGGGGCGCGTTCAGCCCGGTTCCCTACCATGCGGTGAACGCGTCGGTGTGGGTCCGGCCGCTCGAGCGGCTCGAGCTGAGAGGGCGCTGGGAGCGGTACGCCTTCTCCCCCACCGAGACCGAGACGCCATTGGTCGATGTGGACAGCGATGGCTGGCGGTTCGGAGCGGGTGCGTCGTTCAATCCGGATGAGATCTGGACCTTCGATGTCGGCTACCGGGAGGAGTACGGCCCCGGAGCTTCGTCCCACGGCTTCGAAGGCAGCGTGAGCGCAGCGCCGAGTCCCCGGCTCACGCTCACGGCCTACGGCTCGACCCTCGACCGGCCCCTGGAGTTCCGCTTCGAGGAGGCGGGCGTAGACGTGGTCGGCTTCGATGCGGAGTGGCGGCCCACCGAGCGGGTGCGGCTGGGCCTGGGGGGAGCGCATTACGCCGAAGACCGGCGCCGTCCGGATGCGAGCGGCTTCGACTGGAACCAGACCCGGTTGAACGCTCGGGTCACTCTCCTCTTTGGGAGTGGCGCAGACCAGACACGCCTCCCGCGAGCGATTCGCCACCGGCCGCGAGCTGGATCATGACAATTTCCCGGTGGGTGCTCGCCGCCCTTCTGACCATCCCGGGCTACGCGCAAGCGCAGGACCGTTTCGACCACTGGGAGCACCGCGGTCTCTTCCCCCGATGCGCCAGCTGCCATGCCGGGATACAGGATCAGGCCGAGCCAGTGTGGCTCGCGCCGGGCGCATGTGCCGATTGCCATGACGGGTCGATAGCAGAGACCGTGAGATGGCAGCCGCCCGCAGCCCTTCCAGCCACGAACCTGCGTTTCACGCATCGCGATCACGCCGAGGCGGTTCGGCGGACGACTGGCGCGGATTCCCTGCTCGACTGCCGCTCGTGCCACGCCGGGCCGGGCGCCGACCGGATGCAGGTTCGATTGGCGGTGGCGCAGAACTGTCTCGACTGCCACGGGGTTCGAGCGCGGCACCTCGAGGCACCCGACACCAGCTGCGCCACGTGTCACCTGCCCCTTGCCCGAGCAGTTCGGCTTGCCCGGGCCGATGTGGCCGATTTTCCGGAGCCGGAGTCGCACAAGGCGCCAGGCTTCGAGCTGAAGGGTCATGGCCGGCTGGCTCGAGGCTCGGGCACGAGTCCCGTATCCGCGGCTTGCGCCACCTGCCATGCGCGGGATTTCTGCAGCGAGTGCCACGTCAATGCTCCCGAGGTGCCGGCCATTCAGGCGCTCGCGCTGGATCCACGCTCGCTGGCGCATAAGGCGGAGCTGAAGGCACCCCCGAGCCACGCCGATCCCAGTTTCCTGCAGCGGCATGGGCGGGCCGCGCGCCAGTCGCCCATGACATGCGCGACCTGCCATGCCCAGGAGAGCTGTCTGGCGTGCCACGCCGGCAAGCCGGCGACAGCACTGGCAATGCCCGCGGCGGGACCGGGACGTGGGAAAGGGGCCGTGATCCGCCGGGAGCGCCCGCCCTCCCATGGGAGTGACTTTTCCGAGCTCCACGGTCCGGTGGCCAACGCCCGCCCGGAAACCTGTAACGGCTGCCACGTACGGCCCCAGTGCCTGGACTGTCATCGGCCCACCGCGGCCGATGCCGCACCCGGCTATCACCCGGCGGGTTTTCTCTCCCGTCACCCCGCCGCGGCGTACTCCCGGGAGACGAGCTGCAGCGATTGCCACAATCGCGGCCAGTTCTGTGCCGACTGCCACGTCAACGCCGGCCTTTCCGCCAGCCGGACACTCGACGCCGGCTACCACGATGCCAAGCGGTCCTTCCTCTTCGGCCATGGCCAGGCAGCGCGACAGAATCTCGAGAGCTGCGTGGCCTGCCACGCCGAGCGGGACTGTCTCACCTGCCACTCCGCGCTAGGCGGCCGGCGATTCAATCCCCACGGGCCCGGGTTTGACCCGGCGACCTTGCGGCGGAAGAACTCGCAGGCCTGCACTGCGTGTCATGGTGGGCTGATCCCGGCTGCGCCCAACCCGTAAGAATCTCATGTGGGCTTAACCTCGGCTTCAGGGGCCGATTGCTACTTTGCAGCTGCAATTCGGGCCTCAACCGGAGGAAATATGCGAGTTGCGAAGCTGGCCCCCATGACGGGGAAGATGGGCGAGGAAGTCGAGCGGTTCTTCGATCGCTTCCTGGCACCTGGGTTCCTGCCGGAGCCCTTCATTCCGCCGTTCCCGTTGGAGACTGCGGGCACGGAGTGGTATCCGACGCTGGATGTAACCGAGACGGCCGAGGAGTTCGTCGTGCGGCTCGAGGTGGCGGGCGTCCACAAGGAGAACCTGGACATCAACCTGACCGGCACGCTGCTGACCATTACCGGCCGCCGGGAATTGATGCCGGAAGTCTCGGGTGAGACGTACCTGCGCCGGGAGCGCGAGATCGGGAAGTTCCTGCGGACGATTCGCCTGCCGGCACCGGTCGCGGAGAAGGAGGTCAAGGCCACCTATCAGGATGGGGTGCTGGTGGTTCACCTGCCGAAGGTGGCACCGGCGGTGGCGAACAGGATCCTGATCAAATAATCGCGTCGGGTTGCCTTGATCCCCGACCCCGGGCGCCTGCCCGGGGTCGCTTCTTTTGCGGCGCACGTTCCGCGTGAAGGCTCTTTCATGACTACTTCAGGCTCACTTCCGCACGGATCTGCAAGGTTATGCGTGCAGGCCAACCGGAATCAGCGGGTGAACCCCGGAGGAGATATGCGAGTCCGCGAGCTGATGCAGAAGGACGTCAAGACGGTCAATCTCGAGGACGCCGTGAACGATGCGGTTGTGAGCCTGACCGATTCTCACATTTCCGCCCTCGCGGTGGTGGACGACATGGGCCGGATGGTTGGGGTCATCTCCAGCACCGATATCCTGACCTCCGAGGCGGAAGCCAACGACGCGGTGGAGCGAGAGGCCCTGTTCGAGCAGATGATGGTGCGCGACATCATGACGCCGCGGCCGCTGACCGTGTCGCCCGAGGCCGACGTACGAGAGGCGGCACAGCAGATGCTCTATGCCGATGTGCATCGTCTGTTCGTTACCGACGGCGAGCGCGCGGTGGGCGTTGTCTCTACAACCGATATCATGCGCGCGGTCGCCACCGGCCGCCTGTAACCGTTCCAGCAAGACTGTGAGGGTGTTATGACCGCGACCGTCACGCTGCCCCAGCCCGCCACCAGGCTCCCTGACGTCCTGGGCACGAGGTTCATTCCCGCGCACGACAACTGGATGGCCGACAGCGACCGGTTTCTCCTGCCCGTCACCAATGCCGATGCCACGTTCTGGGAGCGCTGGGGTGCGGTACGCTTCGTCGAGGACCGGCTCCTGGAGCGCGTCTCCCTCGAGCGGGCCCTGCTGGACGAGCTTCGCGCCTTCCTGCCGGCCGAGATCAAGGAGCGGTTGTGGCTGCAGGCCGATCGTCTGAGCCGCCTGCTGGGAGACTTCGGTCGCCTTGGACGGCAGCGGGAGAGCGCGAGAGAGCTGGCCCATGTCACCCGCAACCTGATCGACGCCCTACGGCTGTGGTACGCAGAAATCGAATTTGCGGCGGGCGGGATCCGCTGGAGTGACGTGAGTGGCGAGGGACACCGGCTTCTGGCGGAGCTCAATCCGACTCGCTGCGGGTGGGCCGACGCGCACATGTAGCCGGGAAGGATTGGTGGACGCTATGCGACACTCGCTCCTGCTCCTGGGTGTGACGGCTGCCCTGACGGCCTGCCGCATGACGCCCGCTCCACCTCCGGTACCGGTGCGGGGCAGTGATGCCGCCGTCTCGTCCCTCGCGGGAGTCTGGTCCGGCCGCTACTGGAGCAAGGCCACCGGCCGGCATGGGATCATCCGGTTCACCCTTCCGGAGCACGCCGACACCGGCTACGGAGAAGTGGAGATTACCTTCTCGCCGTCACTCCATCTCAGTCATGAAGCGTCGGTTGATTACCCCAAGGCTGACAGAGACGAGCCGTTGCCGCAGGTGCCCGCCATCATCGGAATGACAGTGGTACACATCGAGCACGACCACATCCTGGGAGCCCTGGCGCCCTACTGGGATCCGGACTGCGAGTGCCGGGCCCAGACCGCGTTCGAGGGGAAGCTCGACCGCCAACGGATCAGCGGCAGCTTCACCATTCGCCGAGAGTCTGCCGACCGGCGGGTGCTCCGGGGGCTGTGGCAGGTCGACCGGGAGCGATAAAGGATCCTTCATCCTCTCTTCACACCCCCTGCGGAGGTGCGGTCTTACCGTTCTCCAACTTGAACCTCTGAGGACGGAGACCCGATGACCCACCCCGCCGTTCGCCTCACCGCCGCCGCCTCACTGGTCCTGGCAGCCTGCGGATCGGAGCCACCCAAAGCGGTGCCCGACTCCGGAATGCCGATGGCCGGCATGCACGGCGGCGCCTCGGCCCAGTCCACCGCACCAGCCGATGCCCGCGCCGCCCTCTTCGTGAGAAAGGGGTGCCCCCAGTGCCACACCATCTCGGGGCTGGGGATCAAGTCACCGGCCGAGATCGGACCGGACCTGACGTTTGCCTACAGCGATGTGCAGAGCCGCTTCAACATGAAGCTCGATGAATTTCTGAAGAACCCCACCGGCACCATGCAGATGGTGCTGAGCTCGCAGATCAAGCTCAGCCCCGCGGAGCGCGATTCGGTAGTCGAGATCCTGACGGAGCTCCACGAGGATGCTGACGACGCGGCAGAGGCCGACAAGGACGAGTGAAATGGTACTGGTCTCATTCAACAAGGAGTATCCCATGTTCCGCGGACTTGTCGCGCTGACGCTGGCCGCACTGGCCGCCTGCGCGCCCGAAACCACCCCCGTCGCCGGATCGAAGGAGGGCACGCGCCTGGCCGACGCGCGCGACGCCGCGCAGCGGACCTTCGTGGAGCCGGGGAAGCTCGACGACTACTACCTCTTCTACAGCGGGGGGCACTCCGGCCAGGTCTACGTTGCCGGCGTCCCCTCCATGCGTCACATCGCCACGATACCCGTGTTCGCTCCCTACCCCGCCACCGGCTACGGCTTCGATGACGAATCGAAGAAGCTGCTGGGCGGCTACACCTGGGGCGACGTCCATCACCCGGCTCTCTCCAAGGTGAAGGGCGACTACGACGGCCGCTGGCTGTTCGTGAACGACAACGCCAACAATCGCCTGGCCCGGATCGATCTGCGTGACTTCAAGACCAAGCAGATCCTCGGCCCCATCCCGAATTCCAGCGGCAATCACGGCTCGGCGTTCGTGACCGAGAATACCGAATACGCCCTGGTGGCGAGCCGGTTCTCGATTCCGGTCCCGCGGGGCAGCTATGCCCCACTGAGCAAGTATGCGACCGAATACCATGGCGTTCTCAGCGGCATCAGGATCGACAGCGCCACGGGCACGATGGCCATGGGCTGGCAGATCCTCACCCCGCCCTTCAATTGGGACCTCGCCGCTACCGGTCGTGAGATCTCGAAGGACTGGGCGGTATGGAGCTCCTATAACACCGAGCGGGCCACCGGCCGGCTGGAGGTGACCGCGAGCCAGAAGGACCGTGATTACATCACGTTCGTGAATTGGCGCAAGGCGGCCGCGGCCGCGGCGGCAGGCAAAGGCAGGATGATCGACGGCGTGCGGGTGCTCAACCCCGCGGAAGTGCCCGGCATGATGTACCTGGTCCCGCTCGCCAAGAGCCCCCACGGAGCGGACTTCTCACCCGATGGCCGCTACGTCGTGGGCGGCGGCAAGCTGGCCCCCTACGTCACGGTCTATGACTTCGCGAAGTTCCTCAAAGCGGTCGAGAGCGGCGCCACCATAGGCGACGAGGACGGGATCCCGGTTCTCAAGTATGAGGACATCCGGGTGGCCGAGGTGCCGGTGGGCCTGGGTCCGCTGCACACCCAGTTCGACGATCAGGGTTACGCGTATACCTCACTCTTCGTCGAGTCGGCCATCGCCAAGTGGAAGCTCGGCCCCTTCGACGGCAAGGATTCCGCCCTCGTCGTGGCGAAGATCCCGGTCCATTTCTCGGTGGGCCATCTGGTGACCGCGCACGGTGACGCCCGCCATCCCCAGGGGAAATACCTGATCTCCATGAACAAGCTCTCGAAGGGGCGGCATCTGAACGTGGGACCCTCCCAGCCGGAGTCGAGCCAGTTGATCGATATCGCGGGCGCCGGGATGAGCATGCTGTACGAGGCCTACACCGAGCCCGAGCCCCACTTTGCCCAGCTCGTCAACGCCGACCTGCTGAAGCCGATCGAGGTCTATCCCAAGGCGGAAAACAAGGACCCCAACGCGATCTGGGCCGCCGCGGATGGCAAGGTGACCCGCAAGGGCAACCGGGTGGAGGTGAAGCTCTTCTCGATCCGGTCCTACTTTTCGCCCGGCGCGATCGAGGCCCAGCAGGGCGACTCGGTCATCATTTACGTGACCAATGGCGAGCAGGAGCGCGACATGCTCCACGGCTTCGGCATCGTCGGCTACAACATCAATCTGGTCATGGACCCCGGTGAGACGAAGACGGTGCGCTTCAAGGCGACCAAGCCCGGCGTGTGGCCGTTCTACTGCACCAACTTCTGCTCGGCCATGCACCAGGAAATGCAGGGCTATCTGCTGGTCAAGCCGCAGGCCACCGCGGCCGAAGTGGCACGGAAGTAGGCCGGGCCAGCCACCATGTCGCTTACGGTCTATCTCGACCAGGTACTCTCCCCCCGGGCGCGGCTCGCCGTGCTCGGGGCGGGGGGATTCCTGGTTATCGCGCTCGGCTTCCCACTGTGGGAGATCACCATGTTCGCCGGGCAGTTCCCCGAGGGGATCCGGATGTGGATCTACCCCTACAAGCTGGTGGGGGGAAACGCTGGGGCCGACCTTCAAGGCATCAACATCCTGAACCACTACATCGGCATGGCCGAGATCAGGGCGCAGGACTTTCCCGAGATGAAGTTCATCCCCTTTGCGCTGGGCCTGTTCCTGCTGCTCGGGTTTCGGACCGCCGTCTTCGCGCGGGTACACCAGCTGGTGGATCTGCTGGTGCTCTTCATCTATTTCGGGCTCTTCTCGCTCGGCGTGTTCTACTACCGGATGTACACCTTCGGGCACCAGCTGAGCCCGGAGGCGCCCATCAAGGTGGCGCCGTTCACCCCGCCGGTGTTTGGCCACCAGCACATCGCCAACTTCGACGTGTACAGCTATCCCGGTCCGGCCACGTATCTGCTGGGTGCCTACGCGCTGCTGCTCGGGGTGGTGCTCGTGATGGAGGCGCGGCGAAAGGCGCCAGCCGCGACACCGGTCTACCAGGTAGCCGCAGCATGATCGGCCTCCTCCTCTTTCTGGCGGCGGGCCCGCCAGACACCCTTCGGCTGAGCGCCGGCGTCCACCCGGGGCCTCTGGTGATCTCCCGTCCGACGGTCGTGCTGGGATCGCCGGGCGCCGTCATTCGCGGCAGCGGTACAGGAAGCGTGGTCGAAATCCACGCTCCCGGCACCACGCTCCGTGGCCTGCGGATCGAGCACAGCGGACGGGACGTCGATCGTGACGACGCCGGCATCCTGGTACGGGCCGATTCGGTACTGCTGGAGGATCTGGAGATTCGAGACATCCTGTTCGGGATCTATCTCCGGAAGGTCCGCAACGTCACGCTCCGCCGAGTCGACATCGAGGGGCCACGCGGCCTGCCGGAGAGTCAGACGGGCAACGGCATCCACCTGCACCATTCCAGGAACATCGTCATCGCGGACAGCCGGATTGCCGGGGTTCGCGACGGGATCTACTTCGAATACACCGATAGCGCGGTCGTAACCGGGAACAGGGTCAGCCGTATGCGTTTCGGGCTGCACTACATGTTCAGCCACTACAACCGATTCGAGCGAAACACCTTCACTCACGGCGCTGCCGGCGCCGTGGTGATGAACTCCAACGGTCTCGTCATCCGGGACAACGTCTTTGCCTGGAATGGGGGCAGCCGCTCGTTCGGCCTGATCCTCCAGACCGCCACCGAGCCGAGCGTCGAGCGGAATGTCTTCGTAGGAAATGGCGTGGGCACCTTCTTCGACAACGTGATCCGGGGCCGCTACACCGGCAACCTGGTTGCCGAGAACTGGCTCGGCCTTCAGCTCTTCAGCAACAGCGAGCAGACGGAGGTCACCGGCAATGCCATGGTCGGCAACACCTTCGACGTAGCCGGGGGGGCCACCCCGGGCGCCTACATGCTCTGCGCGGGCAGGCGCGGCAACTACTGGAGCAAGGCGATGCTCCGGGGGTATGACCTGGACGGCGACGGGGTGCTGGACCAGCCCTTCGGGGCGAGCTCCCCGCTGGCCGAGCTGGCGCGAGCCCGTGAGGGGCTCCGGCTCTTCCTCGGCAGCCCGGCGGCGCGGGCGCTCGACTGGGCCGAGCAGACCTTTCCCGTCTTCTCGCTCGATCAGGCTGAAGACAGTTGCCCGGCCGCGCGGCCGCCCCGGATGGACGTGCTGGCGTCACTCCCGGCGGAGGGGCAACCGGGGGAACCCGCCACGCAGTATGCCGCCGCCCTGGGCAGCATGGCGGCAGGTCTGGGCCTGCTGATCGCCCCGCGCTGGCGTCGGCGAGCCACTTCCCAAGGACGGAAACAGTGATACGTCTCGACCAGCTCGCGAAGTCGTACGGCGGGCGTCCAGCGCTGGAGCCTCTCAACCTCGAGGTCGCGGCGGGAGAAGTCGTGGCCCTGGTAGGACCGAACGGCGCGGGAAAGTCCACCACGCTCCGGATCCTCACCGGCACCGTGCGCCCCACCGGGGGGCGCGCCTTCATCGCCGGACACAACGTGGTCACCGATGCGGTGGCCGCGCGCACCCATCTGGGCTACCTCTCCCAGCGACCGGGGGTACCGGCCACCACCGTGATCCGCGATCTGGTCGAGCTGGTCGCGGCGGTTCGCGACGTAGCGTCCTCCACCGCCGTGCAGGCGCTCGCCGACGCGGGTTTGGGCGACCGGCTACGATCGGGCATCGGTGAGCTGTCCGGCGGGCAGCAGCAGCGGCTGATGATCGCGCTGGCCACTCTGGGACCGGTGAAGGCCCTCCTGCTGGACGAACCGAGCATCAGCCTGGATGCGGAAGGGTCGGAGGAAGTGCGTCGTGCCATCTCCGAGGCACGGACTGGAGGGGCCGCCGTCCTCTTTGCCTCTCATCAGCTTCACGATGTGGCCCTGCTGGCCGATCGCATCGTCGTCCTGGTGCAGGGGCGGGTGGTCGCGCAGGGCACCGTCGCCGACCTGGCCCAGGCCGCCGGAATTGTCTGGGATACATCGCCCGCCGAGCCACCCATCGAGCGGATCTACCGGGTTCTGGTCAGCCGGGGTCGGAAGTCGGCCGCCGGCCGTCTTAGCCTGGTACGGGAGGACGCGGCATGACTCCCACTCTCGCGCTCTGCCGCTTCGAGCTGTCCGCGGCGCTCCGGGGCCGCACCGCTCCCTACTTCGCTGCCGGATTTGGACTGGCCGGCCTCACCGTCGCGTTGGTAGGGCTCTCCGCTGGAGGTGTGCTGGCGGTCCAGGGGTTCGCCCGGACCTCAGTGAGCCTGCTGGAGCTCATCGTCTGGGTCGTACCGATCCTGGCGCTCATCAGTGGCGCCGTGGCCGGTGCCGATTGCCATGAGCTCGAGTTCACGGCGTCGCTCCCCCTTCGAAGGCACGCCATCGTTTTCAGCCGCTGGGCCGCCTCCACCCTGACACTCGGCGCGGCCGTTCTGCTGGGTCTGGGCTCCGCCGGCCTGGTCATCGGAATGCTGGCTGGAAGCGCCGATGGGTGGCGGTACCTCAGGCTGATCGGGGTGGCTCTCCTCGTTCTGAGTGCGACCCTGGCCCTGGGGCTCTGGATCGGCGTCGCCGCCCATTCCCGTTTCAAGGCAGTCGGGGTGGCCGTCGCGGTGTGGTTTGCTCTGGTCATCGGCGTGGACCTGGCGGCAATCGGCGCGCTCGCCGTGCTGCCGCCAGGCGAGGCCGGACCATGGCTGTCGGTGCTGTTGATGGCCAGTCCGGTGAACAGCGCCCGGGCCCTGGGGCTGAGTCTCTTCCATACCGATGTGGTTGCGGGCCCCACCGGAGCCGCCCTTCGGGCCGTCCTGGGCCAGGCCGGCGCCTGGGCCCTGACTGCGGCGCTGATCGGATGGACCGTGGTGCCGCTGGGGCTCGCCGGCCGGCGGTTTTCCAGAAGTGATCTCTAACGGTGATCCTGGAGGGATCCATGAGCTGGGCCCATATACATCTCGCGCTCAACCACGTGCCCGTCATCGGGCTGCTCGTGGTTCTCCTGCTGCTCGTCGTGGCGGGTTTGCGGCGCAGCACCGAGCTTACCCGCGTCTCCTGTGGACTGCTGGCACTGCTCGCCGCCGTTGCCGTGGTGGTCTATTTCACCGGTGAGCCGGCAGAGGAACTGATCGAGAACCTGCCGGGGTTCTCCGAGGCGCTTGTCGAGGAGCACGAGGAAGTGGCGCTCATCGCCACCATCGGCATGGTTGTTCTGGGGCTGGTGGCGCTCGCCGGACTGATTCGATTTCGAGGTCCTCGGAGTGCCCCCGCCTGGTATGGCCGCGGGGTTCTTCTTCTGGCGCTGGTGATGGGTGGGGTGATGGTATGGACGGCAAACCTGGGTGGCCAGATCCGGCATTCGGAAATACGAGCCGGCCAGTCGGTTACCCGAGGGGTAAGCCAGGAGCCTGAGAGCGAGGACTGAGCATTCCTATCCGATCAAGTGAGCGCTCCGGCGCAGGCCCGGCCTAACGCGGCAGGGTACCCCGAAACGTGATCCGAGCCCAAGGTCGGCTCTGCCAGGAACGGATCCATCACCGTCGAACGAAGCACTACCAGCCCCCCATCTCCGCTCGCCTTCCAGTGGTCCACCGAGCAAACCCCGAGCGCGGCGAGAACCGGATCAATCGCGCCGTCATACATCGGGCTGCAGAGCCGGGTCCGGCTGATGATGTACTCCGGCGTGCCGTCGGGCCGCGCCAGGCTCATCGCGATGTACACCCGCTCATTGAATGCATTCACTGACTCCAGGGACGTGAGCGAGGGGTGGGAGACAAGGTAGCAGACGATGTTGATGTCCGGCACCGGCAGCATCACGGTACGGAACGGTGCCAGCTCGGCTTCGCAAAGGGCACCGTGAAGCCGGCGCGCCCCCGCCATGGTCCGCTCGATGAGGTACCCGTACCCCGTCTCATTGAGCGGCAGCACCTTGTGGCTCAGCCAGACCGCTGCGGCCGCGGCTCCAGGCTTCGATCCCTCCAGGATGTATCGGCCCAGGAAACGCTCCATGGGAGGCGCCGCCGCGTCTGGAGGCGAGAGATATGGCGGAGCGGTGGCGACGAGGTGCCTCGCGCGACCGTCGCGCACCAGGATGGCGCCCGCCGAGTATGGGACATAGCCCATCTTGTGAGGATCTATGGAGACTGAATCGGCGTGTCCGAGCGCCGCGACCGAGGCAACCCAGTCGGCGTCCGGCCAATCTGCTCCAGCCGAGTTCCCGATCTCTGGCGCAGTGCGCCGGCTGCCGTCAGCCTTCCGGGTCAGTGCCGCCACATAGCCGCCGTAACAGGCGTCGGAGTGGACGTGAAAAGTGACCCCAAGCTCCCGCTCGGCCCGATTGCGAATCTCGATCACCCGGTCGAGCCGGTCCACCGCGCTCTCTTCGGTCGTGCCACACACGCTGATGCAGGCCAGGATCGGCTGCCGGTGCCGGGCCAGCTCGGCGATGCGCGCCCACAGCGCGTCCGGGCTCATTCGGAAGCGGGCGTCGAGCGGGATATAGACCAACTGGTTGGACCCGATGCCGAGGGCACGAACGATCTTTTCCCACGAGTAGTGGGCCGTGGCTGCCACCAGCACGACGCCGGCGGGGAGAGGGTCGCCATAGTCCAGCGCCAGCCGGCGGCTGTACTCCTGATAGCCGATGGCGGCCAGTGAGTGGTTGGCCACCGCGCGTTGGATCTCTGCCCGGTTCCCGGAGCTCCAGAGCTGATCCCAGACATCCAGAGCCGCTTCGCCGGGAATGTTCAGCAGATCCCAGAGCGGTAGGCCGGTAATCGACACTACCGCACCGCGGGCGGTCCGCACGGGCAGCTCGAGCCCCAGCTCGGTGGCGGCGCCGGCGATCGCCACGGGGAGATATCGCACGCTCCGGGCGAGCCACAACGCCTCGAAGTTGGCGACCGTGCCACCGGACGTGAGATGTCCCCAGCTTCGAGCGGGATCGTAACCGATCATCCGCGCCAGGTCGCCCGCCACCTCCAGCTCGAGCCGGGTGGTGACCGGAGAGATCTCGGCCGCGATGTTGTTGGGATTGTAGAGCATGGTGGCGAAGTAGCCGATCTGCGCCGCGATGGTCTGCTCCGCCACCATGTGTCCCTTGTACCGCCCGCTGAAGAACGGCACATCCTGCTTGAGCTGGGCCAGCAGCCCCATGAGCTCCTGGGTCAGTACGGCCACGCTCTGCTCGTACCCCTCGCGCCGCTTGTCCGTTTCGCGGATGGTGAAGCCGTCCTCGGGGTGATAGTTGCGCCGCCAAAACACATGGTCCCGCAGCGCCTCCACGATCAGGCGCTCCAGCAGCTCGGCGTTTTCGCCCCTCGGTCCCAGAAACCAGGCCTTCAGCGCTTCCTTGGAATCGAGGGCCATGCCAACGCTCCTTACTTGGGGGTTCCAAACATCTTTACCCTCGGCCAGGCGTGCAGCGAGAAAGCGGCTGCCGCCAGCGCCTCGGCGGCGCGGCCCAGCACCGAGACCGCGGGTGGGAGCGCAGCGGCCTGACCGATTGCAGCCGCCAGCACGCCGAGGTTGAGGAGTCCGTACGCAAGCCAGGCCAGCTCCACCCGCCCGCGCTCCGGGCCGGTGCGAAAACGCGGCAGGACCCAGAACGCCACGCCGAGTGCGAGCTGCACGGTCCAGCCCATCAACAGGAATTCGATGTGAATGGGCAGGAGCCGCCCCACCCATGCTCCCAGAAACACGCCCCGGCTCGCCAGCAGCACCGCCCCGGCGAGCAGGCCGATGGCGAGGTAGCACAGGGCGCTTCGGACAAGGAGCACACTCAATCTCGGCATGCTCAGCGCTCTTTCACTCTGGGCCAGGTATTGGCCACGAACCCCCAGCCGGCCAGAAGTTGGGCGACAGCCGACGCGATGAGTAACGGGGCATGGGGCCGTCCCACTGCCTGCAACGGCTCGGCGACGGCTCGAAGCAGCAGGCCGAGGTTGAGGAGCACAAAGCAGGCCCAGCCGAGTGCGTCGTGTCCACGCGGCGATGCCGAGGAGTACTTCGGAAACATCCAGAACGCCACGCCGAATATCAGCTGCGTGAGCCAGCCCACGACCAGCAGGTGCAAGTAGGTGGGCCAGAGCGCGCGCAGGAGGGGAAGCTGCCCGGCCAGGGCCGATTGCATGACGACCGACAGGGCCAGCGCCGCCACGAGATAGAGCATGGCCGCTTTGATGAACCATCGGGTCAGTGCCGGCACAAGTGGCAGTGTATCCCGGTCAAGATGAAGGAGGGGTTGAGGTCTCGTGAGGAGACCTTCATGGTTGCGACATCGCCAGCGATCTCGCCAAGTTCAGAACAACTACCAACGGTGAGCAGGAGGGCGAGTGGAACGGAGCAGGCGGGTCATCGTGCTGGCGCTTCTCGTGCTACTTGCCGTGTCGCTGGTACTCGCCCGGCCGGTGCATGCCTGGTTGCTGTCGCTTTTTGCCGAGGCCGAGTCGATAATCCGCCAGCGTGAGGTATGGGGGATGACGCTGTTCGTCTCCCTGGCGGCGGTATCGGCCATGGTGGCATTCGTCTCGAGCGCCGTGCTGGTGCCCGTCGCCGTCTACGTGTGGGGCCCCGTCGTCTGCTTCCTGCTGCTCTGGCTGGGGTGGTTTCTTGGAGGGCTGGCCGGCTACGCCATCGGTCGCTATCTCGGGCGACCGGTGGTGGAGCGGCTGGTTCGCCCGGGCGTTCTGGTCCGCTATGAGGGGTGGGCCCGGTCGGGCAGGTCGCTGGTCCCCATGCTGATCCTCCAGCTCGGCGTGCCGTCCGACCTGGCCAGTTATGTCTTCGGCCTGGTGCGCTGCCGCTTCGGCTTGTTTGTGGCGGCGCTTGCCATGGCCGAAATTCCGTACGCCCTGGGCGCCGTGTATCTCGGCACCAGCTTCCTGGAGCGGCGGATCATTCCCCTGACGGTGCTCGGGCTGGCGGGAGTCGCTCTCAGCGCCTGGGCCATACGGCGGATTCATCGCGCCCGGCCCCCCGATCGGTCCGGCCCCCCACTCCCGGAATCATTGCCGGTAACGGTCGACCGGTCTTGACCGGTGTCGAATGAGTCGTAGCACTCCCGAGCCCACCGAGTCGCTGCCGTGGCATGCCATGCCGGCCGCAGCCGTGCTCGAGCGGACCGGCTCCGGGTCGCTCGGCCTGACCGACCAGGAAGCCCGGGCCCGGTGCGCCCGGTCGGGCCCCAATACCTTCCGCGTGGCCCGCCCTCACTCGGGCT
>DASVGF010000122.1:0-5834 GCA_036379675.1 Gemmatimonadales bacterium | reverse complement strand
GACTACCCCGAGCAAGCTACGCAAATCCTTGTCACGATTGACAAAAGCGGCTCGGCTCGGGTACAATTTTTTCGCCCAGACCTAACCCCCGAACAGCTCCCGTCCTCCGGTACCGTGACCAACGACGCTCCGCTGCGTTGGGCCATCCAGCAGCTTGCGCAGGGGGCGTCGCTCGACCGCGCGAGCGCCGCCGCCGCCTTTGGCGTGGTGATGCGGGGCGATGCGACGCCGGTGCAGACTGCCGCATTGCTGATGGGGCTTCGGGCCAAAGGCGAATCGGCCGACGAAGTGGCCGGGGCGGCCATCGCGCTGCGGCAGGCAATGGTTCGGCTCGAGACCGAGTCGCCCGACCTGCTGGTGGACACCTGTGGCACGGGGGGCGGGCAGGTGGGTACCCTCAACATTTCCACCGCCGCTGCATTCGTGGTCGCCGGCGCCGGTGTCCCGGTGGCCAAGCACGGCAACCGGAGCTACACATCGCGCTCCGGTTCGGCGGATGTGCTCGAGGCGCTGGGGATCGACATCAGCCTCCCACCCGACGCCGCCGCAGGGGTGCTCCGGTCGGCCGGACTCACCTTCCTCTTTGCGCCGACCTACCACCCCGCCATGCGCCATGTCGGGCCGGTGCGGAAAGAGCTGGGAGTGGCCACGATCATGAATCTGCTGGGTCCGCTCGCGAATCCGGCGGGCGTCACCCGGCAGGTGATCGGCGTGTCTGACCCGGCCCGCGGAAAGCTGGTGGCCGAAACCCTGGCCGCGCTCGGTGCCCGGCATGCCCTGGTCGTGCACGCGGTGGTCGGGATGGACGAAATCAGTCCCGCAGGCGTCACCACCGTCTGGGAGATCAGAGATCGAAGGCTGAAGAGCTGGGAGATGCAGCCCGCCAGCTATGGGCTCCAGTGTGAAGATCTCACCGGGCTTGCCGGCGGCGAGCCGGCCGAGAATGCCGAGCGTATCGAGGGATTGCTATCGGGGGGTGGCCCCGTCGTGGTCCGCTGTGCAGTCCTGCTGAACGCGGCTGCGGCGCTGTATGTGGCGGGCCGGGGCTGGTCTCTGGAGGAATCGGTAGAGCGAGGGAGGGCAGCGCTGGAGCAAGGCGCCGCAGCGGGAGTGCTGGCGAAGCTTCGGAAAGCGGCGCCGAGGAAAGAGAAGAGTGAAAGGTAGAAAGTGAAGAGCAAAGGACCAGCCCGTCGGGCGGCCCGGTTCACTCTTCACTTTTCACTCTTAACTTCAGTACTTCCGAATGACTCCGACGACGACGCCCTGAATGAGCACGTCTCGTTCCTGATAGCGCATGGGCTGCATGGTGGCGTTGGCCGGCTGCAACCGGATCCAGCCGCCGGCCTCGCGGTAGAATTTCTTCACGGTGGCCTCGCTGCCGTTGACGAGGGCGATGACCATCTCGCCGTTCTCGGCGGCCTGCTTGCCATGCACCACGACGATGTCGCCGTCTACGATGTGCTCGTCGATCATGGAAGTGCCCTGCACCTTGAGGGCGTAATTGGGGCCGCGGCGCGGAAGCATCTCCTCGGGAACGGAGATGGTTTCCTGATGCATGAGCGATTCAATGGGCGTGCCGGCCGCGACCTTGCCCAGCAGAGGGATCTCGCTGGCCGCCGAGGTGCCCCGCGGGGGAAGGACCTCGATGGACCTGCTCTCGTTGTACGAGCGGCGAATGTAGCCCTTGCGCTCGAGGTTGGTGAGATGCTCGTGGACCGTAGCCAGCGACTGGAAGCCGAAGTGCTCGGCGATTTCCTCGAAGCTCGGCGCGTAGCCTTGCCCGTGGATGTGGCCCTGCAGATAGCTGAGAATCTCACTCTGGCGCTTGGTAAGGGGCATGGATTTCCTCGCGTGGCATCGGGTGCGACCGAATAGAGCCCGAATAAGAGTACCCGAAGACCGGCCGAAGGACAAGATGCCTGTTTCGCTCGATGACATCCTGAGGTCCACGAGGCAGACGGTAGCCAGCCTCCAGGGCCGCCGGGCCAGTCTGGAACGCGAGGTGGAGTCCGCCCGCCCGGCACCCTCCTTCAGGGCCGCACTGCGCGGGACCTTCGTCTCCGTCATCGCCGAGGTCAAGCGGCGGTCTCCTTCGGCCGGCTCGATTCGGGAAGATCTGGACCCCGCCGGTCGGGCGGCGCTGTATGCTCAGCATGGGGCCGCTGCCATTTCGGTCCTGACCGATGGGCCCTACTTCGGGGGCTCCATCGACGACCTGCGGGCTGCGGTCCGGAGCGTGCCGGTTCCGGTAATCCGGAAGGATTTCGTGCTGGATGAAGTCCAGGTGCTCGAGGCCCGGGTGGCCGGAGCGGCAGCGGTGCTCCTGATCGTACGGGCGCTGGGGCCCAGGCTTCGTCCCTTGCTGGAGTACACCCAGGGGCAGGGGCTCGACGCCCTGGTGGAGGTCCACACGCCGGACGAGCTGGCGGCGGCGCTCGATGCCGGGGCCACCATCATCGGCGTCAACAGCCGTGATCTCGATACCTTCGCCATCGATGTCGGCGCGGCCTGGGGGATCGTCTCCCGGATCCCACCCGACTGCATTGCTGTGGCAGAGAGTGGGATGCTCGAACGGGCCGACGTGGTCCGAGCGGCGGAAGCGGGCGCTGACGCGGTCTTGATCGGAACCGCGCTTTCCGCGGCACCCTCACCGGAGACCGTCCTTGAAGAGCTCGGGCGGGTGATTCGACGTGCCCGCTAAGGTCAAGTTTTGTGGTATGATGCGGCCCGAGGATGCGGCCTCGGCTGCGAACGCCGGAGCGGCCTATCTCGGCGTCGTTTTTGCTGGAGGTCCGAGGGTTGTCACCTCCGAGCAGGCCAAAGCTGTGGTGGGAGCGGCCGCCGGTGTTCCCGTATTTGGGGTTTTCGGAGATCAGTCCCCCGCGGAAATCCTCCAGATTGCCGGGTATGCAGGTCTCAGCGGAGCGCAGCTGCACGGCGCCTATACCGGTTCCGATGCCAAGGGCCTCCGCTCTGCCGGACTCCAGGTCTGGCGGGTGGTGCGAATCGCAATCCCCTCCGACCTGGACTTACTGGCCGACGCGTCCGCCGGGTCAGACGCGGTCGTGGTGGAGCCGCGGGTGGGCCATGCCCGAGGGGGCGCAGGAGTTCCGCTCGACCTGGCGGTCGCCCGGGAGGCCCGGGCCCGACTGGCCGGACACCCGATGGCTCTGGCTGGTGGATTGACGGCGGAGGCAGTCCAGCAGGCCCTGGACCTCGTGCGGCCCGATATCGTAGATGTGAGCTCGGGCATCGAGCGGGAGCCCGGGATCAAGGATCCCCAGAAGATGGCGCGTTTTATGGAGGCAGTCCTTGCCCATTGTCCAGTCAGCTGAGCACGCCATGACAGGCCGATTCGGGCCCTACGGCGGCCGCTACGTGCCGGAAACCCTGGTTGCGGCTCTCGATGACCTCACGGTGCTCTACGACGCGGCCCGCGAAGACCCGGCATTCTGGGCCGAGCTCCAGCATCTGCTCGAGGAGTTTGTGGGCCGGCCTTCGCCCTTGTCCGAGGCGCCCCGCTTCAGCGAGCTGGTGGGGGCCCGGGTGCTGCTCAAGCGCGAAGATCTGAATCACACCGGCGCCCACAAGATCAACAACACGGTGGGGCAGGCGCTCCTGGCCCTGCGAATGGGCAAGCGGCGGATCATCGCCGAGACCGGAGCCGGCCAGCACGGGGTGGCCACCGCCACCGTGTGCGCCCGCTTCGGCCTCGAGTGCGTGGTCTACATGGGGGCAGAGGACGTGCGTCGCCAGCGGCTCAACGTGTATCGCATGGAGCTGCTGGGTGCCACCGTGGTTCCGGTCGAGAGCGGCACTCGGACCCTCAAGGACGCCACCAATGAAGCCCTCCGCGACTGGGTGACCAACGTCCCCACCACCCATTACATCATCGGCTCGGTCGTGGGCCCCGATCCGTTCCCGCGCATGGTGCGTGATTTTCAGGCGGTGATCGGCAAGGAGGCCCGCTCCCAGATCCTTGCCCGCTACAGCGGGCTGCCTCACACAGTGGTGGCGTGCGTCGGGGGTGGCTCGAACGCCATGGGCATCTTCAGCGGCTTTCTGGAAGACGCGGAGGTGCGCCTGGTCGGAGTGGAGGCCGCAGGTGAGGGGCTGGGCAGCGGTCATCACAGCGCCACCTTGAGCGCGGGCAAGCCGGGCGTGCTGCACGGCAGCCTGTCATACCTCCTCCAGGATGCCGATGGGCAGGTTGCACCCGCCCACTCCATTTCCGCAGGCCTGGACTATCCCGGCGTGGGACCGGAGCACAGCTATCTGCGGGACACCGGCCGGGTCTCGTATGAGTCGGCAACCGACGCGGAAGCCCTCGACGCCTTTCAGGAGCTGTCCCGGCTCGAAGGCATCATCCCGGCACTGGAAACCGCGCATGCGCTGGCCTGGATCAAGCGCTCCCGGGGCCGGTGGACTCGAAACGATTCGGTCCTTCTGTGCCTCAGCGGGCGTGGAGACAAGGACGTGGCCCACGTCGCCGACCTGCTCGGACAGCGCGCATGACTGCGCCCGAGCCGACCCAGCTGCTTCCCGCCTCCCACGTCTCCGAGCTGTTGCAGGGAATGGTCAAGGCCCTCCGCGCCTTCCAGATGTACATGCCCAACAATCCGATCTATCAGCGCGCCATTCAGAACGTGCGGGCCGCGTTTGTTCCGATCTGGGCGGCCACCGATGAGCTCGTGTTCTCGGTGGGCGAGACCGAGTTGGTGTGGGAAGAGCAGGTGGTCTACCGCCAGCTCAACAAGACCGAGAGCCTGGCCTGGAGCCTGTTCAAGGACGGCATGCGGGAGATCACGATCTACAAGGGCGCGGACGAAACGGAGCTGCCCCAGTTCCTGAGCACCATCAATCAGGCCCGATTCATGGCCGCCGACGCGGGAGACGACCTCAACACCCTCCTCTGGGCGCACGAGTTCGAGCTCATCAAGTACCGGTTCATTGACTTCTTCGGCGAGGGCGGCGGCGAGTTGCCGGGGCCCTCGGGTACCACCGGAGAAGGGACCAGCGCCGCCGACCGCAGGGCTGCGGTGGCAGCGGAGACCGCCGATCGCCCCAAGGGCATGGTGGACATCGACGACTTCGACTCGACTCTCTACTTCCTGGAAGAAGACGAAGTCCGCTACCTGGCCGAGGAGCTGCAGAAGGAGTATCACCGGGACGTGCGCGGCGCCGCCCTCGACGTGCTGTTCGACCTGGTGGAGACGCAAACCGAGGGACCGGCCCGAGACGATGTGCTCGGGGTGCTCGAGCAGCTTTTCCCGAACCTGCTCACCAGCCGGGATTTCAAGAGCGCAGCCGCCATCCTCAGAGAGTCGAAGCTGCTGAAGGAACGGGCGGCAAACCTCCGGCTCGAGCAGGGCCACCGGCTGGAGGGGTTCGTCAACCGGCTCAGCGAGCCCGGCATCGTGGGCCAGTTGCTCCAGTCGCTGGATGACGCGAGCGGACTCGGGGTGGATCATGACGCCGCCAGCGTGCTCCGCGAGCTCAGGGCCTCCGCCCTCGAGCCGCTGGTCGGCTGGCTGCCCAACCTGTCGTCCGAGCCGCTCCGTAAGATGCTGGAGGATGTGATCGACAAGCTGGCGGGGGGCAACGTCGCGGAGGTCCAGCGGCTGCTCCGGCAGCCTGAGTCGCCGGCGCTCCACGGCATCATCTCGCTTTGCGGCCGCCTGCAGCTGCACCACGCGGTTCCGGGGTTCACCGAGGTCATCGGCCACAGCGATCCGGCCATACGCCTGGCCGCGGTGCAAACGCTGGCTCAGCTGGGGACGCCGGGTGCCCTGACCTTGCTGGACCGGGCTATCGACGACCCCGACAAGGCGGTG
>DASVGF010000121.1:0-40068 GCA_036379675.1 Gemmatimonadales bacterium | reverse complement strand
AAGCCATCTAGGGACGGGTATTCGGCCACGTTCGAGGTGGCGGTCGATCTAGGCTGAGGAAGGAGTCGCCTATGGCCGTAAACAGCGCCGCTGTGCAGGCCAGACGCCGGAGCCGGCGGTTCTACGTCGGTATGGCGATCGCCATCGCGGTCACGGTGTTCGCCGGCTTCTCCCGCAGCTACTTCCTTAAGGGCTTCTACGGCACGCCGGAGCTGAGCCTGCTGCTCCATGTGCACGGCCTGGTCTTTACCTCCTGGGTCCTGTTCTTCCTGCTCCAGACCACGCTGGTGGCCGCGGGGCGGACCGACCTCCACCGCCGCATGGGCCTCGGCGGTGCGGTGCTCGCGGCCCTCGTGCTGGTCGTCGGGACCGCCACGGCGATCATCCGCGTAAAGGGCGGCTCGGCGCCGATCCCTGGTGTGCCTCCGCTCGCATTTCTGGCCATCCCATTCTTCGACATGGTGGTGTTCGCGATCCTGGTGGGGGCGGGCCTCTACTTCCGCCGCCGATCGGAGATCCACAAGCGGCTGATGACGCTGTCCATGATCGCGCTGCTTTCTGCCCCGATCGCCCGGCTCCCGGTCGAGCTGATGCGGGCCGGTCCGCCGGCGTTTTTCGGCCTGACCGACCTCTTCATCTTCGCGATGCTGGTGTACGACCTGGCGGTTCGCCGCAGGGTGCATCCGGCCACCATCTGGGGTGGGCTCCTGATCCTGATCTCGCAGCCGCTGCGCCTGATGATCGCGGGGACGCCGGCATGGCTGTCGTTTGCGGGATGGCTGACGCGCTAGGGGGACGGGGGAATGCGTGATCTACTGCTTTGCCTGGCGGTGCTGACCATGGCCGGCTGCGACATCGGCGGGGGCTGCACACTAGGTGTCGAGCCTGGCCTGCGGGTAGAAGTCAGGGATCGAGCCACGGGCGGATACATCTCGCCAACGCCACGAGGTGTGGCTCGGGAGGGCACCTACCAGGATTCCCTGGAAGTCTCCGGCTTTTCGGCCGACGTCCCTCCGCGCGTCTCGACGATGGACGGGTGGGTGCCGGTGGGCCGGTACACCGTGCATCTCGCCGCCGATGGGTACCAGCCATGGGACAGCGCCGGGGTGCAGGTCGAGGAAGGTGGGTGCGGGATAGAGACTACCAGATTCACCGCAGCCCTCCAGCCGGTTCCCTAGCCACCAATCCAGTCAGCGGACCCACGCGTATACATGGCGGATGACCGACGGCGGGCCGAGCCCCGCCCCACTGGGCCCTCCACTTCAGGCCGAGTACGCTTGCACCAAGACCCCGACCGCGTCCTTCTCCGTCGTATGGCTGACGGGGACGAAGCGGCCCTGGCCGCGCTTTACGATGGCTGGGCCGGGCGGGTGCACACACTGGCACTTTGGATCCTGAAAGACCCGGACGATGCCGAGGACGTGGTGGAGGAGACCTTCTGGCAGGCCTGGCGGACGGCAAGCCGGTACGACGGACAGCGGGCCTCCGGCTCCACCTGGCTGATGATGATTGCCCGGAGCCGGGCGCTGGACCGCCTCAGAGCCCGGCGTCGGTGGGCCGATTGGTCGGGCGACCCGGCCAACACGCATGAGGTAGCGGAGGGCCGGTCAGCGGCCGAGATCCCGGATGCCAGGTCGGAGGCGGTCGAGCGGCAGGACGCCGTCGCTCTGGCGATGCAGGGCCTTCCGCCGGAGCAGCGTGAGGCCCTCGAGTTGGCCTTCTTCGCCGGCCTGTCCCACTCCGAGATTTCGTCTCGGCTGGCGCAGCCACTCGGCACCGTAAAGACCAGGATCAGGCTGGCCATGCAGAAGCTGCGGCAGGGCCTCGACTCACTGCGGGAGGGAGGATCATGAGTCCGGTACCGTCCCACGAGGAGCTGCACGAGATGCTTCCGGCCGCAGCCCTGGAGATCCTGGAGCCGACGCAGATGGAGCTGGTGGCGGCCCACCGGCGTGAGTGCGCGGAATGCGACGCGCTGCTCCGGGACTATCGAGAGGTTGCCGCCTCCCTCGCCCTTCAGCTGCCGCTTCAGCAGCTCGATCCGGCGCGTGATCGTGCCGTGCGCGCGCGTCTCGCGGCGCGTGCCGGAAGCCTGAGGGGACCGGGGACCAGAGCGCCAGGTCGACCATCCGGCTACGACCGATGGATCGGCTGGGCGGTCGCTGCCGGGCTCGCGGGCATCCTGATGGTACATCACTCGGTCCACCGCTCGGTGAACTACGGCTGGCTGGTTGCTGGTGTTCTGATGTTGGTACTGCTCGGGGTGGGACTGTACGCCCGCACCCAGCAGCGGCGGGCCTCCGAACTGAGGAAAGAAGTCGAGCGAGAGAAGTCGAGGTAGAGCCGTTCAACCGCTTTACCTCGTCTTCTTCCGGACCTGTCTAGCTAGACCCCGGCAACAATAAACGACCCTGCCACGGCGAGCACCTGATCCATGGTCAACGGCTCGTCGAATGCCTCGGCGGCCTGAGGGCTGCTCGCAGTCCCGTTGGCCGCTTCCTCACCCTGGTAGATCGCTTGGAGCTGGGGGACATCGGTCTGGTTTCCGGTGATCCAGCCTTTCTGCCCTCGAAGCCGCCGCACGGCCGACGCATGCCGCGCCTCGACCGAGTGGATCTGGAGCGCCGTGGTCAGAATGTCGTCATTGGCCATGAGGGCCGTGGCCTGACCCTTGTACGCCCGCACCCCGGCATCTTCGAAGCCCTGCGCCAGCGCCTGGAAGGTGGCATAGTCGCCGAACGGATCCAGCGTGCCGGAAGCGGTGAAGTCGAACGTGGGCTTCTGGACCTTGTTGGCACCGAGCACGCCTTCCAGCAGTGCCACGTGGGCGGCCTCGTGGGCGGCGATCGGCTCGAACACGGCGCGGTCGGCTGCCGGAATCAAGCCGCCGGTGGCCAGACCCGTCTGGTAGTAATCGTTCTCCAGATACTCCAGGGTCAACGCGAAGTTCAGCACGTTGATGATGTCCTGGGGAAGCCCGCCCGCCTGGGCGAACGCCTTCCTGGCCATCAGGCCGAACATCACCGGCATCGAGGCGAGCGCCACAGCGCCGGCCATCTTTCCGGTCCGGCCTACTGCATTCCGGCGCGACGTTACCCGCTCCAGCAGCTCCGGATCGAGGCCGCCAAAAATCGTCTTGTCATTCATGGTCTCGGTCCTCAAGTGGTGGGCAGGTTGTTGGCGGTGACTTCCGTGGTGATATAGACATCGGCGGCGGCGAGCACCTCCGACGGGGGCTTAGCCTGGTCCAGACCGCTGGCGTTCACCACGTCACTCGCGGCAAACGAGGCGGGCTGGAGCAGGTCGCGAATGGCCGCGGCGTGCCTGGCCTCGACTGAGACGATCTTGCCGGCCACGACCAGGTAGTCGGGGGTGGTGAGGAGCTTGCCGGCACCGTTGTAAGCCGCCACACCCAGGTCCTCGAAGGCGCGCGCCGCGCCGAGCACGCTGGCCCGGTCGGCAAAATTGACGCTGGTGAAGCTCACCTCGAGATCCGCGATCGCGCCGGTCCCCAGGGCGGCCTTCAGGAAGTCGCGGTGAATCACCTCGTGGTTCCTGATGTCGGTCAGGATTGACTGCTCGGCCGCAGCCGCGCCGCTGAAGTACGCGCCGGCCAGCACTTGAGTGTAGAATGCGGCCTCGAGCTGCTCCAGCGCATAGGCATAGTTCAGCACGCCCGTGTCGCCGGTACCCAGATCGACTGCGCCCGAAGGCGGCCCCACACCGCTGCCACTATCGTCACTGCACCCCAGTGCCATCACCCCAACGGTGACGCCGGACCACTGGAGAAAGGTTCTCCGGCTGGTCGATCGAGCCAGCCGGTCGAGAAAGTTCAGCTCCATAGTTACCGCTCCTCATTCAGTGATGAACACCAGTTGATTCCTGATCAGCGCCGGGAGGTTTACGACCGCGGACCCGCGCTGGATCTACTCTTCAGCCCGTCGGCGGCCTGCTGCTGGGCCTGGCGGGCAGTAAAAGTTGAACACGCGTTCAATCGGGACCGACTATCGCGCGGGACCGACTATCGCGCCTCCGGGTGGGGGGTGGCGGTGATGGCGGTCACTTAACTCACTACGCAATAATGACTTAGATGGTGTTGATTGGAGCGGTAGGTACCCTCTATACGCCCCCAACCTGGGTTTGGATCTCTCAAGCATCCAGAAGAGCTCGGCGGTCGTACTCTGGGTCGAGCTGGTCATCCATTCATCAACTTGCGGGAGCGCTATGCCTCACACCTCGGCCGTGACGGAATCGGGACTCATCGATCTGGGAGCGACCTTTCTGCCGGTGGGTCAGATGCGGCAGATCACGCGCGTCACCGAGGTGGACGGGGAAACCATTGAAGGCGAGATGGAGTTGGGACCCGATCACTGGATCTGGCCCCAGCACTTTCCAAACGATCCGATCTTTCCTGGGACGCTCATGATTGAAGCGGCGGGTCAGCTGGTGGCGCTCTGGGCCTGGGCCCAGGGGGCGCGCGGCCGCCCCCGATTGGTGCGCACCGGCGCCGAGTTCCACACTCCGGTGGAACGCTGGATTCCCGGGCTCCGTCTCCGGGCTGAAGTTCGCCGCAAGCGAAATCTCTACTTCGGGACCGTGCAGATCATCGCCGACGGCGGGGTGGTTGCCAGCGTAGAGGCGGTGCTGGTGATCCTTCAGCCGGCCTCAATCACTGGATGAGGTTCCGGCGCCGAGAATCTATGCTGCAAACTACTTAACTTTCCCGCCGGGCCACCCAGTCTTGCCCCCGCAAACCGAGTCCCCTACGTTCAGGAGTCTCACCTCCGGTCCGACCAGCACCCCATGCTACTGCGGAGTCTTCGACTGGTCCTTTTCGGCCGCAAAACCCAGGACGATCAGGACGGGCTGATCGCCGCGCGCCTTGCCGCCATCATCGAGTCGTCCGACGACGCCATCGTCAGCAAGGCACTCGACGGCACCATCCTGAGCTGGAATTCCGCCGCCGAGCGGATCTTCGGCTACTCCGCTCAGGAGATCGTGGGGACCTCGATCTTTCGCCTCATCCCACCCGAGCTGTACGACGAGGAGCGCGACATTCTGGCGCGCGTGGCCCGGGCGGAGCGGATCCCGCACGTCGAGACGATGCGAATCCGGAAGGACGGTACCGTCTTCCCCATCGACCTGACCGTGTCGCCCATCCGGGACGCGGCGGGGAAAATCGTCGCCGCCTCCTCATTCAAGCGCGACATGACGGAACGGCGGCGGGCGGAGGAGATCGCTGCCCGGCTGGCTGCCATCGTCGAGAGTTCGGCCGACGCCATTATCAGCAAGACCCTGGATGGGATTATCCTGACCTGGAACACCGCCGCCGAGCGGATGTACGGCTTTCGGGCAGACGAGGTAGTGGGGCGTTCGATCTACAGCGTGCTTCCCGAAGAACTGGAAGAAGAAGAGCGCGACATTCTCCGGACCGTGGCCAGCGGCGGGCTGGTGGAGCACTACGAGACGATTCGCGCCCACAAGGATGGGAACCGGATCCACGTGTCACTGAGCATCTCGCCTATCCGTGACTCGCATGGGACGGTGATCGGCGCCTCGTCCATTCAGCGCGACATCACCGAGCGGAAGCGGGCGGAGGAGGCGGTACGCCAGGCCTCGAAGATGGAGGCGATCGGCGCTCTGGCCGGGGGGCTGGCGCACGACTTCAACAACCAGCTCCATGCGCTCAGCGGCTTTGCCCACTTCGTCTCGCGGGACCCCGGACTGGGGCCTGCCGGGCGGCAGGACCTCCAGGAAATCCAGAAGCTGGCCGAACGGATGGCGAGCCTCACGCGCCAGCTGCTGGCATTCGCCCGCCAGCAGGTGCTGAGCCCGGAGACACTGGATCTCAACACCGCGGTGGAAGATACCCGGCCCATGTTGCAGCGTCTCATTGGCTCCAACGTGGAGATCCAGCTCCAGCTGGCGCAGGGCCCCAGGTGGGTGCGGGTTGATCGGGCACAGCTCACCCAGATCCTGCTCAACCTCGCAGTCAACGGGCGTGATGCCATGCCGGCCGGCGGGCGGCTCATCATTCGGACGGATACGCTGGAGGTGAGCCCCAACCACGTGATCGACCGGCTGGGCCGGGCGGTTGAGCCCGGTGCCTTTGCCGAGTTGAGCGTCACGGACACCGGAGGGGGAATAGCGGCCGAGCATCTGCCCCACATCTTCGAGCCCTTCTACACCACCAAGGAAGTGGGCCAGGGCACCGGTCTGGGTCTGGCCACCGTAGAAGGGATCGTGTCCCAGAGTGGCGGACACATCCAGGTCGAGAGCGCCGTGGGCCGTGGCACGACCATCCGGATGCTGTTCCCGCTCACCTCGGAACCGGAACCCAAGCCGCTGGAGGGGACGCCGGATCGCGGGCCCACCCGCCGGCTGGCGAGGATCATCGTGGTGGACGACGAGGACGCGGTTCGGTCGGTGATCGCCAGGACGCTGCAGGGCGAGGGGTATGAGGTGCTGGGCGCGCGGCACGGCAAGGAGGCGCTCTACTACATCAGCCAGGTGGGCGGTGTGGTGGATGTGGTGCTCACCGACCTGGTGATGCCGAACATGGGAGGCCAGGAGTTGACGGAACACCTGGCCCGCAGGTATCCCAACATCTCCGTGGTCTGGATGTCAGGACACCCCCGAGAGATCGAGACTCAGGACACCCACGCCAGCCGCGCGCGGGCGTTTCTTCAGAAGCCCGTCTCGCCCCACCAGCTGCTGCACACCATGGACCAGGTCCTGCAGAGCCACGCCAGCCGCCAATAGGGTAAAGGGCGGGACGCTGGAAGCTATGCGCCGTCCGGCTGCTGCTGCTGGTGGGCCTCCACGAACCAGAGCCACTTGTCCACACCCCGCGAGATCTCGGTGAGGATGTCCGCCGAATCCGCATCATCCAGCTCGTCAACCTGCTCGATTGCCTTGCGTGCGACGGAACCGAACGCGGCCAGGGCGGACGATAGGGCGTCCACGTGGTCCTCCCCGTCCGTCACCATCGGGTACTCCCGGAGCGTCGTCCGGCCGGCTACCATGCGGGCCGTTCCCTCCGCCACGCCCCCGAGCTGAACGACCCGCTCGGCCAGAAGGTCGACGTACTCCTCGACGTCGTTATTGATCTCATCGAACAGCCGGTGCAGGGCGATGAACCCCGGGCCTTTCACGTTCCAATGGGCCTGCTTGCACTGGGACTGGAGATCGATGCAGTCAGCCAGCCGGGCGTTCAGGAGCTCGATTACGTGGGCTCTTGTGGCCGCCGGCAGATCGTTCTTGGTCGGGAACATCCGGGCCGGGCCGGTCCCGCGCTCCGCAGCCTGTCCCCCGCCAGTCGAGCGGGGCCGGGCCGGGGGTGCCGCGGTGGAGGCGCCCGATGAGGCGTGCTTCTGGATCATGGATGGCTCCTGTTGATTGGTCTTCATGATATGGCGCGATGGGTGCATGGGCGCAACGTTCTCACCGACCGGGCTGAGACGCCGTGCCCGGCGTCACCGCTGCTCACGAGGAATAGTCCTGGGGTCCCCAGACCTCTCCGGACGATTATTGAGGTAGTATGTTGGGAAAGACGTGAAGATTCTCGACCGCTTCTTCCTCCCGCGAGGCGCCCATGCCGGACCATGTGTACAAGACTATCGAGCTGGTAGGCTCATCCACAAAGGGAATGGAGGATGCGGTTCAAAAGGCGATCGCCAAAGCGGCCGAAACCGTTCGGAACCTACGCTGGTTCGAGGTGGTCGATACCCGGGGGCACATCGAGAGCGGACGGGTGGCTCACTGGCAGGTGACCGTGAAGCTGGGATTTACGCTGGAGTGAAGCGGGGCGCCGGCGGCGGCTGATGCGGAGCCCTCGGGTTTACTTGTCCCCGCCGGGGGCCGGTTTGGTCGCACAGGTGTAGACGTAACCCAGGTTCTCCACCGCGTCGCCCCGGGCGAGCCATACCCCCGCCGTCAGCGACACGCATTCGCCCAGCGGCGCCTCGAGGCCCTCGTACACCGGTACCCGCTCGGCGTTGTGACCCCGGTAGTACACCCGGAGGGATGGGTACTTCGCCGCCACTTCTTTACGCTGCAGCGGGCGGGCGTAGGCCGGGGCCTCGAGCGCCACGAGCCGCTCGTTCTCGTCGAAATACAGGGTATAGCGGTCGGGGCCCAGGTCGAGCCGGTGCCGGGCGCGGAAAGTCACCCCGCCGACCCGCTGCTCCCTCCCTTCCAGCAGGGAGGGATTCCCCGGGTGGCCCAGCGGCACCCGCACGCTGTCTTCCTCGAGCTCGACGGCAAAGATCCGGAGGGCGGCCTTCAGCGTGGTCCGGCCCAGCACCACCTCGCCATGCTTGGGCTCGACTCCCCAGACCGGATCCTTGAACAACACCGGACGGGCGCTGATGGTCTGTCCGCTGAGCGGGCCGGCCGCCAGGAACGCGAGGGTAGCCGCCGTGGCCATGATCGACTTTTGCATCGCAGCATCCTCCTGGGATAAAACAACGCGCCGGCTCATCGCCGGCGCGTCTGTCACACCTGCGTAGCTCTACAGCACGTTGCCGCGTCGCACCCGGAAGTCCACCACGTTCTTCATCCAGGACCAGAGCGAGTCCTGCCGCTCCATGGGCAGCGAGGCAACCTTGTGGCGGCGCCAGCCCTGCATCACGTCGGCGTCCTGGGTCCAGAGCTTCACCCGCTTCCGCGGCACCCGCTTTTCCCACTGCTGCGCCACCCGGGGCGAGGCGTAGAGCAGCCGGACGGTGACGCTCCGGGACAGGTACTCCAGCGGCTTCATGTTGATCCGCTTGTACAGCTCGTCGCCTCTGACCCCGGGCATGTCGGGGACGCCGTCCGAGAACATGATGACGCTGAGCGGGGCCAGATTCAGGTTCTGACGCGTGACATGTACGGCCACCCGGTCGAAGAAGGCGTTGTAGTCGGTAATCGGGTCGGTCTCGGGGAACCAGGCCCGGAGACTGGCCTCGATCTGGGCCGGCGACTTGCCACTCAGGTCCTGGATCGGGTGGAAGGTCTTGGCCTCACCCGTTTTCTGGCCGCCCATGGTCCCGACAAAGATGTCGGTGGGCCGGCGCAGGTCGTGGAAGCCCTTCATGTGGGCGTAGATGTAGAGTGACGCGAACTCCAGCGCGTCGTCGAATTTTCCGCTCTTCCGGAATGATCCCGACACATCCAGGCCGACGACCAGCGTCGAGCGGGGCGGCGGCGCGTCCTTGGGCGGAGTGCACCCAAGGACGAGGGTTACGAGGGCCGCGACGGCGAGCGCGCGCTTCACGCGGCCGCCTGGGGCACGGCGCCACGCACGGTCTGCGGCTTCCGCTCGGTGAGCGGCGTGGCGGCCAGGACGTCGTCCAGCGAGCGGAACGGCAGCGCAAAGTGCGGCCGGCTCAGCAGGACTACCAGCATGAAGTTGAAGCCGGACGCGAGCAGCTGCAGCACCGGCAGGCTCAGCAGCTCGAACATCTCGCGCCCTTCCTTCTTGAACCACTCGGTCTCGCTCTTGAGAGCGGCGATCGGCGCCTTCCAGAACTCCGGCTGGCGCGGCGGAGACATGTCCGCACCGCCGCCGTCCCGGCTGATGGTCTCCCGGGCCAGCACGGCGATCAGCGCCGGCGTGCCATAGCGGCCGAAGAGGAACCAGGTCATGCCGCGCACGCCGAGCCAGCCGGAGAAGGCCAGCGCCAGCACGCCCGCGATGCCCAGGTTGAATCCTTGCTGCGCCATCCACGGCGTGATCGCGTCGACCAGCTCGCGGTAGAGGAAGAGCACCTCGAACATGGCCACCACGAACTCGATGAGCACCATGGAGACGATGGTGCCGTAGTGCCTGCTCTTGACGGCGTCGTTCAGCGCCTGCACGCAGGCGAAGCTGCCGCCCACCAGAAAGAACAGGAAGATGTACAGCAGCGACGTCAGCACGATCGCGTTCGGCTCGGCGCCGGTGAGGTCGGCGAGCAGCTCGTTCATCGTGGGCCGCAGCGTGAACGTGAAGATGGTGGCCTCGATTGCCGACCACAGCAACAGCAGCAGGAATGCGAGCCACGGTACCCCGGGCTTGAAGTAGCGGCGCGAGGTCCAGTCCAGGATCGCGAACGGCGAGTTGAGGAAGCCCTTGATCGTGTTCCAGAGCAACCGGAAGAAGGCCCGGATCAGGCTGCCGACCCACCCGATCGTGACGAAGACGAACCGGCCCATGCCGGCCCAGTAGAACCAGGCCATCCGGCCCACGTCCCACCACGACATCAGGATCGCGGTCAGGAAGTAGCCGCGGCCAGATCGGAAGGGAATCGTGTAGAGCGACACCATCATCGACCACATGCCGACAATCAGCATGGTGGCGGGCAGGAGGAGCAGCAGCACCTTGAGGGTGATGACGCCCGGGGTTCCGTCGAAGACGAAGCCAAAGACGAGCTGCTGGAGATCGAGGATCCACGAGAGCCCGGACCACACGAAGGTCCACAGCTGCGCGAGCATCCAGCTCCACTGCTCGGTCTGTGCGGTGCCGAAGGTCGGTTGCATGAGCGTATCCCCTCCTACAGCGGAGGAAGCCAGGTTTAGTGAATCGGGGGTTTTGCGGTTCGTGGGGGGAAGCGCAAGCGACGTGCCCATGATGCAGTTTTGGGACGATTCTGGAGGTTACCGGTTGCGGCCAGCAGAGTTGGCGGGTGGGGGCAGAGGAGCCCACTCACGGGCGCGAGTGAGCCCTCCCTCATGCAGACCAACCACGTTAGTGCGAAGTGCAGTCAAGCGATTTTCCGGCAATCACTTCCGAGTGAAAGCTCTTGCACTCCGCAGAGCCTCTGCCCTTCACTTATTAGTGAGTAAGACTTTTATACATCCCCCGGGGCGCTCCCAAGGCTACGCCTTCGACTTCCTCGCCTTCGCCCGTACAAAGGCGTGATTGAGCGTCGGCAGGGTATTGTGGTTCGCCGCCTGGCGGAACATCTCGGCCGCCTTGGTCTCGTCGCCCTTCCCCTTGTATGCCTTGCCCATGCGATACAGGACGTACGGGTCCTGCTGATTCGCCTGCTCGAGATGGGCCAGCGCCTCGTCGTACCGCCTCTCCTTCAGCGCGATGGTGCCGGCCAGCTCGTGGGCCTGGCGGGTCTCGAAAGTGTTCTTCTTGGCAATGGCGCCCCGCATGAACGCCTCGGAATGCTTCTTGGCCGCCGGAAGATCCCTGGAATGCACCGCAACCCGGCCGAGATTGTACTCATGGACCAGTTTCGCGTCCTCCTTCACCCCGGCTGAAAGATCCGATTGCTCCTGCAGGGCCAGGGCCTTCTCGTACAGCCTCCTGGCCTCCTCCGGCTTCCCCGCTTCCAGCAGAACGTCGCCCATCGAGATCGCATCGTTGGCCATGTTGGCGGGATCGTTGATCTTCTCGGCCACCGCGTACTCCTTCTTCAGCTCGGCCAGCGCCTCATCGAACTTGCCCTCATCCGCGTAGGCGACAGCCGTCGCAAAGAGCGCATTGCGCCGGTCCGCGTCGTTGCGCGCTGCCTGGTGAAGCTTCCAGGCCTCCGCCCGCGCGGCGTCGTGCTTCCCCTGGTACATGAGGTTGCTCGCAATACCGATGTGCGAGGGCGAGAAGTTGGGGTCGGTGGCGAGGGCCTTGCGATACATCGCGATGGATTCATCGAAGCGACCCATCTTCATCAGCAGTTCAGCGTACGAGTCGTAGGGGTTCGGGTCATTGGGGATCAGCTCGATGTACTTCTTGAAGGCCTTCTCCGCGTCGTCGTAGCGCCCCACCTGGCGGTAGGCATAGCCCAGGAGATTGTAGGCGGGGGCAAAGTCAGGGGCGATCGCCACTGATTTCTGATATTCCTCGAGGGTTCGGGTGTAGTCCTGGCGGCCGAATGCGTTGTTGCCCAGCAGGAAGTGGGCGCGCTCGTCCTGGGGATACGCCGCCACCAGTTGCTCGTAATAGCGGCGCTGCTTCTCGGTGTCCGCATTGGCCCCGGCCTCGAGGCCCAGAATCATCAACCTCTCCCCCTCGGAGGCCTTGCCGGACAACGCGACCGCCTCCTTCAGGTGTGCGAAGAACTCCTTGGCCGTGGGAGAGTTGAGCGCCAGGCTGTAATGGGCGAGGGCAAAGCCCGGGTCCTTGGCCGCCGCCCGCTGCAGCACCTCGCGGGAATCGTGCGCCCGGAGGTTCTCGCCCAGGGTGCGGCCCTTGAGATACTCCTGCCGGGCCTCGGCGGAAGCGGTGGTCACCGGGATCTTGGCCATGGCCGCCGCGCCGCGGTCCTGCGACGCCGCGGCCTGCGTGCCCGCCATCGTTGCCGCCAGCGCCAGGCAGGTCAGTCGCGCGAGCGATGCCGCCGATCGTTGCGACATGGAACCCTCCAAGGTATGAGAAGTGAGGCGGAGTCCCGGCCGGGACTCCTCTAGGCTCTACTGGCGGCTTCGCTGGAAAGATTCAGAAGGACGGCGGGGTGGCGCGGCGGGGATGGCTAGAGTGTCTTCAGGTACTCCACCAAGTCGGCCTTCTGCTCGGGCGTGAGTTGCAGGTTATTGGCCGAGTCATAGCGTTCGACCACGTCGGTTAGAGTAGCGGCACTGCCATCGTGAAAGTAGGGGGCGTGCTGCCAGAGGGCCCGGAGCGGCGTAGTCCGGTACATCTTGGTGGCGCTACGCTGCGCGTGGGTAGGGTCGGTGGGAGTCTCTTCCGGCGGATGCAACCGCGTGTTGGCGTCGGTGAACGCAGGACCGGCGTGGCAGGTGGCGCACTGGGCGGCGCCGGCGAAGATAGTTTGTCCCCGCGCCGCCGCCACTGCATCGAAGGTTCCCGGCGGAGCCGGCGGGGGCGAGAGGCTCAGTTGATACGCCTCCAGGTTCGGCAGCTTGGCTTCCACCTGATCCGGCGGGTTCGACACAGCAATGCCGAGCCGCGGCTCAGCGAATGTGCCATGGCCGTGCATCTGGGTGACTGCGACGTAGCGGTTCCAATAGGCAACCCGATCTCCGTCGCCGGTGTAAGTGATGCTGTTGACGCCCGCCAGGCCGTAGGCGGGGGGAATGATGGCGGGATCGTTCTGCCCATCAAAGTTGTAACGGGCGTCGTACCTGCCAGGGCCCCAGGAGTTGTACACCGATCTCTGGGCGTCGGTGAGTGCCGGGGAGAGCGCAATGATGGCGCCCGGATTCAGATCGAGATTGGGCCAGCCATCCTGCCGCTGGCCAATACCCGGCGCCACCGAATTGTTGACGCTGGAGTGACACAGGGCGCAGGTGATCCCGACCCGGGTGAGTGTATCTCGCCCGCTCACGGTTTCCACGGTTCCCTGGAGGCCAACGACGGCATTCAGCTTCAGCAGCGCCACGGTCGTCGCCGGGGAGTTGAGGTCGGCGGTCTCGAGCAACCCGGCCGGCAAGGCGTCGGCATCTACCTTGAGTCCGACCGAAAGGGCGGTGGCCGGGCTCACGCCACTTTGGATAACCTCGTGGATCCGAAGCGTATCGGTCCAGAAGGTCTCGTTCCCGAAGGTGTCGAACCGGAACGTCTGTTTGCCTTGAGCCAGCTGAAACGGGGTGATCTCGTTCGGCCCGTTGTTGCCACAGCTCACTGCGGCGACCAACAGGGCGCCGCAGGTGAGGAAGCGTGCCGGGTTCATGCCCCAACCTAAGAACCACCGCGGGGTCAGTCAGTTATCTGGCTAACAGAAGTCTCTCAGGGCCGCGCGCGGGCGTCGAGAAACGCCTGGAGCGCCGCCCGTTGAACGGTGATACCTCCCCGGGCCGAGTAGCTGATGTGGCCGCTTGCGCGCAGGCGGTTGAGGAGGCCGGACACCACCTCCCGGCGAGCCCCGACCAGTTGGGCCAGCTCCCCCTGCCTGATGTACGGTACGAGACGAGTCCCTTCCTCCCCGGTCTCACCCAGATCGTCCGCGAGCCTGAGCAGGGTGCGGACCAGCCGGTAGAGCACGGTATCCCACGATAAGCTCTCGATCTGTTCATACGCTTCTGCCAGACGATCGCAGAGGAGCATTGCGAGCTCCAGCGCCGCCTCGGGCTGGCGCTTCAGCTGGCCCAGCATCGAGGCGAGGGGGATCTCGGTTACGGAACTCTCCTCGAGGGCCACAGCTTCCTCGCGCCTCCCTCCGCCGCAGAGGCAGAGCTCACCGACGATGTCGCCGGGCTTGTACATCCTGAGGGTCAGCTCCTGGCCCTCGGAAGAAATCGCGCTGGCTTTCACCAGACCACTCCGTACCAGAAACACGCTGCGGGCCGGATTGCCACTGAAGTAGAGGTGCTCGCCCGCGCGGAGATGGCGGGGCGGAAGCTGGCCCAGGCTCTGGCAGAGGTTCCCCCGCAAGGAGGGGGAGAGGACCACGCATTGGGCATGGTCGGTCAGCTCCGGCTCGGGCTGGGCCTCAGCAGCGCCCAAAACCAGTGCGAAAAGCTCGAGCCGAAGATCGAGCCCGAGGTCGGATTCACTGTCGGTGGATCGGGGTTGGGTGGAAGCAGGCTGGGGTGTCATGGCAGGCCGCGCATCCTTCGCAAAGGGACCTTTCAATATAGGGAGAGTGTCTAATAGCTTCCTCCCATGTCGGACCTCCTGGCCGCCCGATCTCAGATGGCAATGTCGCTGGCGTTTCACATCATCTTCGCGGTGGTGGGTATCGGAATGCCGGTGCTCATGGTCATCGCCGAGCGGCGATGGCAGAAAACCAACGACCCGATCTATCTGGAGCTGGCCCAGCGGTGGGCTAAAGGCACTGCGATCCTGTTTGCCGTGGGCGCCGTTTCGGGAACGGTACTCTCCTTTGAGCTGGGGCTGCTGTGGCCGGTCTTCATGGAGCTGGCCGGCCCCATCATCGGCATGCCGTTCTCGCTCGAGGGGTTTGCCTTCTTCACCGAAGCGATCTTTCTCGGGATCTACCTGTACGGCTGGAACCGGATCTCCCCCCGGGCGCATCTGTGGTCGGGTATCGCCGTGGCGGTGAGTGGGGCGGCGTCGGGGGTCTTCGTGGTGATCGCCAATGCGTGGATGAATTCGCCGACCGGGTTCGACCTGGTGGCCGGCCAGATCACCAACGTGGACCCCATCGCCGGCATGAAGAACCCGATGGCATTCCAACAGACCCTGCACATGACACTTGCCGCCTATACGGCAACGGGCTTCGTGGTGGCGGGCATCCACGCCATCCTGCTCCTCATCGAACCCCACAACGCCTTCCACCGCCGCGCCATGAGCGTGGCGCTGGTCGTGGGCGTCCCGGCCGCGCTGCTCCAGCCGATCTCGGGTGACATCAGCGCTCGCTCGGTGGCGCGCTACCAGCCGGCCAAGCTGGCGGCCATGGAGGCCCACTTCGAGACGGCGGCGGGCGTCCCGCTCATCATCGGAGGATGGCCCGATATGGATCGGCGAGAAGTCCGCTACGCCATCAGGATCCCGTACGGACTCTCGCTCCTGGCCTTTCACGACCCTGAGGCGGAGGTCAAGGGGCTGGACCAGTTCCCCCGGGAGGACTGGCCCAACGTGCCGATCGTGCACGTGGCGTTTCAGATCATGGTGGCCCTGGGGACCTACCTCGCGCTCGTGTCGCTCTGGGTCTGCTGGATGGCGGTGCGCCGGCGCGACCTCGCGACCAACCGGCTCCTCCTCGGGAGCATAGGGGCCGCCGCGCCACTGGGATTCATTGCGATAGAGGCGGGATGGACCGTGACCGAGGTGGGCCGGCAGCCGTGGACGGTGTACGGCATCCTTCGCACCGCGGACGCGGTAACGCCGATGCCGGGCCTGATCGTGCCGTTTCTCCTCTTTACCCTGCTCTACTGCTTCCTCGGCATCGTCGTGGTGTGGCTGCTTTACCGGCAGATCATACGAAGCCCCAGGTCTACCGAATGGACTCGGGTGTATCGGCCGGAGGTGAGCCGTGTTTGAGCTGGAGCTTCGCGAAGTCGCGGCCGGGGTTCTGGCTCTCGCACTCAATGCGTATGTGCTGTTCGCCGGGGCCGACTTCGGCGGCGGGGTGTGGGACATGCTGGCGACAGGTCCCCGGCGGGAGCGGCAGCGCGACGTCATCTCGCACGCGATCGGCCCCATCTGGGAGGCCAACCACGTCTGGCTGATCTTTGCCATCGTGGTCAGCTTCACCTGCTTCCCTCCGGTCTATGCCCGGGTGGGAACCGTGCTCCACATTCCGCTCACGCTGATGCTGGTGGGCATCGTACTCCGCGGATCGGCCTTTACCTTCCGCACCTACGACAATGAGCACGACGCCTCCCAACGGCGCTGGGGGCGTATCTTTGCCAGCGCGAGCGTCATCACCCCCGTGCTGCTGGGCATATCGATCGGAGCGGTGGCGAGTGGCCGGGTGGTGCCCAACGGTGGGTCGTTTGTGCAGCAGTACGTCGATCCCTGGTTCACCCCCTTCGCCCTGAGCGTGGGGCTGCTGACGCTGGCGCTGTTCGCCTTCCTGGCCGCGGTGTATCTCACCCTGGAGACCCACGACCGCGACCTGGCCGACGACTTCCGGCGGCGGGCATTGGCCGCGGGGGTGGCCGTGTTCTTCGCGTCGGCGCTGGTGCTGCTGCTCTCCCACGCGGCGGCACCGCTGGTACGGCAGGGGCTCACCAGCTCTCCCTGGGCGGGGCCGCTGCACCTGGCCACTGGGGTCACCGCCACCGGCGTGCTGGCCGCACTCTGGTACCGCCGCTATTGGGTTGCCCGGCTTGGTGCAGCGATCCAGGTCTCCTTGATCTTCTGGGGTTGGGCATTGGCCCAGTACCCGCTGCTGATCCCACCCGACCTCAGCATTGCGCGGGCCGCCGCTCCGGAGACGACGCTTCGACTGGTCCTGATCGGAATCGCCGTGGGCGGCGCCATCCTGCTTCCGTCGCTCTGGTATCTGTTCCAGATTTTCAAGACAGGGCCGGCCGACACCGGCACGAGAGAGGTGTAGCTATGACCGAGACCTCCCTGCAAACCCCCCGGCTTGAGCTGGTCCCACTGAGCGGCGACGCCATCGATGCGCTGCTCGAGGGCAACGCGGCTCGGCTCCGTTCCCTGACGGACGCGGAGTTCCCCCAGCCCGTGGGTCCACCGCCGTACATGGCGGAATCCCTTCCAGTGGTGCGCAACCGCCTTCGCACCACGCCGGCGGAAGCGCCCTGGTGGAACTGGCTGGTGATCCGGCAGGACAACCGGGAGGCGGTGGGATCGGTGGCCTTCGGCGGGAAACCCGATGCGGCGGGCGCGGTGCTGGTGGGATACGCGATGTATCCCGCCCGCGAAGGCAACGGTTACGCCACCGAAGCGGTGCGCGCCATGGTGGATTGGGCCTTTGCCCAGCCCGGGGTTCAGACCGTACGCGCCCTGGCCCCGGTCTGGAATACGCCGGCCGTGCATGTCGCCGAGAAGGTGGGCATGCGGCCGGTGGGGTCCTATGAGGATGATGAGGTGGGCGAGGTGCTCATCTACGAGACCCTGCGCGCCAGCATCCTCTGAATCGGCTTGATCAACAGGGCGAGGATTACCGCCGTTCCGAGCGTAATGGCCGTTACGATCGTGAACAGCCTCGGCAGTGGCATCGTTTCATAGAAACTGGAAGCCATACCCGCCAGGTAGTTCCCCACCGAGAGGGCCAGGAACCACACTCCCATCATCAATCCTGCAATACGGACGGGGGCCAGCTTGCTCACCGCGCTGAGTCCTACCGGGCTCAGGCATAGCTCCCCCAGGGTCTGCAACAGATAGGAGACGACCAGCCACATGGGGCTGACCCGGGCGCCCCCGGCCGCGGCCGTCGCCGCGCCGATCATCACCGCGAACCCGAGTCCCAGCAGCACGAGGGCGATGGTGAACTTCGCAGGGCTCGAGGGATTCCGGTTTCCCAGCCGGACCCAGAGCAACGCGAAGACCGGGGCGAACAGGATGATGAACAGCGGTGGCAGCGACTGGTACCAGCTGGCTGGGAAGCTCTGGCCGAAGATGGCGTTGTTGGTGCTCCGATCGGCGAAGAGGTTGAGCGTGGAGCCGGCCTGCTCGTAGGCCATCCAGAAGACGACGGCCGCGACAAAGAGTACGCCGATCACGACCAGTCGTCTCCGCTCCTCCCGGGTCCACTCGCTGCTCAGGAACAACCACGCGAAGAACCCGGCTGTGACGGCCATCAGGACCCACTTGAAGTTCCGGGAGATGGCGGCCGGATCGAACGCCACCAGGCCGCTGAGCACCAGGAGCACCGCCCCAACCGCGAGGCCGGCCGCAAGCAGTGCGACCCGCCGGACCTGGCGGTCCACCTTGGCGGCCGCGGCCGGATCGGCCGGCCGCACCGGATACAGCCCGTCGGGCGAAAGATGCTTGCCGCCCAGCGCGTACTGGACCAGCCCGAGGAACATACCGACTGCGGCGGCGCCAAACCCCCAGTGCCACGAGGTCTCGGGGGCTATCCCGATCGAGGCCAGGATCCGCTTGAACGACTCTCCCTGCGCCAGCCAGCCGGTGATCAGGGGGGCGATCAGGGCGCCCGTGTTGATCCCCATGTAGTAGATCGAGTACCCTGCGTCCCGCCGGACATCCTCCGGGGTGTACAGCTTTCCGACCAGCACGCTGATGTTGGACTTGAGGAGGCCGGTACCGGTGGCGATCAGGGCCAGACCGAGGTAGAACGTGGTGATGGACGGGATCGCCAGACAGATGTGCCCCAGCATGATGACGACGCCACCCATGAACACGGTCCGCCGGAGACCGAGCACCCGGTCGGCTACCCACCCCCCGGGCACCGACAGCAGATAAACCGAGCTGACGTAGAGGGCGTAGATCGGGCCGGCGGTGGCCGTGTCGAACCCCAGTCCCCCGGCCGCCACTGGCGCCGTCATGAACAGGATGAGGATCGCCCGCATCCCGTAATAGCTGAACCGCTCCCACATCTCGGTGAAGAAGAGAGTAGAGAGGCCACGCGGGTGGCCGAAGAAGCTCGCGTCCCTCAGGGGGACATCGTTCATTGCTTACGCTTCTTGATGATGTCTTCCAGCACGACTCTATCGATTTTTCCGTCCATCCTGACCCGCACGTCGTAATTCTCCCAGTACATGAAATTCCTCAGCGCTTCGAGGAACTCCGGTGTGGCGCTCCCCTGTTTCCGGCTGAGCCACTTCTCGGGCTGGCCGGCCGGCTCCCGGAGCAGGATGGTCTCAAGCTGGGCCACGATGGCAGGGGTAATCGGCACTAGGTCGGCCGGCCGGCTGGGAAAGAAATGGAGCTTGTGGAGGGCGAGCAGCCGCTCCAGCTCCGCGATCGGGTCAGCGGCATCGTAGACCCGGATATCGATGAAGCGGTCGTTGGCGCCCAGGTACCCCCCGTGCTTGCGTACCACGAGCAGGGCGGCTGACTGCATCCCCCGCTTGTCGCCGCCGCCGGCCTGGCCCGCCTTGAGCGCGGCCATCAGCCGGTCGTCGAGGCCCCCACGCGTGCGCTCGTAGGTCTCGGCCATGTTCTTTACCGTCTGGTCGGACACCATGATGTTGGCCTGGGCGGCGTAGCCGCGCCCCACGATGACCTCGCCCTTCCCTCCCAGCCTGCCGCCCCGCCGCCCGGCCACCCCTACCCGTCCTCCAGCCCAATCGAATGTGGTCTTGCCGGTGAAGCTCGCGGCGTTTCCCCTGGCGTCCACTAGGCCGACCTGGCGGTCCTGCAGCATGCTGTCGGTGCGCATGACCGTGCGCAGCGCCTCTTCCGCCGTCGCCCCTTCGGCGATGAGGTCGAGTCCCCGCTCGCCATAGGCGGTGTTCCCGAGACTCTGGGTGGCCACGGCGCCCACGCCGGCTTTGCCCCACGGTACGATGCCGCCCACGTTGGGAAACTTGGACTGCACCGCCACGCCGAGGTCTCCGTTCACGGAGTCATAGGCCACGATGCTATAGGTGTGGGCGAGCCTTTGGAGGTGGGAAGGCGCAGCTACGGGTTGCTGGGCGGTAAGCGGTGAGAGGTGAGAGGTGAGCGGTAGAAGGTGAGAGGTAGGAAGGAGCAGAACCGCAACCCCGATCCGGTAGAGATCCTTCGCTGCGCTCAGGATGACAGTGGCCTGCAGCCCCCTCTCATCTCTCACTTCTCACCTCTCCCTTTTCAGGGTTGTTTACCAAACTTCTTTTTCAGAAACGCCAGCTGCGCGTCGACCGCCTCCTCGACCTTCCGGGCGTGGTCTGCCCGGCCGGTCTCGTCGTCCAGGTCGAGTCCGGGCCGGTCGCCGCCCGCCGACTGCAGGTCGCGCCACGCGGCCTCCACCGAGTCGGAGGCGGCACCGGGACGCGCCAGGCGGTATTCGGCGACCATTTCCTCGACCTCCCGCTCGGCCAGCGCCAGCTCCTCCCGCTGTACCGCGAGCTTGTGCTCCAGCACGGTGACGCGCTCGCGATGGCGCACGGTGAACCGTTCCGCGACGGCCAGGGTCTCCGGATCGGGCAGCTCGGCGGCGAGCCGGCCTCGGCGCGCGGCGTCTGCCAGCTGGCGTTGCTCGATGACCAGCTCCCGTTCCGTGGCCACGATCGCATGCCGCATAGTGGCCACCCCGACTTTGGCCTCGAGGATGGCATCCCGCAGGGCGGCCGCCCGGGCCCGCGGATCGGGCCGGGTGTGCTGCCGAAGAAAGGCCTCGAGCCGGGCTTTCAGACTCATTCGTCTGCTCCTCGGAGACGCGCGGGGCGGGAGGTCGAATGGTAGGAGTGGCCCGAAGGGGCGTCAAGCGAATGCGGACCGGCCCTCTAGGCCCTGGCACTGTTCCGGGCTATAATCGGGCCTTGCCCTGAACACCTCGTCCTGCACCGCCGTCAACCACCACGAGGACAGCAGTGGGGTTTTCTCTGCGCAGCGTGCTCGACGCACTCAAGCAGCTTCGCACCCGCCATCGCCGGCGGCTGGCATTTCTGGCGCCGGCAGTGGAGCGGCGGCGCCCGCGTATTCAGGCCGAGAATTACGCCGCCCGCCACTCCATAGAGCATACCCTCGACCGCAAGGCTGAGTTGCGGCGGCTGGCACCCACCTGGCCTCCTGCCGCCCGCCGCTACCACCAGCTCCTCACCTATGAGCTCGACGGCCTCAGGGAGATGGTAGCCTCCTTGCGCTCAGTGACCGGAGGACGCGAGCTGGATGAATGCCTCGCCGAGATCGCGGTGCAAGTCGAGCGGCTCGAGATCGAGTTGGCATGGTGCCGCGAGCTCCTGGCCCACGGAGGCGGCCACCCCGCCCAAACCCTCCCCGGCTAGCCCCGTGCCAAGGGAGCCGGAAACCCTGGACCCGGGACGCTGGCTCAACCTCTGGGATCGGCTGGGAGCCGAGGGAAGCGGTCATTCGATCTTTGCCCACCTGAGTGCCGCGTATGGGGAGCCGGGCCGGGCCTACCACACCGCGGGACACATCCGTGATTGCCTGGCCCAGCTGGATACGGCGCGGGAGCTGGCCTGCCGCCCCGATGAGGTGGAGGCCGCGCTCTGGTTCCATGATGCGGTGTACCTGCCGGGCGGCTCTGACAACGAGGATCGTAGCGCCGCCCTGGCGGAAGCGTCGCTCCTGGCGTGCGACGCGCCACCCGATGTCGCCCACCGGATCGGGCAGCTCATCCTCGCTACCCGGCATCTGACCCTCTCGGACGATCCCGACACGCAGCTGCTCTGTGACATCGATTTGTCGATCCTGGGGCGGGAGCCCGCCGTGTTCGACGAGTTCGAACGGCGCATCCGGCAGGAGTATGATTGGGTCCCGGAGCCGATCTACCGAACCTCGCGCACCGAGATTCTGGCGGGCTTTCTCCGGCGCCGATTCCTCTATCAGACGAGGGTGTTTCGCGATCGATACGAGACGCAGGCCAGGGCCAACCTCGAGCGTGTGATCGAAAAGCTCGGGAGGGCCTCTGGGATGTGACCGCGCCACCAGGCCAGGAGGTTGCCATGATCATCTATGAGGTCACCCTGCAGGTTGAGCCCTCCCTGGCGCCCCGGCTGGAGGAGCACATGAGGCGGATCCACATCCCCGCCATCTTCGCTACCGGATGCTTTCGGCGTATCCGTTTCGCGCAGGCGTCGCCCGCCCGTTTCCGGACCTCGTATCAGGCCGACACCCAGGCGCAGCTCGACCGCTATCTCCGCAACTATGCGCTGAAGCTGCGGGCCGAGTTCCAGGCGGAGTTCCCCACCGGGGTCGTTCTCACCCGCGAGACCTGGATCCAGCGGGAAGTCTGGGAGTAATCCCGCCCGCGTCGTTATCTTGGGACATGCGTTCCCTCCTGGCTCTCGCCCTTTTCCTGGCATCGGCATGCAATCGGTCGGAAAGCGGGGGCGCGTCCACGGGGTCGGCTGCCTGCGGCCTCGCCGCCCTCGCCGGGCCCACCGCCCTGCTGGGCCAGTTCAGCGTTCCCCACCAGACGCTGGCCACGGCGCCCCGTAACCTGCCGGAGCGGCTGGCCGTGCGGTTCGTGGCGGGCCCCGCGGCTCCCGCCGTCGTCGGACGGGCCGACTCGCTGTGGATCATCGGGGTGGAGGGCGCCTCGCCGGCCACGGGGAAGCCCGGATTCGGCGTGCTGGTCCTGGATCAGAGCGACAAGGCGCGCGGGGTACTGGTCTACGAGGGAGCCCCGGTCGAAGGCGCCCCGGAAGTCGGGAAGGTGGCCATCGGCGCTCTGACCATTCCTCTGATCGGCATCCAGCTCGATCCCGCCAAGATCGAAGATCCGCGCTGTCCGCTGTTTCCGGACTCACTCATCCAGTGACCCATCCCCGTATCGCGGTAAGCGGAGTAGTTCGTTCCTGGGACGGCTCCGATCGCACCGGCGTGAATGCGGCCTACGTGCAGGCGTTGCTGCTGGCCGGCGGCATCCCGCTGATCCTCTCCCCGCTGCTGGGGTCATCGATGGCGGGCGCGGCTCTCGACGGGTGTGACGGGCTCCTGCTCACCGGCGGTGAGGACATCGACCCGACGTGGTACGGGGCTACCCCATCGCCCTTGCTGAGCCCGCCGAGCAAGCAACGAGACCTCTTCGAGCTGGCACTCTTTGCGGTGGCCCGCCAGCGCGGGCTACCCATTCTGGGTATCTGCCGGGGGATTCAGCTGATCAACGTGGCGCTGGGGGGCACGCTCGTGCAGGACATTCCCACCGAGCGGCCCGGGGCGATCGAGCACCGCCCTCCGGGATCCCGGGATAGCCGCAGCCACCCCGTCCGATTGCAGCCGGGAAGCCGGGTGGCGCGAGCGCTCGGCGCCACCAGCGTCACGGTGAACTCGTCGCACCACCAGGCCATCGAGCAGCTGGCCCCCGGGCTCATCGCCAGCGGCTGGACCAGCGACGATCTGATCGAGGCCGCGGAGTCAGCGGCCGGCACCCCCTGGATCCTGGCGGTCCAGTGGCACCCGGAAGAGATGCATGCCGACCGGCAGGCGCCGGAGCACGGGCTTTTTCAGGCGCTGGTGAATGAGGCCAGTCTGGGCCGGAGTGGACTAGTGGGCGGCAGAAGGAAAGAAGACGCGATCGCTCACGGAGTTGAGCGCACCTCGTAGGGCCCCGAAACGCTCGGCCGCCGTCCTCAGCACGGCGTCGAGACCGTACCGGGCGGCCAGTTGATGGTCGGAGGCCAGGCCGTATCCACGGCTGCCCAGCGCGTCATAGTAGCTCATGTCGGGACCAGCTTTGCGGAGACGGCGGGCCGCGATATAATCGGGAAAGAGCCCGGTGAGCCAGAGGGCATAGTTTCCCAGGTGGACCATCACCCTGAAGCGGCGGTCGCCTTCGGTCGATTCCAGGTCCGCCAGGATGTCGACCAGGTAGCGGTGCTGCTGGTCGTCATTCCAGCCGATCCGGAACGCCCGATCCCGTTGCCCGAATTCCAGCAGGAGCGCCGCCAGATAATCGGCCAGGTCGCGGTCTTCCAGATGAGAGCGCCGCAGGGCGTGCCGCACCAGGACATAGAAAAACAGCGCCTCGGACGGGAGCAGCATCGATCGCACCGTCAGCAGGCGCTCAAGCAGGTCCGGTGCGTCGAGCAGCGCGTCGGGTCCCTCAGTCGTCAACCGCCGCTCGAGGTACGCCCGACGATGCGCCGATCCCCGGCTCAAGAGCAGGATCACCAGCTGCAGGTCCGCCGCGGTCAGGCGGCCACGCGTGTTCGCACGGATCATGACTAACCCTCCCTCTACCACGAAGCCTGTCTCGCGAGCCGGCGTCGAGCCTCCCACCGAGCTCGATCTCCATCTCGTCCGCCGGTTGACCACCTTTGGCCAGGAAGTGGCCGGCACCCTGCGCCGCGCATCGGTCATCGATCTGCTGGTCCGCCACGTCAGGGAGGCCCTGACTCCCAGCGAAATCGCGGTGGCGCTCTATCAGCAGGCCGAGACGATCGACTTCGTTCTCGGCTGGCCCCCGGGGCGCACCAATCCCCGGCCTTTGCTGGAGCTGGCGAGCCGGCGTGGGCCCCTGCTCATCCGCGATAACGTGGACGCGGTCCTGCGTGACGCCGGCCTGCCTGCTCCCCCTTTGACGGTGGGAAGCTGGCTGATCGCACCCTTCATCGCCAAGGGTAGAGTAACCGGAGCCATCGCCGTGCGCGGTGAGGCAGGTCGCTACACCCCTGCCGACCTGGTCCTGCTCGAGGGGCTGGTATCGCAGGCCAGCATCGCCCTCGAAAGCGCCCGGCTGGTAGATCTTCACGATGACGGGCGCCGGACATGGCAGGAAGTGGTGGACGCCATCTCGCCGGCGCTGTGTATCGTGGATCGGACCGGGGCCATCCGGCGAGCCAACCGTGCCTTCGCCGACCTGGTGAACGCTCCCCCGGCCAGTCTGATCGGCCGGCCCTGGCAGGCCTTCATACCGCCCGAGTGGGCCGGCGACCTCCAGCGCTCACTGGACCAGCAAGGAGCGGGCCGGGAGGTCGAGCTCAGGACCGGGGAGCGCACCTATGCCGTTAGCGCGGTGCCGATTAGCAGCACCGACCGGAGCGCAGTGGTTCTCCTGTTCGATGACCAGACCGAGCGCCGCCGGTTGCAAGACCAGCTTATTCAGTCGGAAAAGCTCTCGGCCATTGGCCAGCTGATTGCGGGCATCGCCCACGACCTCAACAACCCGCTGGCCTCGGTCCTGGGGTTTGCCGACTTCCTCACTGAAGTCCCGCAGGTCCCCGCCAACATCCGGGAGCCGCTGACGGTCATCCGGGAAGAGGCCGAGCGGGCTTCGAGCATCGTCCGGAACCTGCTGGGTTTCGCGCGCAAGCAGGAGCACCACCGGCGCGCCACCGCGCTGAAGCCGCTGCTGGACGCGACCTTCGTGCTCCTGCGGAACCAGCTGATGGCCAACCAGGTCGAGGCCACCATGGAGATCGAGCCTGATCTGCCCATGCCCGACATCGATCCCAATCAGATCCAGCAGGTCTTCGTCAACCTGATCAACAATGCCGCCCAGGCAATCGCCTCGACCGGCCGGCCCGGGTCGATCCTGGTGCGGGCCCGGCGCTGGCTCGACGGTGTGGCAATCGACGTCATCGACGACGGGCCCGGCATGTCCGAGGCGCTGGCGTCCCAGGCCTTCGAGCCGTTCTTCACCACCAAGGCCGAGGGCGAAGGGACCGGACTGGGTCTTTCCATCAGTCAAGGAATAGTGAAGGAGCATGGCGGGCGCATCATGCTGTCCACCGAGGAGGGGAGGGGCTCCACCTTCACGGTGCAGCTGCCCACGTCGGTCCCGGCCGCAGTGCCGGACACCGAGACGAATATCCACGAGCCGGCCACTCGCCTCCGGGTCCTGGTGGTGGACGATGAGCCCCATATCCTCCATTACATGACCGCTACCCTCGAGGCCTGGGGGCATGTTCCCGTGGTGGCGAGCGACGGTCGCGAAGCACTCAACCGGGCCAGCAAGGAACAGTTCGACCTCATCATCTCCGACCTGCGAATGCCGAAGTTCGGAGGCCGGGAGTTCTATGAAGAGCTGGAGCGGCGGAATCCGGCCATGGCCGCACGCCTGGTGTTCAGCACCGGAGACACCGTCCGGGGCGACACGCTCGCGTTTCTGGAGACTCTCGAGCGTCCTTATCTTCATAAGCCGTTCAGCCTCGCGGAGCTGCGGACCCTGCTGGCTGCCGTGGTGCGGGACAGTGGGCCTCAGTCCAGGGTGCCGGCGGACGTCGCGCCGGCGACGTGACCCCGCGGATCGTCCACGTCGCCTCGGGACGCGAGTGGCGTGGTGGACAACGACAGGTCTGGCTGCTTGCCCGGGCCCTCGCGCGAATGGACCTGAAGCAGGTCGTCATCACCGGGAGAGGGACCGAGCTGGCTCGCCGGGTCCGCGCGGCCGGAGTGCGGGTACGCCCCACGGCCTGGCGTATTGGGCTCGATCCCCGGGTACTCTGGCCGATTCTGCGCGAGGCGCGGCGGCCTCATACGGTTCTGCACGCGCATGACGCCCACGCGGTCACCCTTGCAGGTCTGATCTCACAGCTCACCGGAACACCGCTCGTCGCCTCCCGCAGAGTGGACTTCCCGCTCCGGCGCCGCGGGTACTGGGCCCGGGCCCAACGCGTCATCGCCATCTCCGATGCCGTCGCCACCATGTTGCAGCGCGACGGCATTCCTCCCGAGCGGATCACCGTAGTGCATTCCGGGATCTCACTGGAATCGATCGCCGCCGTGACCCGGCTGGGCATCCGCGGCCGGCTCGGTCTTCGACCCGACGCGCGGGTAGCCGCGAACGTCGCGGCGCTGGTGCCGCACAAGGACCATGCGACCCTCATCGCCGCAGCGGGGCACCTGGCGCAACGGTTCCCTGACCTCCACTGGGTGGTCGCGGGTGAGGGGCTCCTGAGACCCGCGCTGCAGCAGATGGTGTCCGCCGCCGGCCTGGGGGGACAGGTCCACCTGATGGGTCACCTGGACGACCCGGTACGCCTGATCGCCGACGCCGATCTCTTCGTCATGAGCTCACGGGAGGAGGGTTTGGGTACCTCCGTACTCGATGCCATGGCGCTTGGCATCCCTGTTGCTTCTACGGGCGCGGGGGGGCTGCCCGAGATGCTGGGAAATGGGGCGGGTCTGGTGGTGCCCACCGGCGACGCAGCGGCCCTTGCCCAGGCGGTAGGCCGGATATTGGAAGACCCGGGGTTGCGCGCACGGCTCTCGGAGCGAGGGCGGGCGGAAGTACTTCGATTCACCGATGCGCGAATGGCAGACCAGCTTGGATCGGTTTATCGTTCGTGCATCCATTCTCTTGACGGATCATGATTTACGTTTGCATACCGAGTTATAACGAAGCTCCCACGATCGGGCTGCTCCTGTGGAAGGTGCGCCAGGTCTTTGCCGAGTTTTCGAGGGAGTACCAGCTCCTCGTCCTGGACGATGGGTCCACCGACTCCACTCCCGAGGTGCTGGAGCGCTATACCCGGGTCCTGCCGCTGACCGTGGCGCGGCACGAGGAGCGGAAGGGATACGCCGCCAGCGTCGAGTCGCTCCTGCGGCAGGCCGTTGAGCGGACCGACCGGCCCAAGCGAGACTGCGCCGTGCTCATGCACGCGGACTTTGCCCACGGGCCCAATTTCATTCCCGACCTGGTGCGCCGGATCGAGAGCGGGGCCGACATCGTCGTGGCACAAAGCAAGTTGCAGGGAGAGCCCTCCCGCAGTCGCCGCCTGGTCCGGCGCCTCGCTCCGGTGTTGCTGCGGGGCGCGGTAGAGGTGCCGGGAGTGTCGGATGTGGTGTCGGGCTTCGCGATCTTCCGGCTGGTCACCCTGCGCAACGCGTTTCGCAGCAGCCCGGCGCCGTTGCTCACCACCCAGGGTTGGTCTGCCAATGCCGAGCTGTACGGCCGCGCGGCGCGGTACGCGCGGAGGGTGGAAACCATTTCCGCGGTCGAGCGGCGGGATCTCCGGCAACGCCCCAGCCGGGCCACCTCATGGGAGTCGGCTATGGCCATCTGGCGTTCGCGCGGTTCGCTCCGGCGGGTCCCTCCGCCGCCGCGGACGCCCGAGCCCGCCCGAGAGGAGCACCACGCAGAGGCGGCTTCGTGATGGGTCTCGCGCTCGTGGTCGGTCTGCTCCAGGCGGCCGCGTTTTCTGAGCCGACGCCTCCCGTTCGCGCCGACACCCTCCCCTTCGGCGTGGGTGAGAAGCTCAGCTATTCAGCCAAGCTGGGTATGCTCAACCTCGGATCGGGATCGCTGGAAGTGGCCTCCATAGATACCGTCCGCGGCGTCGAGAGCTACCGCCTGCGCTTCCGCCTGCGTGGCAAGAACGCCTTCTACGAGTTGGACGACGTGCTGGAATCGTGGGTGGGCACCTCGGACCTCATCTCCCGGCGGTTTCTCCAGGACTTTGAGGAGAACAACAAGACCACCAAGCGGCAGTACGAGATCTATCCGGATTCGGGGTTCTTCCGGCAGCACGGCCGGGACACCACGTTCGCCACGCCTTCGGCACCGCTGGATGACGCCGGCTTCTTCTATTTTGTCAGGGTGACACCGCTGGAAGTGGGCAAGACCTACAAATACGATCGCTACTTCCGGAAGGACAAGAACCCGGTCACGATCGAGGTCCTCAAGCGCGAGAAGCTCGAGCTGCCCGATGGAAGCAGGGTGAACTGCCTCGTGCTCCATCCGGTCATCGACACCAAGGGGCTCTTCTCCAAGCGGTCTGAAACCCGCATCTGGCTCACGGACGACCAGCGTCGGATCCCGGTGCAGGTCCGCACGAAATTCCCGTTCGGTACCGTCACCCTTCGTCTGAAGGAGATGGTTCTGGTGGGCCCGACGTCGTCGGCGATGAGCCGCTGAGCGTGCCCTACCGCGAGGCCGACCTGAGCCGGCTCAAGACCGTGCCGGTCTCGGGGCGGCGCAACAAGGTTGACCAGCGGCTGCTCGCCTCCCCTCCCACAACCGACCGGTCGTTTGCCGCGTTTCTGGCGGCCCTGCCCGACGTCCTCGCTGCGCGCGACCTTCGCGCAGTCATCGACGCGGTAGTGGACGCGCAGCGCAACCGCCGAGGAGTCGTCCTCCTGCTCGGCGGGCACGTGGTCAAGGTTGGGCTGGGACCGCTGGTCAACGCCTGGATCGAGCGGGGCATCGTCACCCACATCGCGATGAACGGGGCGGCTGCCATCCACGATTTCGAGCTGGCGGCATTCGGAGGCACCAGCGAGGACGTGGAGGCCGGCCTGGAGGACGGAAGCTTCGGCATGGCCGAGGAAACCGGCGCTGAGATGAACGCGGCGGTGGCCGTTGCAGCGCGCGCCAGTCAGGGAATGGGAGAGGGACTGGCCCGCGCGTTGGCGGCGCGGAAGCTACTGCCGGGGGCCGAAGCATCCATCCTGCTGGCAGCCCATCGGCGGGACGTGCCGGTCACAGTGCATGCCGCAATTGGGGCCGAAATCACCCACCAGCATCCGACTGCCGATGGGGCGGCGGTGGGCGCCACCAGCCATCGCGATTTCCGGAGGTTGGCCGGGTCGCTACCGGACCTGCACCAGGGCGGCGTGGTGCTCAACCTGGGCAGCGCGGTCATTATGCCCGAGATCTTTCTCAAGGCTCTCACGGTCGCGCGGAATCTGGACGCGGGCCGCCCCACCCACTTCACGGCTGCCGATTTCGACATGCAGCGGCACTACCGGCCGCGGGTCAACGTGGTCCAGCGGCCCACCCGTGCCGGCGGTACCGGGCTCCTGCTCACCGGACACCACGAGATTCTGGTTCCGTTGTTGGTGTGGGGGGTGTTGGAAGGGCTGGGAGCTGGCAGCTAGGAGCTGGGAGGAAAGTCGGGAACTCCCAGCTCCCAGCTCCTAGCTCCCAGCAATCATCTCCCGCACTCGCGCCGCAGTCTCCGGGGCAAACACCTTCAACAGCATGTAGATGATGAAGCCGACAAAGGCAAACCACAGTACCGTGCCGAGCAGTCCCAGGACCAGGCCAAAGAGGCTGAAGACCACCTTCAGCAGTACGAGCGTCACCACGGCAAATAGCGCGAACCCCAGCAGGTTCCGGATCATACCAGTTTCCTCACAAGAGCGGGACAGGCTGCAGTACGCCCCTACGTTTCAAATAGTTTCATAGGATCCGAGTGGCCTCCTACGATGTGATTGTGATCGGCGGCGGGGCCGCCGGCGCTGCCTGCGCCCGCGAGCTGGCTCGGGCTGGACGCCAGGTGTTGATCATCGAGCCCGGCGGCACTCCCGGCTCGGCCTGGAAGGCGGCGGCGGGAATGCTGGCGCCGCAGATCGAGGCCGGCCCGGGCGACCCGTTGCTCGAGCTGGGGCTGGCGGGCCGGGAACACTACATCGCGCTGGCTGCCGAGCTGCGGGACCGCACCGGTATTGACGTGGGTCTCTGGCAGGAAGGGATCGCCCGGGTGGCGACCAGCGCGGCGGAAGCGGCCGAGCTGAGGACCAACGTACAGTGGCAGCAGCGGCAGGGCCATCTCTGCGACTGGCTCGACCAGGACGAGGTTCGCCGGCGCTGGCCCTGGCTGGGTCCGACCGGTGGCGCGCTGTGGGCAGCGCGGGACGGAGCGATCGATCCGGAGCAGCTGGTGCGGGCCCTGCTGGCCGACGCGCAGGGCGCGGGTGCGGTGATCGCGAATGATCGGGCGGTCGGCGTCGATCGAGCCGGGAACCGGGTCACCGGCGTGACGGGACAGTCGGGCCGTTATGCTGCGGAGCATGTTATCGTCGCAGCCGGCGCATGGTCCGCGCTGTTAGAGGGCTTGCCTCGCCAGCTCCCGGTCCAGCCCATCCGAGGACAGATGATTGCCCTGCCGTGGCCCGCGGGGGTCCCCCGGACCATCGTCTACAACAAGGATTGCTACCTGCTCGCGCGGGGAAGCGAGGCCATCATCGGCTCGACCATGGAGCAGGTGGGCTTTCAGCCTGAGGTCACTGCGGCGGGAGTGGCCCGGATCTTTGCGGCGACCGTGTTGCTGTATCCCAATCTCATAAGGGCCAAGGTGCGTCGTACCTGGGCCGGTCTCCGGCCGGTGACGCCCGACGGGCTGCCGATTATCGGTGGAGACCCGCTGCTCAACGGACTCTGGTACGCCACGGGACACGGGCGGAACGGGATTCTCCTGGCCGGGATCACCGGGGTTTTGATCCGGCAGCTTCTGGATGGCGAGGCCACGGTCAAGGACGCGCAGCCATACGCTCCCACCCGATCCATTATCCTACGGGCATGATCCGCTTTCTCCCCCTCCTCCTGTTCGCTTCGTCGGTCGGGGCACAGGTCCCACCTGACATAGCGATGGAACGGTCGGGCTACGTCGCCTGGCTGAAGAAGGCCCCCAATTCGCCGTTGCTCGCCGTCGCCCAGCAGAGGGTGGGTGACGGTGTGCGCCTGGGTCCTGCCGACGCCGACATTCCCCTGCCCGGTGTCGAAGCCCACCGGGTCTACCCCGCCGGGTCCGGCCTGGTCCTCGAAGGGTCCGGGGGCCAACGCCCGATCGGGCGCGGACGTCCCTATCGCATCGGAAAATACGCGCTGTATCTTAGCGGCCCTCCGCCAGGCACCGTGCTCACGGTGTTCAGCGACAAGGCCACGCGGGAACCACCCGGGTACTACGAGTACAACTCCTCGATGGTCTTCACCGGGCCACTCCTCCGGCCTGCCGCGCCGCGTCAGATCCGGGTATTGGCTGCCGATGGCATCGAGGTCGACGCCACCGAAGTCGGAAGCTTCGTGGTGCCGCAGGGGGGAGGGACACCGCTCCGGGTGCTCCGCATCCCGATTGCGGGCGGTGATGAGTCGGACCTGGAGATCTTCTTCCGCGACGAGAGCAACGGCGACGGGACCTACCCGGCGGGCCGGTTCGTGAGCCTGGTCCCACTCCCGAACGGTCAATTCCGTCTGGACTTCAACCGGGCCCGGAATCCCTTCTGCGCCTACAGCTCCGTGTATCCCTGTCCTGCTCCCTGGCGCGGCAACAGTGTTCCCGCAGCGCTCCGGGTAGGCGAGCGCTATGCCGGTGGCGGACTCGAAGCCGTGCCGGCGCAGGAACCGGCGGAATGATGCTGGCGCTGCTGGTCCAGGGCGCGGTGGCGTTGAGCTCACCTTCCTCGCCGGCGGGTCCCTGGCGGGCTGCGCTCGACCTCGCCGGGGGGCCGCTTCCCTTCGGGCTTCAGATCGAGCGGGCCGAGCGTGGCTGGCGGGGCAAGTTGTGCAATGGAACCGAGTGCCAGCCGATCGACGTGCGGCTCGCGGGTGACAGCCTGGTATTCGAGATCGCCGATTACGCCGCAACGATCATGGCTACACGGCGGGGGGACTCGCTGGTTGGCGCGTACTCGAACGTCGGCAACCGCGGGCCGCGGGTGATTCCCTTCCGGGCCGCCCGGGGCCGCTGGCCCGCCTTCCCCCCACCACAGCCCCTTCTCGGACGGTGGGACGCCACCTTCTTCACCGACTGGGCAACGAGTCCGCGGGTCTTCGAGCTCAAGCGCGGCCCTTCCGGTCTCGAGGGCACCATCATTTCCAATACCGGCGACTACGGCCATTTCGCCGGTTGGGCGGTAGCGGACAGCTTCGCCATGGCGCACTTCGACGGTTCTTATGTCTACCTCCTCACCGGAAAGCTGGAAGGAGACACGTTGCGGGGAATCTTTCATGCGGGCCTGCGGACGCAGACCCCCTGGAAGGCGGTCCGGAGCTCCGGCGCGCCCCACCTCAGGTCCCCCGCCGAGCTAACCACCGCCGATACCGCAGCCCCGTTCCGGTTTGCCTTTCGCGATCTGGAAGGGCGCATGGTGACCAACGAGGATCCGCGTTTCAAAGGCAAGGTGGTCCTGGTGGACATTTTCGGGAGCTGGTGCCCCACCTGCCACCACGCCACCCCCGAGCTGGTCAAGCTGTATCGCCGCTACCGCACGAGGGGGCTGGAGGTGGTAGGACTGGCGTACGAGGTAACCGGCGACAGCGCGATCGATGGCCGGCAGATGCGCCGTTACCGGGACAAATTCGGGATCACTTTTCCGCTGCTCCTGGCCGGCATCAACGATACCGAGGCGGCGGCGGCCACTCTGCCGCAGCTGCGAGGCTTCACCTCCTTCCCCACCACTCTGTTCCTCGGGCGCGACGGCCGGATTCGACGGGTGCAGGCGGGGTTCTACGGGCCCGCTACGGGGGAGCAGTACCGGCGCCAGTTGCGGGAGTACGAGCGGGCGATCGAGACGCTGCTGAAAGAGGGTGAGCGGTAAGCGGTAAGCAGTGAGCGGGGAAAGACCCGCTCAGCGCTGCACTCGAGGCATGGCAGGAAGCTCGTACGGTCGTGCGAGATGGCGCAACGTCAGGGCTAAGTGCCCCGCTCGCCGCTTACCGCTCACGGTTTTTCACCACAACACTCGGGAACTTCGCCTCCCGGTCCACCTTGAGGCCGATCCACTCGCCCTTGACTGCGTGACCCGGCACCCCGCACAGGAGCCAGTACCATCCGGCCTCCTCGGCCACGAACGTGGTTCGATCGTTCTCCCCCGGCCGCAATCCCGCCGTCACCATTCTCGTCATGGCGTTGCTGAACGATGGGCGGCCACCCTCCAGCGGGATCTTTTCGCGCTCGACCATGACCACCAGACTGTGGGGTGCGGTCGAGTCGGCGGAGCGCCAGTTCCAGCTCACGGTCCAGTCGAGCGGCACCGTGAGCTGAACCTCCCCGGCTCGGTAGCCGTTGATGACGGCGGAGGGCGAACCGGGAGGCGAGGTGACCACGAGCTCCAGGGTGACCGCGCGCGCCGCGGTGTCCCCGGCCACCCAGGGGGGCAGCGCGGTGGAGTCCACCGTGGGGGACATTGAGGACGACGCCGGCTCGTTGGGGGCGGCCGGCGGTGGGGCGGCGGTCTGCGCGCGGCCGCCACACGCCGAGGTGAGCAAGAGGGCGGCGAGAGTACCCGCCGTGCGAAAGGGTCGTAGCGATCGGTTCATTGGCGTGGTCTGGTCACAGAATGGGGTCGTCGGTAGCTTGCGTAGCCTTCCCAGGACGCTCAGCCCGGTGCGCGGAACATAAACCCAGGAGATTCGTGATGGCGGGACTGCTGTCGAGGGAGCGGATCATCGCCCCACCCGGCTTCAACCGCTGGCTGGTGCCGCCGGCCGCGCTGGCCATCCACCTCTCCATCGGGATGGCGTATGGCTTCAGCGTCTTCTGGCTGCCGCTCAGCCGGGCCATTGGGATCACCGAGCCGGTGGCGGGAGACTGGAAGATCAGCACGCTCGGCTGGATGTACACCCTCTTCTTCGTGTTTCTCGGCTCCTCGGCAGCCATCTTCGGCGCCTGGCTCGAGCGCGCCGGCCCCCGCAAGGCGGGGGTGGCCGCCGCGTTCTGCTGGGGTGGCGGTTTCATGATCTCCGCGCTGGGCGTCTATCTTCACGAGATCTGGTTGCTGTGGATCGGCTCGGGCGTGATCGGCGGCTGCGGCCTGGGCCTGGGATATATCTCGCCCGTGTCCACCCTGATCAAATGGTTCCCCGATCGCCGCGGCATGGCCACCGGCATGGCGATTATGGGGTTTGGCGGGGGGGCCATGATCGGGGCGCCGCTGGCCGACATCCTGATGAAGCACTTTGCCACCCCCACCGACGTTGGGGTGGCCAAGACTTTCATCACCCTGGGCGCTATTTATTTCGTCGCGATGATGTGCGGCGCGTTCGGCTACCGGCTCCCCCCACCCGGCTGGAGGCCGGCGGGATGGACACCCCCGGCGCAGAAGAGCGCCATGATAACCACCCGCAACGTCCACGTGAGCCAGGCCTGGAGGACGCCCCAGTTCTGGCTGCTCTGGATGGTGCTCTGCATGAATGTCAGTGCCGGGATCGGGGTCATCGGAATTGCGTCGCCGATGATCCAGGAAATTTTCGGGGGCCGCCTGATCGGGGTTGCGGGTGCGCTCAAGGATCTCCCCACCGGCCAGAAGGCGCAGCTCGCCACCATCGGGGCCGGATTTGCGGCGCTGCTCAGCCTGTCCAACATTTTCGGCCGGATCGGCTGGGCATCGCTCTCGGACTATATCGGGCGCAAGCGCACCTATTTCGTCTTCTTTGCCCTCGGTATTGCCCTGTACTCGCTGGCGCCGTTTGCCGGCCGCACCGGCAGCGTCAGCCTGTTCGTGGTGATCTTCTGCGTCATCCTCACGATGTACGGCGGCGGCTTCGCCACCATTCCGGCCTACCTCGCCGATCTCTTCGGCACCCAGTACGTGGGCGCCATCCACGGCCGCCTGCTGACGGCCTGGTCCACCGCGGGCGTGCTGGGCCCGGTCCTGGTCAACTACATCCGCGAGTACCAGATCGAGAAGGGAGTGCCAAACGCCCAGGCCTACAACGTGACGATGTACATTCTGGCCGGCCTTCTGGTGGTCGGCTTCATCTGCAACCTGCTGGTCCGGCCGGTGGCCGAGCGCTACTACATGCGACAGGATGAGCTGGATACGACCGGGACGGCCCGCCGGACCGCCTGACGCGATTGCATAAACTCTACCGACGGCGAATATTGTTGCGGCCGGACCACCCGGCCCCTATAGTGTCCGAGGAGGCAGCCCGCAGTGAATGACGATTCCGCAAAGCCCGCTCCGGGCAGCTGGATCCTGGTGGTGCTGGCATGGCTTCCGGTTACGGCACCGCTGCTGTGGGGAATCTGGCAGACGGTCAAGAAGGCGGCAGTGCTCTTTCGGTGAGCGCAACCTTTTGCACTCCATAACGTTGCATCATTATTCCACACTTGGGACCGGCCGTTGTCGGGGAACTGGGGCTTGACGCCACCAGCGCTGTAGTAAGATTGTAACCCGTTAATCACTTACAGTGCTGTAGCAACGCGCGCTCGCGAGAGTTTTTCGTGGCCGCCGCGCCGCTCCCATAACCAGTTCTTGTTGGCAACCGAGCCGGGCCCATCGGTCACCTACTCGGGCCTTTGCCTGCCGCCCCGCGCGGCACCGTATTCCGTACGTCGACCCAGCCCCTGAGGAGTGTGTCCATGAGAACCAGTTCTCGTTGGTGGGTGGTCCCCGTCCTGCTTGCTGTTGCAACCCCGCTGGCCGCTCAGGGAAGCGGCGACTGGACAACCTACGGCGGCAACGATTGGAATCAGCGGTACTCCACGCTGAAGACCATCAATACCGCGAACGTCTCGCAGCTGGTTCCCCGCAAGATCTTCCAGACCGGTATCGCCAAGCTGGGCTCCTTCGAGAACACGCCGATCGTCACCAATGGGGTGATGTACGTGACCACGCCCTACAACACCGCCATGGCCTACGATCTGAATACCAACAAGGAGCTGTGGCGGTACGAGCATAAGCTGGGCACTACCATCTACTGCTGCGGCCCCAACAACCGCGGCGTGGCGCTGCACGGCCCGCACGTCTATATGGGCACCCTCGACGCCCGCCTGGTGGCGCTGGACGGCAAGACCGGCAAGGTGGTTTGGGACAAGGAAGTTGCCGACCCCGCCTTCGGGTACAGCATCACCCACGCGCCCCTCATCGTCGGTGACAACGTGATCGTCGGCGTCTCGGGCGGCGAGTACGGTATCCGGGGACACGTCACGGCCTACAACGCCGTGAGTGGGGAACAGGTCTGGCGGTGGTACTCGATTCCGGCCCCCAAGGATCACCCCACCTACGACGAGAAGGCGCCAAACGGCTGGTGGGGCACCTGGGCCCCCAAGGCCGAGCAGCATGACCTCCACCGGGATATCGCCAAGGAAAAGGCCGACAGCGCGAAATACGCCGACGCCTGGGAGCGCGGCGGCGGCGGCGTCTGGATGACCCCGGCCTACGACAAGGACCTGAACTCGATCTTCGTCGCGGTGGGAAACCCCTCCCCCGACCTCGACGGCGGGGTGCGCCCGGGCGACAACCTCTATACCGACGCCGTGGTGGCCATTGACGCCAGCAACGGCAAGACCAAGTGGTACTACCAGACCGTGCCGCACGACGTCTGGGACCTCGACGCCGTCTCGCCGCCCGTCGTGCTCAACCTGGGAGGCAAGAAGGCCGTGGTGCACGCCGGCAAGACGGCGTGGGTCTACGTCCTCGACGCCGAGACCGGCAAGTTGATCCGCAAGACCGAAAACTTCACCCCGCAGGAGAACATGTTCGCGCTGCCGACCGAAAAGGGCACCCGGATGCTCCCGGGCGCCAACGGTGGCGCGGAGTGGTCGCCCATCGCGGTCGACCCCACTCTCGGCTACGCCTTCGTCGCCGGCCTGCACCAGCCGATGAATTACATCACCCACTCCGCACCGTGGGAGAAGGGCAAGCTCTGGCTCGGCTCGGCGTTCGTCGCCATCCCGGGCGAAGAGCAGTACGGCCTCTACTCCGCGGTGAATCTCAAGACCGGCAAGATCGCCTGGCAGAACAAGGTGCCCCAACCCATGATGGGCGGCGCCCTCGCCACGGCCGGCGGCCTCACCTTTACCGGTGAAGGCAACGGCAACTTCAACGCCTACGACTCGAAGTCCGGCAAGCTCCTCTGGCAGTTCAACGGCGGAGCCGGCTGTAACTCTGCGCCCATGACGTTCACCCACGGGGGCGAGCAGTTCGTCGCCGTCGCCTGCGGCGGAAACTTCCAGCTCAGCTACCCGCTCGGCGACGCGGTGCTCGTCTTCGGCTTGCCGAAGCGGACTGCGGCAAAGAGGTAAGTCATCGAGCTCGGCCGGCGCATCCCGCGGATGCGGGGTCGCCGGCCGGTTCCTTTGAGCTATGGCGGTCAACCGGTGGTGCTGGGTCGTATTCCTGATGGCGGCGGCCGTGACGGTGGCGGCGTGGTCCCGGCAGGATCCTCACCGGCATTGGCTGGGCGTGAACGGAGCCGACTGGCGCCGGATGGGGCCGGAGATCCGGCTGGCGTACGTCGAGGGGTTCCTGGCCGGCGCGGCTCTGGGGCAAGCGGCGGCCGGGGCGGCGGATTCGACCGCTGCGCGGGTGGCGCTGGAGCAGCTGCAGCGGGACCAGCGGCTCCGGTTTCCTTTCGGCGCCAACGTCTATGCCGCCCGTATCAGTGATTACTACTGGTGGGAAAATCATGTCCCCCTGCCCACGTGGTACGCTTTCATGGAGGTGAACTCGACGCTAGGCCGGCCGATATCGGACACACTGCCGTAGGTAGCGCAGGAATTTTGGCCAGACAGAACTTTCGTCCCGAAGTTGGGCTGTCGTTGGCGGTCATTCTTACTCTGAGGGAGACGCACCTATGAGGCGAGTCGCACTGTTGTGTATGGGCTTGGTGATGGGAGCGGCGAGCGCCGCCGAGGCACAGCTGACGATGCAGATGAGCAACGGCTGGAGCTTCACGTTCGGTGGCAACGTGAACGCCTTTCTGGTCTACGAGAGCGAAGATGATGGCGGCACGACGACTCCCGCAACTGCGCCAGGCGGTATCGTCGGCAACAGCCCGGACGGTGCGACCCGTATCCGTACCGGCTTGCTCCCGGCGTTCGCCGTGTTCGACGCGAAAGGCAAGGAAGGCAACACCGACCTCGGCGTGCACTTCGGGTTCGCGCCGCAGATCCAGTGCGGCGCCGCCGCCGGCCAGGTGCTGCACGACTGCTTCGGCGCCCAGATCGACATGCGTCAGGTGTACCTGACGGTTGGCGGCGCCTGGGGCCAGATCCTCGCCGGCCGCGAGCTGGGTCTCTTCGGCCGCCAGAACATCCTGACCGACCAGACCCTGTTCGGCATCGGCGCCACCGGTGGTCAGCTGTCGGGTGGCACCACCCTCGGCCGCATCGGCTTCGGGTACATCTATCCGCAGTTCAAGGCGCAGATGACGTTCAGCACCCCGGCCGGCCGGCCCTTCCAGCTGTCCGTCGGCCTGTTCGATCCGGCCAGCAACCCGCCCTACAACACCGTCCAGCTGCCCCGGGTCGAGGCCGAGGGCGTGTGGAGCTCGGGCAACACCAAGTTCTGGGTCGGTGGCCTGGTCCAGAACAACGGCACCGGCGGGGTCGCGGATGAGAAGGCCACTTCGTGGGGCGGCACGGCCGGCGTTCGTTTCGGGAATCCCACGTTCTCGCTGACCGCCAGCGGCTACTACGGCAAGGGTCTGGGCACGACGCTGCTGTACACGCTGGGGAACGGCACCGCCGGCACCGGTTCGGGCGGCGATGACCTGCGGAAGTCGATGGGCGGCCTGGGCCAGGTGACCTTCACTCCGGCCAACAGCAAGATGACGATCGCGGGCAGCTGGGGTATCAGCATGCTCGAAAACGCCGATGCAGAAGCCGACTTCAAGACCAAGAACTGGCTCGCGTCGGGCGGGATCTACTACCAGGCCACCAAGTCGCTGAAGGCGGTGGCCGAGTTCAACTATGCGGTCACGGGCGACGACGCGGCTGGAACGGACGATAACAAGTCGATCGCACCCGCCGTCGGTTTGATGCTGTTCTTCTAGACCGTACGCTTCCCTCGCAGTCCGGCGGCCTCCCCTTCCGGGAGGCCGTCGTTTTTTCCGCTCACCTCCGTGTACATTACGGGCCGCTACCCTTCACCCTGGAGCAGTCGATGTCTCATCGTGCGTTGCTGGTGGGCGCCCTCGTGCTGTCGGCGTGCGGCAAGACCCTCTCGAGCCCGCTCAGCACCCAGACGGCCGCCGCACCGGATGACACCTATGCCTGCGTCCGGAAGCAGCTGGGCGAGCTCGGGTATAAGCAGACCTCCAACGACGTGGCCGAGCATCGGGTCACTGCCGTCAAGGTCGACTGGAAGTCCCGCCGCCCCGACGTGCAATTCCGCCGCATCCTCAACAAGCTCGACGCGGATGTGTCGGCCGAGGCCGACGGCCGGACCAGTATCATGGTCCACCCGCATACGTTCGCCGAGTACACCACCCACCGCGGTCCGACCGAGGTGGAGGAGAAGGCATCGGACGCGGCAAAGGCCGATGCCGAACAGCTCCTGGAGCGGTGTCGCAGCTAGCTCCCGGCTGCCCGCCCCTGCTAGCTTCCACTCCGAACTTCATGATCGGCCCCTGGGGCCGGTGAGGAGAGGGCGGTGGCAGCTCCGCTGGTCCAGTTGACGCGCTCCAGTTCCGGCACCCCGGCACCGGCACCCCTGGTGCCGGACCGCAAGCCGGGCTGGCTCAAGGTCAAGGCGCCGGGTGGGCCCAATTACGTGCAGATCAAGACCATGATGCGCGAGCT
>DASVGF010000120.1:0-2257 GCA_036379675.1 Gemmatimonadales bacterium | reverse complement strand
CCGCTTGGGCTGGGGGATGTAGCTGTCCAGCGCATCCAGCAGCTCCTGGATCACCTTCCCCTGCTCGCTGTTGGGGTCCCCGCTCTCCAGCGCCTTCAGCGCCGAGCCCTTGATCACCGGCGTGTCGTCCCCGGGGAAGTCATAGGAGCTCAGCAGCTCCCGCACCTCCAGCTCCACCAGCTCCAAGAGCTCCGGGTCGTCCACCATGTCCACCTTGTTCATGAACACCACGATGTAGGGCACGTTCACCTGCTTGGCCAGCAGGATGTGCTCCCGGGTCTGCGGCATCGGCCCATCCGCCGCACTCACCACCAGGATCGCCCCGTCCATCTGGGCCGCCCCCGTGATCATGTTCTTCACGTAGTCGGCGTGCCCCGGGCAGTCCACGTGGGCGTAGTGCCGCTTGGCACTCTCGTACTCCACGTGCGCCGTCGCGATGGTGATGCCCCGCTCCCGCTCCTCCGGCGCCTTGTCGATCTGGTCGTAGGCCGTGAACTGCGCCAGCCCCTTCTTCGCCTGGATCGCCGTAATCGCCGCCGTCAGCGTGGTCTTCCCGTGGTCCACGTGCCCGATCGTCCCCACGTTCACATGCGGCTTCGTCCGCTCGAATTTGGCCTTCGCCATAGCGCTGGTGCCCCGTTGAGTGCCTGGTTTGGGCGGTCGGGCGGTCCCCGCCGCCGCCCCCCACTGCCGCCGGCGGTCCGGCGGTCGCGTCCGGCGGCAGTGACCGCCCGACCGCCTGACCGCCCGACCGCCCAAGCTCGCGACCGGGATCGAACCGGTGACCTCATCCTTACCAAGGATGCGCTCTACCGACTGAGCTACGCGAGCGACGACGCTGCTGCTGCTGCCTGCGACTGCTGCCCCTCCGCTTCGAAGCGGGCGACGGGACTCGAACCCGCGACCCTCAGCTTGGAAGGCTGATGCTCTACCAACTGAGCTACACCCGCGAAAGCCCGGCGCCCATCTCCATGGTGGGGGTAGGATTCGAACCTACGTAGGGCGTTAGCCCGGCAGATTTACAGTCTGCTACCATTAGCCACTCGGTCACCCCACCCAGCCTGCGCACACCCTCATCTGAGACAGAACCCCGCCGATAACAGGAGCGGGGTCCCACACTGGATTCGGGTGCCGGCACTGACCTTCGGCATGCGCCCTTCGACATGCGCGCTTCGGCATACGCCGAGCTGACGAGGGGAATCGAACCCCTAACCGCCTGTTTACAAAACAGGTGCTCTGCCAATTGAGCTACGTCAGCCAAAAAGAGGCCGAACCAAGACAGACTCGTATGATAGAAGGCAAGTTAGGGCACGTCAATGGGGTGGGACCACATGCAGGGGGCCGGTCGCGACGTTACAATCGCTGGGGGTGAGCCAAAGAGCCTATTTACCGGCGCCCTTCGACCATGCATCCTTGGGCGTGTCACCGCTCATACTGGTCGTGGAAGACGAGCCAACCGTCCAGCGCGCCACCTGCAGGATGCTGGAACTCGAGGGGTACGCTTGCCTGCCCGCCCAGGACGCCGGCGAGGCCCTTGAGTTCCTCAGCGCCGGCCGGATCCCGGATCTGATGGTGATCGACATCCGGCTGCCGGGCATGTCGGGGCCGGAGCTGGCCCTCCGCATTCACACCCGCTTCCCCCGCATCCCCGTGCTGTTCGTTTCGGGATGGGTAGACGGGCTCGCCGACCCCACCCAACTCGACCGGATGCACTGGGGGTTTCTCGCGAAGCCGTACAACCCCGAGGCGCTGGTCGGCGCCGCCAAGCGGATGCTCGGGAGCCAGCCCACTATCGAAGGCGCCTGACGACCTCGATCGCCCCGTCGCGCCGGTCCCGGATCTCCCACCCCGCCTCCTTCAGCAGATCCCGAATCCGGTCCGCCTCCCCGAAGTTTCGGGTGCGCTTCTCCGCGGCCCGAACCGCGGCCCAGCGGAGCGCCCACGCCTCACCATCGAGGGAGTCGGGCGGGGGCACCTCGGGCGGGCGGACCGGTATGCCGTCTTCTTCCGCCACGGCCAGGGCCTCCGCGGCAACCGTCCTCGCCCGGCTGGTCGGGGCCACGGCGAGGACGTCGTCCGCCAGGGACCAGGCGGCCCGGAAGGCGGGACCCAGCCGGCGCCCGTCATCCAGCAGCCGGTTTCCGTCCCGGACGAGCACATGCAGGGCCGCCAAGGCCTCGGGGGCGTTGAGGTCGTTGTCCAGCGCGCCGGCGAATCCGTCCCGGAATCGCTCCGCGGCCGTCACCGCTTCGGGATC
>DASVGF010000119.1:0-2495 GCA_036379675.1 Gemmatimonadales bacterium | reverse complement strand
TGCGGCAGATGCTCCGCCTGACCCGGCGGCTCAGCACCCCGTATGTCTCGGCCGAGGTGCTGCACCAGCCCCAGGCGACCGACGGCCGCACCCTGCTGCTGAGCGCGGGACAGCGTGATGGCGTGTCGCTCTTCAGCCCCGTGGTCTCTCCCGAAGGATTGGTGGGGGTGGTCCTCAGCGTTTCGAGCAACAGCAGCATCGCGATGTCATGGGCCCATCCCGAATTCCGGGTCAGCGCCTTCACCGTGAACGGGAACGCCTTTGGCGTCGTGGCGCCCTCCACCGAAGGCCGGTACGGCGAAGGGGCATTGGAATTCCGGGGCGTTCCCTATCGCGACTCGGTCCCGCTGGGGACGCTGGTCCTGTCATCCGGCCTCGGCGGGGTGTTTCCCAAAGGCGTACCGGTGGGAACCGTCATCGGGACCGTGCGAGAAGAGGCTGGGTGGGAACGGGTCTACCGGCTGCGCCCCGCCGCCAATCCCGGCTCGGCTGCTCACGTGCTCATCCTGCTGGGCGGCGCCAGCCGCGACCTGGCCCCCGCTTTCCCGAGCGACTCGCTGCTCGAGGCCCTGCGCCTCGATTCGATTGCGCGGGTTCGCCGGGCCGATTCGCTGGTGCAGGCGGCCAGGGCGGCGCGGGCGGCCCGGCGGGACTCGCTGGCGCGCACCTCACCCATCCAGGGGGGGACCCCGGTGGCGCCCGCCCCGCCCGCTGCCGGGGACACGGCGCCATGAGGACGGCCAGCGTGAGCCGAGTCCAGCTTGTCCTGGTGATGCTCCTGCTGCTGGTGCTCCAGTTCTACGTGCGGCCCCGGTTGTGGGATGCGCGGGTAAGTCCGGATTTCCTCCTGATCGCCCTCATGCTGTTCTCCATGCGCACCAGTCCCGGGGTGGCGGCCCTGGCGGGGTTTGCCGTCGGCCTTATTGCCGATACGCTGACGCCGGCCCGGTTCGGCGCGGCCGCGCTGGCCCATACGCTCGTGGGTTATCTCGCGGCCTGGGGCCGCTCGGTCTTCTTTGCCGACAACATGCTGGTGAACGCCGGCTTCGTCGCCGCGGGTCTGTGGGTGCGTGACCTGATCGTGCTGCTCGCGAGCGGCACCGACCACCGGCAGCTCCTGACCGAGCTCACCTGGTACAGCCCCTTGCAGGCGTTGACCACCGCGGGATTCGCCCTGGTGGTGCTGATCACCTTCAGGGCCTGGTTCTCGATCAGGCTCGACGCGTGAACGGCTTCGACACCTACCGACTCCGGGAGCGGGCCGATACGGCGCGCATGGTGCTCATTGTCGCCTTCCTGGTGCTGGCGGGCGCCTTCTTTCGCACCCAGGTGATCCAGCACAGCAAGTTTCAACTCAAGGCCGAGACCAACCGGCTCCGCCCCATACCGCTTACCCCTCCTCGCGGCACCATCTTCGACCGCAACGGGAAGGTCATCGCCGAGAACGTTCCCGGCTACTCGGTCAAGCTGATCGCCTCGTCCACGGATTCGCTGCGCGCGGTGCTCGCGCGGGTGCGCCGGTTCGTTCCGCTGGAGGACGCGCAGGTGACCGACATCCTGGAGCGGTACCAGCAGGCGCGCTATCAGCCGGCGCTGGTGTTCGGTGACGCGTCGTTCGACATCATCGCCCGGCTGGAGGAGCACCGGACGGCGTTGCCCGGGCTGGTGATTCAGGCCGAGCCGAAGCGGCTGTATCCTGCCGGGAAATCGGTGGCGCACCTGGCCGGCTACGTCTCCGAGGTGACCGAGGCCGACCTCAAGGCCGACCGCTATCCCGGCGCCGTGCTCGGCTCCATCGTGGGGAAAGCCGGGCTCGAACGCGAATACGATGACAGCCTGCGCGGTAACGAGGGGGTGCGCTACATCGAGGTGAACGCGCGGGGCCGGTTGGTGCGCGAGGGCGCCGCGTCCGCCGCCCTGCCGCCCACGCCGGGTAACCCCATCACCACCACGATCGACCTCGACCTCCAGCGCTTCGTCGACAGCATCTGGCCTGCCCGCATGCGGGGCGCGATGGTGGCGCTCACGCCCACCGGGGAGGTGCGGGCCCTCTACTCGGCGCCCACCTTCGACCCCAACGACTTCGTGGGTGGTATCTCATCGGGAGAGTGGCGGAGGCTCAACAACGACCCGGCCCGGCCCCTGCTCAACCGCGTCATTCAGGCCCGCTATCCTCCCGCCTCTCCGTTCAAGTTGGCGATAGCCGCCATGGCGCTGAAGCGCGGCCTGATCAAGCTCTCCAGCCGGATGCCTGAGCCCTGCCGCGGTGGTATGCGACTGGGCAACCGGGTGTTCAAGTGCTGGAAGCGAGAAGGCCACGGGAGCCTCGATCTGACGGGTGCCGTGGCCGCGAGCTGCGATGTGTACTTCTACCAGCTCGGCCTTCAGCTGGGACTCGACGCCATCATCCAGGACGGCGTGCTCATGGGGTTCAAGGACAAGAGCGGGATCGATCTGGAGAACGAGCTGAACCCGATCTGGCCCTCCTCGGTAGA
>DASVGF010000118.1:0-14635 GCA_036379675.1 Gemmatimonadales bacterium | reverse complement strand
TGGGCTAGAGTCGCGAGTCGCGAGTTAGTCGCGAGTCCCGAGTCGCGAGTCGTGGGCTCCGCTGCAATGGCGGGCGTCGGTAGACGTCGCCCCGCTCCGCCGAACAGCTCTGCCAGTGCCCCCTCCAAGGTCTCCTGCATCACCACCTGGTTCTGATACGCCACGATCACCCGCTTGAGCTCGGGGATCCGGCCGCCCTCCGCCCTCAGATACAACGGCTGGACGTACAGCACCGACTCCTCGATCGGAATCACCAGCAGGTCGCCCCGGATCACCTGCGACCCCCGCTGGTCCCACAACGAGACCTGCCGGGCGATCTCGGTGTTCTGGTTGATCCGGTTCTCGATCTGCCGGGGACCGAACACCAGGCTCTGCCGGCTCAGCCGATACACCCGGAGCTTGCCGTACTTGTCCCCATCGTTCCGCGCCACCATCCACGCCGCCAGGTTGTCCTTCCCCCTCGGCGTGAACGGCACCATGTAGATGAACTCGGCCTCCTTCTCCTCCGGCAGCCGCATGATGATGTGGCGCATGAACGCCACCGCCTCCTCGTTCTTGGCCACCGAGGGGATCTGCCACTGGTCCTCCCGGTGATAGAAATCCTCCACCACGTCCATGTGATAGGTGGTGTAGAGGCTGGTCTGGATGCGGTAGATGTCGTCGGGATAGCGGATGTGCGCCCGGAGATCGTCCGGCATGCTGTCCATCGGCACGAAGATGCCGGGGAAGATGCGACTCCAGGTGCGGATCAGCGGGTCGCCCGGCGCGCTCACATACGCGGTCAGGGTGCCGTCGTATGCGTCGATCACCAGCTTGACGCTGTTCCGGAGATAGCTGGTGCCGTCCCGGAGACCCTGGGAGTAGGGATAGCGACTGGAGGCGGTGTAGGCGTCCAGGATCCACTTGAGGGTGCCGTCGGCCGCGATGACCGTGTACGGGTCGCGATCGAAGAGAAGAAAAGGGAGCGCCTTCCGCGCCCGGGTGACGATGGTGCGGTTGTAGAGCACCCGGCTGTCGCCCGTGATGTCGCCCGAGAAGAGGATCTTCGACGAGCCGAAGTTGGCCGCCAGGATGGCCCGCCGCAGGACGTTACCCACCCGCACCCCGCCCTTCCCTCTATAGGCGGTGTAGACGTTGGCCTCGCCCGACGGATGGTCGAACTCGCGCTGCTTCGTCCCCACGAAGACGTACGGGTCGGTGAGCTCTCCATAGTAGATCTGGGGCCGGGTGAGCTTGAGCGACACGGCCGAGACCGGCGGCAGGTCCTTGACGAACAGCACCGGCAGGCCCTCGGGCGTCACCTGGTTGACCGGGCTCAGGGTGAGGCCCATGCCGTGGGTGAAGGTGAGGTGCTCGTTGATGAAGGTTCGCGTCGGCAGCGAGGCGGCGTTCAGCTCCCTCGGCGACAGCAACACCTGGCGGTACTTCCCGTCGATCCAGTAGCGGTCGTCGTCCACCGAGACGAAGTCGTAGTAGGTGCGGATCTCCTGGAGCTGGCCAAAGGTCTGGAGCAGCGGCTCCCGGTCCCACAGCCGCACGTTCTCGATGGTGGCCGAGTTGGCGCGGATGTCGGCCAGGGTGAGGTTGGCCTCGCCTGCCAGCTCCCGCACCTCCACGCTGTCGAGCCCCCAGGCCTGGCGGGTGGCCGCGATGTGGTGCCGGAGATACGGCGTCTCCCGGGTCAGCTCGGTGGGCGACACGATGAACTTCTGCATCAGCGCCGGGTAGATGCTGCGGCCCAGGATGGCCACCGCCATGTAGCCGCCGATGGCCAGCAGCCCGTAGCGGGGGAGCCGATTCCGAATTCCGCCGAGCAGGACTGCGACCGCGGCCAGCAGCGCCAGCACGGCCGAGACGCGGAGCGCGGGCAGCGTGGCGTGGAGGTCGGTGTAGCTGGCCCCGACCAGCGGGCCGGTGGTGGAGAACAGCAGGCCGGGGATGTCCACCAGCCAGAGTCTGAGCGCGGTGAGCAGGAAGAGCGCCGCCAGCAGCGAAGCCAGGTGGAGCCCGGCCGACGGCTCGATCCGCAGCGCCGGGGGCCGCCCGGGGCCCCGGGCGCCGATCATGATATCGCGCCGGAGGCCGTAGAGCGGCAGCACCATCAAGAGCGAGATGATGACCAGAGCCGAGAGGAAGCCGAGCCCGGTGGCCAGGCCCGGCAGGGTGAAGACGTAGAAGCCGATGTCGCGGGAGAAGATCGGATCCGATATGCCGAACGGGGTGCGATACAGCACCCGGAGCACCATGTCCCACGCCGGAGTCAGAGCCAATCCGGTCAGCAGGGCCAGGACCAGTGAGACCGGCAGGCTCAGCCGGCTCATCGCCGCGGTGAGGTTGAGCCGGGGCGCCGAGGGGGCGAGTTGGAGCAGGATGGGGTTGGGGACCAAGCCGCGCTGGGCCACCCGGAGGTTCAGGTAGAGCACCGCGAAGGTCAGCCCGCCGCCGGCCAGGAAGATCAGGACCCGGGTGCCGAGCTCGCGGGTGAAGACGATCTGATAGCCGATCTCCTGGAACCACCACCAGTCGGCCAGCAGGCCGATGAGGGTGGGCACGAAGAACACCGCCACGACGGCGGCAGCCAACAGGAGGAACACCAGCCGGCGTCGGAGCATGGTTTAATGGTACTTCGGTTGCCGAAATAACAAAGGAGTGCCGGCCAGCAGCCGGCTGAATGGCGAGACTATCAACCGGTCGCCAGACCCTCCAGGAACGCGACGATCTCGGGCAGGGGGAGCATGCAATCCGCTGCTCCCCGCATCTCCGCGGCCCGCGACATGCCATACACCACACAGCTCGCTTCGCTCTCGCCGATCGTATAGCCGCCGCCCGCCCGGATCGTTGCCATGCCTTCGGCTCCGTCCTGCCCCATTCCGGTCAGCAGGATGCCGAGCACCCGGCCCGGCCGCGCCCGTGCCGCCGACTTCATGGTGATGTCGACGCTCGGAATGTGCTTGCCATCCGCCGGCTCCTCGTCCAGCGTCACGGCGAGGCCTGACGTGATCCGAAGGTGCCGTCCGGCAGGAGCCACCAGCACCCGGCCCGGGCGGAGCCGGTCGCCTTCGACTGCCTGGCTCACCTGGAGACGGCTGAGGCGGTCGAGCCGCTCGGCAAAGGGCTGGGTAAACCCCACCGGCATGTGCTGCACGATGGCGATCGGCAGGGGAAAACGAGCCGGGATCCGCTCCAGGATTCGTTGCAGGGCGACGGGACCGCCGGTCGAGGCCCCGATGACGCAAAGCTCGCAGCGCGCCGCTACTGCCAGGCCCGCGGCGTGATTGGCCGCCCCCCGCCGGGTCCCGTTCGCCCGCACCGGCTCGGAGCCTTGGGGGCTCCAGATCCGGAGCTTCTCGATCACCTCCCGCCGGAGCGTGTCGAGGTCCATCAGGTTGAAGCTGCTCTTGTCGATGAAGTCCACCGCGCCGGCAGCCAGTGATGCAATCGTCTCCTCGGCCCCCTCGCGGGTGTGGGCCGACAGCATCACCACCTTGAGTGCCGGCTTCCACCGGAGGAGGGCCCCCAGCAGCTCCAGCCCGCCCATCCCCGGCATCGCCACGTCGAGGGTGACCAAGTCGGGATCGGCCTCCGGAATCTTCTCGAGGGCCTCCGCGCCGCTCGCCGCCTGACCCACCACCGTGAGTCCCGGCTCCGCCTGAAGCACCCGGGCCAGCGCCTTGCGGATAAAGGCCGAGTCGTCCACCACGAAGACGCGGGTCATGCGGCGGCCGGCAGTTTACGGTATACCACGGACCCATCGAGCAGCACCGGGACGAAAGCGGTTTTCCGGTCGAGCAGCGACTCGGAGTGCCCCAGCATGAGATAGCCGCCCGGCCGGAGCGATTGGGCAAAGCGGTCGATGATGATATTGAAGGCAGACTGCGCAAAGTAGATCAGCATGTTGCGGCAGAGGACGACGTCGAACATGGCCCGCGACAGGGGCACCCTGGGAGCGAGCAGGTTGGTCTCGAAGAAGCGAACCCCCTGGCGGTGCCTCTCCTTGAGCCGGTAACGCCCGGCAACCGGTGTGAAGTAGCGGCGCCGGGACTCGGGATCGCAGGCCCGGAGCGAGCTCTGGTCGTACACCGCTTCCCGTCCCCGAGCGATCTGCTCCGAGTCCACGTCATGGGCATCGATTTCCCAGCTGATCCCGGCCGTCTCCAGGCCGGCATTCTGCAGGGCGATCACCAGCGAATACGCCTCTTCTCCCGAGGAGCATCCGGCGCACAGGATCTTGAGCGGTCGCTCCTTCAGGCCCGCCTTGAGCGGGGGAAGAACGTGCCGGACGAGAATGTCGAACTGGTGGGTTTCCCGGAAAAAGTAGGTCTCATTGTTGGTGATCAGCGAGGCGAGCCGGGAGAGCTCCGCTTCACGGTCGGCGTGAGCCCGGAGGTACAGATAGTATTCGCGGAGTGTTCCCAGGCCGAGCGCCCGCATCCGGGCCCGGAGACGCGAGTCGAGGATGTCCCGGCGCCCACCATCGAACACCAGACCGAACCGGTTTTCGATGAGGTCACTCAGCAGCTTCCAGTCGTTCCCCTCGCCAGCGCTCATGCCGCGGCCGAAGGGCCCTTCCGGAGCGGGGCGAGCGACTCGCGGGCAGCGCTGGCTACTTCGGGTTCCACGTCGCGTGCCAGGGTCAGGAGTGCGTCCTGGCACTCGGGCAGGCGCAGCCGTCCCAGTCCACGAGCCGCTTCGGCCCGAATACACCAGTCGGCCTCTCCCGCCATGGTGAGAAGGAGGGGAAGGTGACTGGGGTCAACCAGCTTCGCGAATCCGCGGGCGGCCACCCGGCGGATCTCCTGATCTCGTTCGCTCAGACGCTCCCGCAGAAAGCCGGCAATCCCGGGCCCGCCGATCATGGTCAAGGCCAGGACGATCTCCACCTGCTCCTGATGGCCGCAGTGGCCGTAGAGGCTCTCGAGCGGGAGAGCCGCGTCGATCGCCCGTATCTGCCCCAGGGCCCGGATGACGTAGGTCCGGAGCGAGTCAGCGGCGCCGAGCAGCGCGATAAGCATGGGAATGACCTTGCTGTGGTCCCGCGCCACCAGCAGGTCCAGGGCCTCGACCTGAATCGGTGGATGGGTGTCCGCCAATGCCCGGATGAGCACAACCTCGGCCCGGTCTCCGGTCAAATGGGCCGCGGCGCGAATGGCGCCGCGCCGGATCACCGGAGACTCGTGGCCGGCCAGCTCGACGATCCGCTCCTCGAACCAGTGCACCCCGCGCCGGCCGAGGACCTCGAGCGCCGCCACCATGACCGGCTGGGGAACCTCAGGCGCCAGGCACCGCTCCAGCATCTGGAGCGAGTCGGATGGAAACTCGGCCAGGGCCTCCACCGCCGCGGCCCGCTCCAGCGGATCGCCCTGGTGCAGCCGCTGGATCAGCAGGGGCGCGGTTTTCGGCTCGCCGATCTTGCCCAGCGCCCGGCAGGCAGCCGCCCGAACCAGCGCGTCCCCGTCCTTCAGATGCTCGACCACCGTTCGGATGTCCTCGGCGGCAAAGGCACCGGCCAGGAGAGCGCCCCGGCGGGCCCGCAGATCCGCATGGCGGAGCAGCTCGCGCAGGGCCGGGGACAGCGCCCCGGGATGCCGCCGGAACAGGCCGATGGCCCAGGCGGGATTGTAGTCCGTGGCTATCCGGATGAGCACCGCGGGATACAGGGACCGGAGGCCGGCGACGACCGCTACGGCCGTTGCGGCGTGGAGGAGCCCGGCATAATCACGGCCTGCTTCGGCCCCACCACTCCCGGCCGGCACGGCCTCGGAGCTCCAGCTCAGAATCTCCGCCAGGTAGCTCAACAAGCTGTGAGACGGGGTGAGCTCGATCTCCGCCAGGCACTTCATGGCCACCGGGACGGGATCGGGGTGAAGATCGATCACCACCCCGATGGCGAGCAGCAGGACGTCGCGCAGAGATACATCGGGGACGATCAGGAGCTTCCGAAGGAGAGGATCGAGCGACTCGGGTGCGGCGATGCGCTGGAGGGCGAGCACCGCCGGCTCGGCCACCATGGAATCGTACACCAGCGCGACCAGGGGACCGACCGCGGCCGGATCGCCGATCTCACCCAGCGCCTCGATCGCAGCCAGCTGGAGCCAGAGATCGCTCGCCAGCAGTTCCAGCAGGGTGGGGACCGCCTCCCGGTGGCGGAGCCGTCCCAGGGCCTCGATTGCCGATTGCGCGACGTTGGCGTCAGGGTGGCGCACCAGCGGCAGCACCGCTTGAACCGCCAGAGGGTCGCCAATGCGGGCCAGCATCTGCAGGGCAAACATGACGACGTCCACCTGGGGGCTGGCCAGCATGGTCCGCAGGTGAGGGACGGCGTAGGGACCCTGGCGCTCCAGCGCGGTAATGGCGGCGTTGCGCCGGATGGCGTTGTCTTCGTCCGCCACCAGCGCCCCCAGGACCTGGGGCTCGATGTAGCGGGCGGCGAGCCGGATGGCCTGATCCCGCACCACGGCCGACTCGTCCTCCAGGGCCGCGAGAATCACGGCCTCACCCCGGGCCCCCACGGGCAGGTTCTCCAGCGCGGCCAGCCGCTCCGAATGTCGCTCGATCGCTTTCATAGGATCAGACCTGGAAGATCGCCACGCGCTGCTTGAGCATCTCCGACTCTGTGGCGAGACTCTTGGCAGCCGAGCTCATCTGCTCGACGGCAACCAGGTTCTGGCGGGAGATGAGGGCGATCGACTCCACCGCCTCCACCACCATCTCGCCTCCCCGTTTCTGCTCCCCGACCGCTTCGGACATCTGATGGGTCAGCTGGTTCATCTTCTGGGCGGCGGCGTTGATCTCCACCGCCCCGGCTGCGTTCTCCTTGATGGAGCCGGCGATCTGCCGGGTGAGGGTCGACATCTCGGCCACGGTCTCGAGGACCTTCCTGGCCCCGGCGGCCTGCTCGTCCGCGGCCAGCGCGACCTCGCCCACCAGTGACGACGTCTTGCTGATGGAGCCGAGGATGCCCGCGAGAACATTTTCCATGAGCGCTATCGCCTTTTCGGTCTCGGTCTGAACCGTGCCGATGACGTCCCCGATCTCCTGGGTGGCCTGCATCGAGCGCTCAGCCAGGCGCCGCACTTCGTCGGCCACGACCGCGAACCCCTTCCCCGCATCACCGGCACGAGCCGCCTCGATCGCCGCATTGAGCGCCAGCAGGCTGGTCTGATCCGCGATCCCCTCAATCACCTTGACGATCTTTCCGATCTCGTCGGAGCGGGTTCCGATCGAGTTGATCGACTCCTGCAGCCGCAGCCCCTGCTGCCGGGTGTCGGCCACCGATTGCTGGCTCACCTCGTCCACCTGGTGCACCCGGTTGGCGATCGACCCCACGCTCGCGATCATGGTGCCCAGCGTGCTGGTGGCCTGCTCGACCGCACCCAGCAGGATCTCCCCATGCCGGGCGGTTTGCCCCAGCGTGGCGCTCATCTGCTGAATGGAGGCGGAGGTCTCGTCCACGTTGGTTGCCAGGGCCTCGGCATTCTTGGCCAGGAGCTGCATCTGGGCGGCGATCTCCACCATGGTCGAGGAGGTCTCTTCGGTCGAGCTCGACTGGGTCTCTGCCCCACGGGCCATCTGGGTGGAGGAGGCGGCGATCTCCTCGGCCGAGGTCGCGACCGCGCGCGAGGAGCTGGTGATCTGGCTGGCGATCTGGCGCAGGTTCTTGACCATCTGCCGCATCGAGTGCTCCAGCCATCCTATCTCATCCCGGGACTGGCTCCTGATCTCGGCGGTCAGGTCTCCCTTGGCGACTTCCTCGCAGAGGATGCCGAGCTGGGTGAGCGGGTCCGCGATGAGCCGGGCCAGCCCCAGGGCCAGGAACAGGCCGAGCACGATCGTGATCGCCAGGATGACCAGGATGAAGAAGCGGGTGTCACGGAACAGCTGATCCATGACCTCGGGGCTGGGCTGGCCTTTGGAGACCGCCGCCGTCACCCGCTCGAGTCCCTTGAGAGCCTGCCATCCCAGGAGCACGGTCAGCAGCAAGACCACGCTGAAGCCCGCGAGGATCTTCCGGCGAATGGTCCAGTCCTTGATGTTTTGAACGACCCAGCCTGCCATAGTGGTGTCCGCCGTAGGGTTGTTAGTCCGGGAGCAGCAGCAGCTTCTCCAGATCGAGCAGGATGATCAGCCGGGAATTCCACCGGGCCACCCCCGTGATGTAGTCCGCGCTGGCCGACAGCACTTCTTCCGGGGCCGGCGCCACCGTGCTCACAGGCAGCTTGACCACCTGGGACACTCCATCGACCAGGATGCCAAGCGTTCGATCGTGGATTCCGACCACCACGACTCGCGATCGCGGGGTGATTTCCGCCGGGGACAAGCCCATGCGGCTGCGGATCTCGACCACGGCCAGAATCCGTCCCCGCAGGTTGGTCACTCCACGCACGTGCCGGCGGGCCTGAGGAACGCGGGTGATCTCGGTTACCCGGGTTACCTCGCGAACCTGGCCGATGGGGATGCCAAACTCCTCCCGGTCCAGGGCAAACGTCACCAGGTGCAGCTCCGGCCCCACGCTCGGCGCCTCGGCAGACGAGGACTGCTGCTGCAGCTCGTCGGCGAACTGGAGCAGCGCATCCGCCCCGCTGCGTGCCGGCGTGGCGCTCACGCGGACATCCGCTGGTCCAGGATCCGGGCCGTGTCCAGGATGCAAGCCACCTTGCCGTCGCCCAGAATGGTGGTTCCCGAGATCACCTCGGGCCGGCCCAGCGTGGGATCGAGACTCTTGACCACGATGTCCTGATGGCCAATGAGGCGGTCCACCAGGATGCCCCGCCGGCGGTTGCCCATGCTGATCACGACGTAGAAGCGGCGGAAAGAGCTTGCCGAGCCGGTACCCAGGAGGGCGCCCCCGTCGGACACGTGGATGAGATCACCCCGCCAGAGTGCCACGCCCTTCTGGTTCACCTGGTGAATCATGTCGACTTCGTTCCGCACCGTAGCGGCCACGTGGCTGAGTGGCACGGCATACCGCTCGCGATCCACCTCGACGATCAGAGACCGCAGGATCGCGAGGGTGAGCGGCAGGTTCAGCGTGAACGTGACTCCCCGCCCCGGCCGGCTCTCGACCTCAATGGTTCCACCGAGCTCATGGACAGTGTTGGCCACTACATCCAGCCCGATCCCGCGTCCCGCAAGCGAGGAGACCCGGTCGGCGGTGCTGAAGCCGGGCAGGAAGATCAGGGAGTGCAGCTGCGCCGTGTCCGCCGGGATCTCGAGACCGAGGGACCTGGCCTTGGCCAGGATCTTGGAGTCATCCAGTCCGCGGCCGTCGTCGCTAAGCCGGATGACCACTCTCCCCGACTCCGAGCTGGCTCGAAGGCCCAGCGTGCCCTCGGCCGGCTTCCCCCCGCGGCCTCGCTCGTCCGCGCTCTCGATGCCGTGGACCACCGAGTTGGTGATCAAGTGGACCAGCGGCTCACTCAGCCGGTCGAGGACCGCTTTGTCCAGCGGGATGTCGCCCCCGGAGGTGACCACCTGGACTCGCTTCTGCCTGGCCTGGGCCAGCTCCCGAACCAGTCGGGGGAAGCGGTCGAACACGGCGGAGACCGGCAGCAACCGAGTCTCCATCACGATGCCTTCCAGCCGCTTCAGGGTCTTCTGCAACGAGGTGAGCGCCCGGTCGAGATCCGCCAGCTCGTTGGTCACCCCCATCTTGCGGGCCAGGCCGCGATAGAGCTCGGCCACGGCGGCCTGCTCGATCATCCCCTCCCCCAGCACCTCGAGCATCGCATCGAGCCGCCGGAAGTCCACTCGAACCACACTGCTGGAGCTGTCCCCCGCTTCCGCCACCTGCTCCGGGCTCGGGCGGTCGGTCCGACGGCGCTCGAGCAGAAGTCCCGTCCGCTTGGTAGCGCCCCTCCCGCTTCGGCGGCGATCCAGAAAAGTGCGGACCACCTTCACAAACTGCGCCGCCGGCCTGGGGTTCGGCTTCTGCACGGCGGTGCGAACCAGCTCGATCAGAAGGCCACTCCCCCGGATGAGAAGAGCCGCTGCCTCGTCATTGCGGCGCGCCGGGTCGGCGTGAAGCAAGGCGCACACGTCTTCCAGGGCGTGAGCAACCGACTGCGGGGAGTCGAGGCCCATCATCGCCGAGTTTCCCTTTATCGTGTGCAGGCGGCCCTTCAGCGGGGCGAGGAGCTCGTCTCCGGCGTCACCCTCCTGCCACCGGCGCTCCAGCTGAACGAAGGCGTCGCCCACCTGCTCGGCAAGAGGGAGGCACTCGACGATGTAGTCCTGGATCAACTCGCCAAAGGCATTCTCCTCCGTGGTCATGCTCAGGCCGACCGGGACGCGGCGTGCGCAAGCGCTCGGCTGACCAGGCGCTCGACATCGGCCGGCTGGAAGGGCTTGCGGAGGTAGTCCCAGGCCCCGGCCGCGCGGCCTCGAGCTTCGTCGGCAGCCGTGCTCTCGGTGGTCACCAGCACGATGGGAACGTGGAGATGGAGCTTTTCGGACCGGCGGCGCTCCAGAACCTCGAGCCCGTTCATTTCGGGCATGTTGAGGTCCAGAAACACGAGGGTGAGCTCGGGATGGGCGGCAAGACGATCGTACCCTTCGCGTCCATTCATCGCGTAATACACGGTGTTTCCCGCGAGCGCGCCGCGAGAAAAGACCACCTTGTACATCTGGTGATGCAGCTTGGAGTCGTCCACCACCAGGAACGTGTTCGGCATCATCCCGCCAGCCCGCAAGGAGCGTTTGATGAAGGAGGTGGGCCCCTGGGTGGCAAAAGACGGACCGGGATCGCGGGGGTATGTAAGTGCAGAGGGCGCAACCACTAGCCCGATGAGGCGGGGAGCGGGTCGAGAAAAGCCTACGACTTGTTCATTGGTATTTTGACATCTGCAAGGCTGCAGCGGCGGCGCGGCGCCGGTCTCAAGCGATCAACGGGTCCGGAGCCAGTGGTCCAGCGCGGCCAGGTCGGGCACCAGTTCGACGCCTTTGATCCTCGACTTCGCCGGCGCCCCTCGCCCTCCCACCAGCAGGGGAATGCGGCGCGGAAGCGCCCGGCGGAGCGCCGCTACAGGGTAGGCGCTTCTCCGTCCCCCATCCTGCACGCAGCTCAGCGCGACCGCGCCGAGGGAGGCCTCCCGGGCCAGCGCGGCGATCTGGGGGATGGGTGTGTCCACCCCCAGCACCAGCGGACGCCATCCGGCCAAGGCAAACACCAGCGCCGCCATCTGGAGCCCGATGCCGTGCAGCTCGCCCGGCAGCGTGGCCAGGGCCGCGAAGGGGCCGGTGGCCCGGTCGTCCAGCGGCGAGCGGACCGTCCGGAGGAAGTCGCCCATCACGCCGGACGCGAAGTGCTCATGCCGCACCTCCAGCTCCCCGTCGGCCCAGCCTCTCCCGATGGCCGTGAGAAACGGCCCGGCGAAGCGCTGGAGGAAATCGATGGGGCCGCGCCGGGCCCACTCGGCCTGAAGCAGACCCTTGAGGCGGTCCGCGGCGAAGGCACGCACCGACTCGAGCGATTCCCCCGATTCCCCGGGCTCAGGGTCGAGCCCGGTTGCGGCACTCTCACGGAGAGGAAGCCCGCCGGCCGGCCCCGCCAGCGACTCCAGCAGCGCCTCGACCGCCCGCTCCGACGCCGGCACCACCTCGGCGGCCCGGTGGCCCCGGGCGATGGCCTGGGCCGCCCGGCGGAGGCGGGGGACGGTAGCTACCGGATAGACCCGGTGGCCGGACGGCTTCCGCTCCGGTACCGGAAACCCGTAGCGCCGCTCCCAGGTCCGGATGGTGTCGATGGGAATGCCGGTGGCGGTGGAGAGCGCGCCGATCGAGAGCAGGCCTTCAGGGTGCATGAGGCAATGTATTCCTGGAATGTGCGACGTCGAGGAGCAGCGCAGCAGGGAGGCACGGGCCTCCCCGCTTACCGCCTTACCGCCCTACCGCCTTACCGCCTCTGCGGTCTCGTACCGGCGCTCGATGGCCTTCCAGCCCACCAGCCGGAACAGAGCCGCCAGCCCCACCAGTCCGTAAATGACGGCGCCGAGCGCGTTCTTGTTGCCGAACTCACCCGCCCCCGTGATGGTGGCGACGAGGTCGAAGTTGGCGAGGGCCACCAGGCCCCAGTTGAGTCCGCCGACGACCAGCAGGGCCGTGGCGATGCGATCCAGATTCTTCATGACAGAACTCCCTTGAGTTTTAGAATGAGACCCGAAGACCGGCCGTCACCGGCCAGACCCAGGCGTTGGTGGTGCCCAGCTCGGCTTCGTCGCTGAAGGCGATGTCGCCCTGGGGCGACAGCACGAAGGCGAACGAGCGATTGACGTTGTAGGCGAGCTTGGCCCCGGCATTGATCGCGAAATAGGTGAACGACTCGGGGGCGCCGTCCACGTCGAAGCTCACGGCGCCGGCGCCGAGGTTCACGATGGCCTCCCAGCCCTTCTCCTTCGGCCCGGTGAGCGAGTAGCCCACCTTGGCGATGTAGTGCAGGGTGTTGATGTCCACCGAGTTGGTGGCCTCGTCCTTATGCATTCCGTAGTCGAACTCGCCCATCACCACCCACCGGTCGTTGAGCCGATAGCCCAGCGCGCCACCGACGGCAGCCCCGCTCTTGGCCACGTCGCCCACGTCGAAGGTCGGAACCACGGCTCCGCCCAACCCCTCGGCGAAGAAGCGCGGGGCCGGCTCCTGCGCGGCGAGATCGCGGGCGCCGGCCACCGCCAGCGCCACCAGACCTGCTCCCAGAACCCACTGTCTCATGACCTGCTCCTGTTCACTGGTTGTCCATGGTGCCAGATTGTGCACCGAATATGAACAGGTTTTGCCCGGTGTCAAGGGGAGGGCTCTACTGGCCTAGGGCTCACGGAACCGCAGCGGCGCCGGTTCGAGCTCCGTCGACTGAGCGCAAGGGGAAGGGAGCGGGGATGTCAGGCGCTTGAAGTCGACGGGGATCGAATCGGGGCCGCCCCACCACGCGCGGCAAACGATCACTCCGGCGCCTGGAACACCGTCTTGCCCTCCAGCAGCGTGCGCAAAACTCCGACGGTGTGGATCTCTTCGGTCGGGACCTGGAACAGATTGCGTTCCAGCACGACGAGGTCGGCCAGCTTGCCGGCCTCGATCGACCCCGTCTCACGCTCCATGTGATTGGCGTACGCCGCGTTGATGGTGTACATCGCGATCATCGTGGGCAGGTCCACCCGCTCGGCGGGGTTCCAGGGCCTCTGCTCCGTGTCGCCCGGGGGACGGTGGGTCATGCCCGTCTCGATCGCCTCGAGTGGATTCAAGGAGGAGACCGACCAGTCGCTCCCGCCGGAGACCACGGCGCCGGTGCGCGCCACGCTCGCGATGGGGTAGAGCCAGCGGGAGCGCGCCGGGCCGAGGGCCGGCTCGGTGAGCTCGGTGAGATACTCGTCGCCGTTGGCCCAGAGCGCCTGGAAATTCGCCACCACGCCCAGGTCCCGAAATCGAGGAATATCCGACGAGTCGATCAGCTCGAGGTGGGTAATGGCGTGGCGGGCGTCGCGCGCGCCGTTCCGGGCCCGGGCGTAGGCAAAGGCGTCGAGCGTCTCCCGGATGGCCCGGTCGCCGATGGCGTGCACGTGGATCTGGAACCCCTCGCGGTCGAGCGCCACCGCCAGGTCCTTGAGCGCCGCCGCGTCGTAGATCGGCTTGCCCGCGTCACCCTTCCGGTCGAGGTAGGGCGACAGCAGTGCCGCGGTGCGGGCCTCGATGACCCCGTCGGCGAAGAGCTTGACGGCGCCGGGGCGGACCCGCGCGCTCGCATATCGGCTCCTGAGATCCCGAAGCTTCGGTAGCAGGCTGTCCGGCAGGGGATCGGCCAGGTGGATCGCGGCCACCACCCTCATCGTGAGCGCCCCCTGGCTGTCGGCCGCGGCCAAGACCCTGAGGTCGGGCTCGTCGGTGGAGGCGCTGAAGATGGTGGTGATGCCGAACCGGTTGGCCAGCTCCTGCGCCCGCTTCAGTCCTGCGGCCAGCTCGGCCTCGGTGCGCGGGGGCACCACCCGGGCCACCAGCCCTATCGCGTCTTCACGGAGGGTGCCGCTCGGCTCCCGTGTCCTGGGATCGCGCTCGATCCGGCCGTTGGGGGGATCCGGCGTGGCCCGGGTGATGCCGGCGAGCGCGAGCGCCCTGGAGTTGACCCAGGCCGAGTGGCCGTCGGCGGCGTAGAAGATGGCGGGACGGTCGGGCACCGCCTGGTCGAGCAACAGCTTCGATGGGTTGGCATCGGGAAAGACCGGCAGCTGCCAGCCGCCGCCCCTGACCCAGGCGCGGTCCCGCTGGGAATGGGCGCAGGCGCGGATGCTGTCGCCGATCTCCTTCGGCGTGCCCAGCTCGTCGAGGGTGCACTCGCCCAGCTCGACGCCGGACCCGATCGGGTGCACGTGCCCGTCCTGGAAGCCGGGGAGCAGCATCTTTCCCCGAAGATCCACCACTTCGGTCTTCGGCCCCACCAGGCCGGGCGGCAGGCTGTCGCTGCCCACGTAAACAATGCGGCCGTCCCGGATGCCCACGGCGCTGGCCCAGCTCCGCGCCGCGTCCACCGTGTAGACCGCGGCTCGGCGGAACACGAGTTCGGCGGGAGCAACGGGCTGGTCTCCCTGCCGGCAGGCGGCCGGGAGCACAAGAAGCGTCACCCCAAGCACCGCGTTTGTCACCCCGAGCGCAGCGA
>DASVGF010000117.1:0-18393 GCA_036379675.1 Gemmatimonadales bacterium | reverse complement strand
AACCGAAAAGCGTAAGCGGGACTAGGACAGGCGTGAGCGGTAAGCGGGAACGCAGCGTCCCAGCCAGAACAGCTCATCCCGAGCGGAGCGAGGGATCTACTTAGCTCACTCCGGAGCCAGTCCTGGAAGATCCCCGCGCACTGCCTACGCCTGTAATTTCCCGCTTACGCTTGTCCTAGCGCCTGCTGACGCCTTTTTCTTCCACAATCTCCCTCCGGCTCTCCGGATTCCAGGTCGGCCGGTTCGGACTGTTGCCGATCTCCTGCCCCAGGTAATACAGCAGCCTGAGAATCCGCGCTTCCTTCTCGCTGTTGATCCTGTCCGGCGAGTCGGTTACCTCGTGGTAGTCCTCATGCACGCCATTAAAGAAGAACAGTACTGGCACGCCCTTCCGGGCAAAGTTGTAGTGGTCGGACCGGAAGTAGAAGCGCTCCTCGGGCCAACGGTCGTCGATGGCGGTCATCCGGAGCTCCGGATGGGCGGCATTGACCCGGTTCAGAGTGGCTCCGAGATCGGAGTGCTCCTTGCCGATGGCGACGATGGTGTCGGGCCAGTTCCTACCGATCATGTCGATGTTGATGTTGGCCACGATCTGGCCGATCGGTACCGGGGGATGACTGGCGAAGTGGTCGCTGCCCCAGAGCCCCTTCTCCTCGCCACTGACCGTCAGAAAGATGATCGAGCGTTTGGGCCTGGCGCCGGGGCGGCTGAACGCCTCGGCCAGCTCGATCACGCCGGTGGTGCCGGAGGCGTCGTCGTCGGCTCCGTTGTTGATGCTGTCCGGCTTGCCCGGCGTGATCCCGATGTGGTCCATGTGCGCCGAGTACACGATGTGCTGGTTCTTCAGAACCGGGTCGCTGCCCTCCAGGATCCCGACCGTGTTGGGCGCCTTGAGCGACGAGATGGTGGTGTCCTTGAGGTCCACTTCCACCGTGAGCCGGTCGAGCGGCTTGAATACCGGGACCGTCGCCGCGCGCACCTCGGTCAGGTCCACGCCCGCCGCCGCCAACGCATGGCTTACGGCTCCGGCACGTACCTGCACCACAACCGGCTGCCGGGTGGGCAGGCCGACCACTGTGCGCTCGGGCGCGCGCTTCGGTATCGCCCGTGCGAACGTCGCCGAGTCCTTGTCGCTGAGAATCAGCAGCGCCTTCGGCTGGGCCAGGAAGAGCACCCGCACCACCTGGTGGAGCGTGTTCTGGTCCACCCGGGCCGGAGGGCTGTAGAGCACCACCTTCTCGGCCAATTCAATGCGTCCGGCGCTCTCTGCCGTCTGGGCCCCACCCACCAGCACCGCGCCGGCCCGCACCGCTTTCTCCGGCACCGCGCCACCGTCATGGCGGGCGCTCGTGGTGAAGCCGGCCGTCTGCCGGACCTCGCCCACGGTGAAGACGACCCGTGATTTCTCCGGATCGAGCCGGCGGCGGGTGATCGGATAGAACTGCAGGTACGAGCTGTCGCCGCCGGGCCGGAGCCCGAACTTCCTGAACTCCTCCGCCACGTAGCGCGCCGTCAGATCCAGCCCCCGGCTGGGCGTGTCGCGGCCCATCATGGAGTCGTCGGCGATGACGCCGACCCGCCGGGCCACATCGGCCGAGGTGATCGTCGCGGCAGCCCTGGATACCGGCGCGGCCGTCTGCCCAGCCAGCGGGGCTGTAAGGAGAAACAGAGCGGCGCAAAGCAGACGGCGCATGCGGGAGATCCTGTTCAGGGGAGGATGACTGGCCTTCATGGGCGCTCCACGATCTGGGTGTAGCTCTCCGCCACCCATTCCGGCCGCGCGTCGGCATTGGCGACGGCGGCGCCCAGGTAGAAGAGAAGTTTCACGAGACGCGCCGCCTTCTCGCCATTGATCCGGTCGGTCTCGTCGGTGGGCCGGTGATAGTCGGGGTGAGTGCCACTGGTGAAGAACAGAATCGGCACTCCCTTGCGGGCAAAGTTGTAGTGGTCCGACCGGTAGAAGATGCGCTCTTCCGGCCAACGGTCGCGAATCGGGGTCATGCCGAGCTCGGAATGGGCCTCCACCACCCGTTGCAACGTCTCTCCCAGATCGGACTGCTCCAGCCCTACCGCAATGACGGAATCGGGCCAGTTGCGGCCGATCAGGTCCATGTTGAGGTTGGCGACCACCTGGTTCAAGGGCACGGTGGGATGCTCGGTATAATGGGCGCTCCCGAGGAGCCCCGGCTCCTCGGCACTCGGCGCCAGGAACAGGATGGACCGCCGCGGCCGGGCTTCCGGCCGGCTGAAGGCCTCGACCAGCTCGAGCAGGCCGGCCGCGCCTGACGCGTTGTCGTCGGCGCCGTTGTTGATGCTGTCAGCCTGGCCGGGACTCAACCCGATGTGATCGATGTGTGCCGAGTAGACCAGGTATTCATGGCGCAGAGCAGGGTCGGAGCCCTCTAGTACGCCAGCCACGTTCGGCGCACGGACCTGCCGGAGCGCTTTCCGCGAGATTTCGAGCTCGACGGTCAGGCCATCGAGTGACCGGGTTGTGGCACGCTGCGATCGACGAAGGGCCGCGGCATCGATGCCTGCTGCCGCCAGCACCCGCCGGAGCGCCCGTTCATGAACCTCGATGACGGGGGCGCTCCGCTCGTCCACTCGCTCCGAATCCCGTTGCCAGCGTGGCTCGGCCGCGCTCCGGAGCCGGTTGGCAAAGGTGGCCGAATCCCGGTTGGAGAGCACCACCACCGCTCGGGGCCCAGCGCCCGCCATCCGCGCGATCTGCTGGTTCACGGCCGGCGGCAGTGGTCCGGAGAAGTCCACGATCGCCAGGACGATGCGGCCCTGGATGCGGCCCAGGTCAACACTATCGGCTGGTGAGATCGTCACCACCGTGACCGGACCGCGTACGGGATGTTGGGGAATTCGCCCGAGGACATACCGGGCATCCCGTCCGATCTTCACTGTGTGTTGAGTACCATCGACCTGGAAGCGAACGGCCGACCTGGCGGTATCCACCACCCAGCTCGTCAGTCCATATCGCTGGATGTAGCCGCCTCGATCGCCCGCCGGCCGTAGCCCCGCGCGGCGAAACTCCCCGGCCACATACTCGGCGGCAAGCTCGAGGCCGCGGCTGGGGGTATCCCGGCCCATCATGGAATCCGCTGCGAAGACGTCGATGCGGCGTATGACATCCTTCTGCGTGATCGTTTCCGCCGCCCGCCCGAGCGCCGTATCGGTTTGGGCCGACACCGGCCCACTGAAGCGGGTTACGGCCAGGAAAAGCAATGGTACCAATGGATGGATCAACCAGGTCCCCGTCGTAGCTGATGGCTGAGAGCTGATAGCCTCATTTGACTTCGCCCCTGACGCCCGGATACGTTGCCCCTGGCATGAACAGTACTGGTGTGCCCACCGGACGTGCGCGTCTCGACCTGCTCGACCCCCTGGAGGTCTCGAAGCTCGGAGGCCTGGAGCTCATTACGGAGGGCGTGGTCGAGGGTTTCCTCAGCGGACTGCATCGGTCTCCCCGGCGTGGATTCTCAGTCGAATTCGCCGAACACCGGATGTACCAGCCCGGCGATGAGCTACGCTATGTCGACTGGAAGATCCTCGGCCGAAACGACCGGCTCTACGTCAAGCAGTATGAGGAAGAGACCAACCTCCGGGCGATGGTCGTCTTCGACATCAGCCGGTCGATGGCCTGGACCGGATCTCCCTCCACCGTCCTCCCCAAGCTCGAGTACGCCCGCCGCCTCATCGCGGCGCTTGCTCTCGTCCTGATCCGGCAGCGCGATGCCACCGGCCTGATCACGTTCGATGACGATGTGCGCTCCGTAACCCCTCCGCGGGCCCGGCTCAGCCACTGGCGTCAGCTACTCGCTACCCTGAGCCGGTCCGAGGCAGGGCAGGGAACCGCGGCGAGTCCCGCGCTTCAGCGGGTTGTTGGACAGCTCCGGCGCAGAGGGCTCGTGGTCTTCATCTCCGACCTCCTCCTCGACCGGACGCTCGCGCTCAAGGCGCTGCGCTTCCTGCGCCACCGGGGACACCAGGTCCTGGTCCTGCACATCATGGATCCCGCCGAGGTGAGCCTCGCCGGTCCCAACGAGGCCCGGTTCGAGGATCCCGAATCCAGAAGTGCGGTGGTGCTGCGCCCGCGTGATTGGGCCGGCGCCTACCGGGAAACTGTGCGCGTGGTGGTCAGTGAGTGGCGGCTGTCGTGCCGCCGGCACGGGATCTCCTACCACCGGGTTACCACCGACACCCCCTTCGGCATCGTGTTGCGCGAGGCGCTGGCGCCCCCCTCCCGCCCGGCATGATCGGTTTTCTGCACCCGTGGGTCCTGGCCGGACTGGCCGCCGCCGCTGTCCCCATTCTTCTGCACCTGCTGGCCCGGCGTGAGCCGCCCACGGTCGTTTTTCCCGCTGTCCGGTACCTCGTCACCACCACCCGGGAACATCAGCGGCGCCTGAAGCTGCAGAACTGGCTCCTGCTGCTGCTCCGCACCCTGCTGGTCGCTGCGCTCGTCCTGGCGGCAGCGGGGCCAACCGTTCCGGTGAGTGGAGTTCCGGGGCACGCGCCAAGCGCGCTGGTGCTCATCGTGGACAACTCGCCCAGCAGCGGTGCAGTGGTGGGAGGGACGCCGCAGCTTCGGCAGCTGATCGCCGCCGGTCGGCAGGTGATGGCTCGCTCGACGCCCGAGGATGCGTTGTGGCTCGTGACGGCGGACGGCATTCCCCGACGAGGCGATCGGGCCACGCTGACCGAGCTGCTCAACAGCCTGAAGGTTTCGCCCCGCCGGCTGGAGCTGGGCGCCGCGATCACGCTCGCCAGCGACCTGCTGGCGTCCGAGCCGCGTCCCGGCGAGATCGTCCTCCTCACCGACCTGCAGGCCAGCGCGCTCTCACCCGCCGCACCCTCGGCGCCGCTCCTTGTCGGCCGTCCGGCGGTTGCCCCACCCCTGAATGTGGGTCTGGGCGCCATCGAGACCGGCACTCAGCCGTGGTCATCCGATGGGGGACGCGTCTCGGTGACGCTGGTGGGCGACTCCGGTCGTCAGGTGCCGGTCACGGCCCGACTGGCCGACCGGCCGGGACGCCAGGCGTTGGGGCAGGCTGGCGCGTCGGTGTCGTTCAGTGTCCCCGGCCGGACGAGCGGATGGTGGCCGCTGACCGCGGAGCTCGATCCCGATGAATTCCGGCTGGACGACCGCCGGGTCACCGCTGTGCGGATCGCGCCCGTGGCCCGCGTCGCGTGGGATACGACCAGCCGCTTCGTCGCGGCCGCGGCCGAGGTGCTTGCCGCCAACCGCCGGATCGCGCGCGGACAGGAAGTGACGGCGGGAGGGTTGGGCCCGGGGTCCTCGGTGGTGCAGCCGCCCGCTGATCCTGCCGAGCTGGGCGCGCTCAACCGGGCGCTGGCGGCCCGCGGCATCAACTGGAGCTACGGCACGCTCACGACGGAGCTGGCGTTCACCGACAGCGGTGCGGTGGTAGGACGCCAGAGCGTCATCCGGCGATACACCCTCCAGTCCACCGGCAGCGGCCGCACCGGTGTGCTCGCCACAGTCAACGGCGCGCCCTGGATCGCGCGCGACGGCCGAGTTGTCCTGCTCGGCAGCCGGCTGGATCCCGCATGGACCGACCTCCCGGTGTCGGCGGGATTCATGCCGTTCATGGATGTGCTGCTGAACCGCCTGGCCCGGGGAGAGGCCGCGCTCGAGCATGGTGCGCCGGGTGATCCGGTGATCCTGCCCGGTCTCGTCACCGAGGTGCGGCAGGGTCAGCGCGACTGGCGGGTGGAGGGCGGGGGCCAGTTCCAGCCGCCCGACCAGGGCGTCTACTACCTGCTCGCCGGCCGGGACACCGTCGGCGCTGTCAGCGTGAACCCGGACTCGCGGGAATCGCGGCTGGCGCGAGCGACCGACGGGCAGGCCCGCCGGCTCTGGCAGGGAGCGCGATTGGTCCCGCTGGAGGAAGCGGGAGATGCGGCCTTCTCCTACGCCTCCCGCGGCGATCTCCGGGGACCGCTCCTCTGGGTAGCGCTGCTCGTCGGGATGATGGAAGTGGGGCTTGCGAGCGCATGGAGGCGCCGGCCATGAGTCTCAAGCCGGTACTGGACGCCTTCGAGCGCGCCCCCGCAGCCCAGGACCTGCTGAAACGGGTGCCGGTACGCGGTCAAACGCTCCAGCTCGGTGGTCTGCCAGGCTCGAGCGGCGCGACTCTGGCCGCCTGGCTGGTGCGCGCGTTTCCCCAGCGGCTTCTCACCATCGTGGCTCCCACGCCCGCAGAGGCCGAGCGGTGGCTCAGCGACCTCGCCCATCTGACCGAGGCGCCTCTGGCGCTCTATCCGCAGCGGGAAGCGCTGGGGGAAGACGAGCCTCACTACGAGATCGCCGGCGAGCGCGCCGAGACGATCCAGTCACTGCTCGAGGCTCGGGTCAGGATTCTGGTGACCACCGCGCGCGCGACCGCCGAACGGACCCTGCTGCCGGCGGCGTTGGAGCGCATGCGGCTGAGCCTCGCCGTAGGTGAGCGGCGCCAGCCGGCCGAGGTAGCCCGCGCGCTGCAGGCGATGGGATACCGCCGGGTGCCCACCGTCACCGAGGTGGCCGAGTTCAGCATCCGGGGCGGAATTCTGGACGTCTACGGCTTCGGGATGGCGAGCCCGGCGCGGCTGGAGTGGTGGGGCGACGACATCACCTCGCTGCGGGGCTTCGATCTCACCACCCAGCGCTCCTTGGAGGAGCTGAGTCAGATCACGGTGCTGCCGATTAGCACGGGTGCGATGAGGGCTGAGATGGAACGAGGGAACGACGGAACGAGGGAAGCGCAGTACGTTCCATCGTTCCCACATTCAAACGTTCCGCCCCGCCGCACCCTCCTCGAGCTCCTCCCCGCTGACACCATCATCATCCAGGAAGCAAGCGGCCCCGACTTCGATGAGGTCAACCGGGCCTGGAACGAGGCCGAGCATCACCTCGAAGTGGCCCGCCGCCTGGGGGAAGAGGTGCCGAGCCGGGACGCCATCTTCGAGGCGCCGGAGGCTTGGCATCGCCGCATCGATGAGTTTCCCCGGCTGGTGCTGCGCGGTGACAGGCCCGAGCTGCAGTTCGGGTTCTTTCCGCCCGAGAAGATCGATCGCGACATCAGGCGGCTCCGGGGGATGCTGGGATCGGAGCTCCCGACCCTCATCCTCTGCGACAACGAAGGCCAGCTGGAGCGGATGGAGGAGCTGCTGGATGAGGGAAAGCGCGGGTACCGCGGCGCTACTCTGGCAGTCGGAGCGTTGGACGGCGGCTTCGTCATGCCCACCCTCCGGGTGCTCACCGACCACGAAATCTTCCGGCGCGCCCGCCGCCTCCGTCGCCCGCGCCGCTATCGCCAGGCCGCACCGAGCACCGCCACCGGCGCACTCACGCTGGGCGACTACGTCGTGCACCTCGAGCACGGGATCGGGGTCTACCGCGGCATTCAGACCATCGCCGTCGGCGAGTCCACGCTCGAGGTGGCGATCGTCGAGTACGAAGGGGGCGACCGGCTGAACGTTCCCCTGTACCGGCTGGACCAGGTGGAGCGCTACCGCTCCGCCGGCGACGACGGCGACCGGCCTCCCCCGCGGATTCACCGGCTCGGTGGTACCAGCTGGCAGCGGGTGCGCGAGAAGACCCGGCAGGCGATCAAGCAGATGGCGGCCGAGCTGCTCGACCTGTACGCGCGCCGGAAGGTGAGCGGCGGCTATGCCTTTCCTCCCGACACCAAGTGGCAGCGCGAGCTCGAGTCCAGCTTCCTCTACGAAGACACGCCCGACCAGCGCAAGGCAACCGAGGACGTGAAGCGGGACATGGAGCAGCCGCGGCCGATGGACCGGCTGCTGGTGGGCGACGTCGGCTACGGGAAGACCGAGATCGCGGTCCGGGCCGCGTTCAAGGCGGTGCAGGGCGGGAAACAGGTTGCGGTGCTGGTGCCCACGACCATTCTGGCGGAGCAGCACGGCCGTACCTTCATCGAGCGGCTGGCCGACTACCCGGTCAAGGTGGAGGTGCTCTCCCGCTTCCGGACCGCCAAGGAGCAGAAGGCGGTCCTCCAGCGTCTGGCCGGCGGTCAGATCGATGTCGTCATCGGCACTCACCGGCTCCTTTCGAAGGACGTGATCTTCCAGGACCTGGGGCTGCTGGTGGTGGACGAGGAGCACCGCTTCGGCGTCAAGCACAAGGAACGGCTCAAGGCGCTCCGGCTCTCGGTGGACGTGCTCACTCTTACCGCGACCCCCATCCCCCGCACCCTCCATCTCTCTTTGGCCGGGCTTCGCGATCTCACCCTCATCGAAACCGCCCCGCGCGACCGGTCTCCCATCCTCACCTTCGTCGAGCCGTGGGATGACCCGCTGCTGGAGGAGGCGTTTGCCCGCGAGATCGACCGGGGGGGCCAGGTGTTTGCCGTGCACAACCGGATCGAGACCATCGATACGATTGCGGCCAAGGTGCGGTCGCTGGCGCCGCGGGCGCGGGTAGGCGTGGCGCACGGCCAGATGGCCGCCGACCAACTGGAAGAGGTCATGCAGCGGTTCGTGGCGGGCGAGGTGGACATCCTCGTCTCCACCATGATCGTGGAGTCGGGCCTGGACGTCCCCAACGCCAATACCATGGTGGTTCACGACGCTCACCGGTTCGGCCTGGCGCAGCTCTATCAGCTGCGCGGCCGGGTGGGCCGGAGCCATCGCCGGGCCTACTGCTATCTACTGGTTCCCGACACCATCGACGCCGAGGCGGATGAGCGGCTCAAGGTGCTGGAGCATCATACTGATCTGGGAGCGGGTTACCGCATCGCCTTGCGCGATCTGGAGATTCGGGGCGCCGGAAACCTGCTGGGTGCCGAGCAGTCGGGGCATGCCCAGGCCGTCGGATTCGACCTCTACATGCGCTGGCTGGAAGAGACCGTCCGGGCACTGCGGGGCCAGGGCACGGTCGAGCAGCCGGCTCAGCCGGATGTGGTGCTGGACCGGCCCGCCCACCTGCCCGACGGGTACGTGCCGGACGACGACATCAAGCTCGACCTGTACCGGCGACTGGCGCGGGCCGTCGAGTCCGGCGAAATTGATGGGCTGCGAGACGAACTGCGTGAGCGCTTCGGGCCGTTGCCGGTCGAGGCCGAAACTCTGCTCGATATGGCCCGGCTCCGCATCATGGGAGCGGCCCTCGGCCTGCAGAACGTAATCGTGCGGGGCGACGAGGCCAGGCTCACCTTCCGGGCTGGGACCACCCCACGGCTGGCCGGACTGACCTCCGCGCTGGATGATGTCCAGCTGGCCGCCGAAGTACGCCGCACGGTTCCCCTCTCGCTCAGGCTCATGCGCCTCGGCGGCGAGCCGATTGTGCCGGCTCTGGTACGGGCCCTCAAGGCCGCACTTCGGAAGTGAGAAGTAAGCAGAAAAGAAGTAAGCGGTGAGAGGTAGGGGTAAGAGGGGGCCCTCACCGGAATTCGACAACGTCGAGAAGTCAGAGGTGCTAGTGGTCTCGGAGGGATTTTCCTCTCATCTCTCACTTCTCACCTCACCTATGACCGGAGTACCAATGGGTCGTTCCACGCTGTTCTCGTTAGTCCTGGTATCGGCCAGTGTGTCCGCCTGCGGCAGCTTCCGCGATCTGTTCTCGGCCCACGCCGATGTCGCGGCCACCGCCGGCGATCAGGACCTCACGTCCGAGCGCCTCGGCCAGATCATGAGCGGGGCCAAGGGCATGAAGCCCACCCGCGAGGCCGCCAACTTCGTGTCGAACGTCTGGGTGGACTATGCCCTGTTCGCCCAGGCCGCGGCCGAGGGCAAGCTGCCGCTCGACTCGGCCGGCGTCGCGGCAGCGGTGTGGCCCGAGATGGCCGAGCTCCAGGGCAGCCACTGGCATGACAGCCTGATGGCCCGCCGCTCCAACATCTCCCCCGGCGCGGCGGACAGCGTGTACGGCGCCAACCAGATCCGGGTGCTGCAACATATTCTCCACCGGGTGGAGCCCAACGCCGTACCCGCGGCGCGGAACGCGGCGAGGAGGAAGGCCGAAGCCACGCTGGCCCGACTCAAGCGGGGGGCCGACTTCGGCGCCGAGGCGTCGAAAGTATCGGAAGACCCGGGCAGCAAGCAGGACCGCGGCTTCCTGCCCCCGAGCCCGCGGGGCAAGTTTGTCACCGCCTTTGACAGCGCGGGATGGTCGCTGGCTCCCGGGGGCATGAGCGGGATCGTGGAGACGCCGTTCGGCTACCACATCATCAAGCGGCCCAACCAGGATGCGGTTCGCGACCGGCTCACCGCCCATCTGGTCCAGTCCGCCGGCACGCGGCTCGATTCCATCTACATGGACAGCCTGGCGATCACCCGTCAGATCAAGGTCGCCAGAGGCGCGCCCGCCATCATGCGGGGAGCCGGCGAGGATCCCGACGCCGCCCGGCGCTCCAACAAGACACTGGTCAGCTACAAAGGCGGCGAGCTCACCCTGGGCGAGTTCATGCGTTGGGTACAAGCGCTGCCGCCGCAGTACATGGCGCAGCTCAAGCAGGCAAATGACAGCATGCTTACCCAGTTCGCCAAGATCCTCACGCAGAACGTGCTGCTTCTCGAGCAGGCAGACTCGGCCAAGATCCGCATCACGCCGGAGGAGTGGAAGGGACTCGAAACCCGCTACCGCGCCAACCTGGATACCCTTCGGGCCGAGATGGCGCTGGATGATGCGTCCCTGGGAGATTCCAGCACCGCCGGCGCTGAGCGGAAGAAGGCCGCCGCGCTGAAGGTGGAGCAGTACTTCGATCGGCTGATGGAGGGAAAAACCCGCCTGCGGCCGCTCCCGTCGGCGTTGGCCATGGTGCTGCGGGAGCGGTTCAATTACCGCGTCAACGATGCGGGAATCAACCGGGCCATCGAGCTGGCTGAGGCCGAGCGGAGCAAGGACTCCACCAAGACCGCGGGCCCGATGCAGCCGGCGCCCGGTCCCGCTCCGATTCCCGGCGTTTCTCCCGGCGCCCCCAGGGCGGGGCAGGGAGGACCAGCCCCGGCACCCGGTGGACCGCCGGCGCCGCGACCCGCACCCGCACCGGAGAACCGGCCGACCGCGCCCAGTGACACCGCAGCGGCCAGCCGGTAGGAGTGATCATGCAGCTGACCGGCAGCATCCGTTTTACTCTTGCTCTCGCGTTGCCGGCCTTCGGGTCGGGCGCGACGGCGGAGCTGGCGGCGCAGGATTCGGCGGCCGCGGTCGTGGACACGGCACGCGCGCGCGACACCACGTTCACGGTGGATCGCGTCCTGGCGGTGGTGGGAAATCGGCCGATCCTGGCCTCTCAGGTCGAGGAAGAGATCTTCTCGCGCGAGTCACAAGGCGCCAAGCTGCCTACCACGCCCGAAGGGATGCAGGCCGTTCGGCGCCAGGTCGTCGCGAGTATCATTGACGAGGAGCTACTGGTCCAACAGGCCCAGCGCGACACCGCGATCGATGTGACGGACGAGGAAATCGCCAGCGGCGTGGAGGAGCAGGTCCGCAAGATCCGCGGCAACTTCACGTCCGAGGTGGATTACAAGGCCGAACTTCAGAAGGCCGGGTTCCTGACCCCGGAGGAGTATCGCCGCTGGCTGAGCGACCAGCAGCGGAGGGCGGCGTTTCAGAATCGTCTGATCGAGAAGCTTCGGGGCGAGGGCAAGCTCAAGAGCGTCTCGCCCACCGAGAAGGAGATGCGACAATACTTCGACGAGCAGAAGGCGAGTCTTGGCACCCGCCCCGCAACGGTCTCTTTCCGCCAGATCGTCATCTCTCCCAAGCCCACCGACGCGGCCAAGGCCAAAACGAGAGCTCAAGCCGACTCGATCGTGCTGGAGCTCCGGCGGGGTGCCGATTTCGCCACGGCCGCCCGCCGCTTCTCCCAGGATCCCGGGTCCAAGGACCAGGGTGGGTCGCTCAACTGGTTCCGGCGAGGCGTGATGGTGCCCGAGTTCGAGCGGGTCGCCTTCGGGCTCAGGCCGGGCGTCATCTCCGATCCGGTGGAATCCCCCTTTGGCTACCACATCATCCAGGTGGAACGGGCCCAGCCGGCCGAGGTTCAGGCCCGGCATATCCTGCTGGTGCCGCAGATCGATTCGAGCCGGGTGAGCGCGGCACGCGCCACCGCCGAGAAAGTCTCGGCGGAGCTGGCAGCAGGTGCGCGATTCGATTCGCTCCAGCGGGTGTATCACGACCCGTCCGCGGAGCGCGCGGCCAACGATGTGCCGGTGACCAAGCTCCCCGAGAACTACGCCAAGGTGATCGGCGAAGCCGACTCGGGCGCGGTACTCCCCGTCTTCACGCTGTCAGGCGCGGGCGGACGCGAACAGTTCGTGGTGCTCCAGGTGACCGGCCGCCGTCCCGAGGGTGAAGTGAGATACGAGGACGTGCGCGACCGCATCCGCGACCAGCTCGGCCAGCAGCTCGCCATCCGGCGCTACCTGGACCGGCTGCGCAAGGCGACGTACGTCGAGATCAGGACCTAGTAACAGGCCGCGACTGGCCGTGACCTTGGGCGATCCCCGGGGCATCGGCCCGGAGATCACGGGCCGCGCGCTGGCGCAGCCGCTCGACGCCGATATCACCGTCATCGGGGCGGAAGACCAGATCGCCGGCATCTCCGCCGCGCATCGGATCCCGGTGGGAACCTGGGGCATGGGCAGCGGCGAGGACGGCGACCGGAAGCGCACCATTCGCGCCGGACGTATCGCGGGAACTGCGGTCGAGACCGCCGTCCGGCTGGCGCTCGATGGCGAGGTGGACGCCATTGTCACCGCCCCGGCACACAAGCACGCGCTTCACCTCGCCGGATTCCCCTATCCAGGCCATACCGAATGGCTGGCGCACCTCGCCGGTGATGTGGACGTGGCCATGATGCTCGCGGCGGAAGCGTCTCCCGACGATCCCGAGTCACGACCGCTGCGGGTGGTGCTGGTCACCACCCACGTGCCGTTCCGGGACGTGCCGTCGTTACTGACCGTCGACCGGGTGGTGCGAACCGGCCGGACGGTCGAACGCTCGCTCCGGGAGTGGTGGGGCATCGAGCGGCCCCGCATCGTCGTGTGCGCCGTGAATCCGCACGCGGGGGAATTGGGGCTGTTCGGGGATGAGGAGACGCGGGTGCTGGGTCCGGCGGCCGAGACCCTGGGTGCGGCTGGTCCGCTGCCGGCGGATACGGTGTTCGTGCGGGCCATGCGGGGGGAGTTCGACGCGGTACTGGCGCCGTATCACGACGTGGGGATGACGGCCATCAAAGTGGCCGCGTTCGGGCGGGCGGTAAATGTGACGCTCGGCCTGCCGTTCCCCCGCACGTCACCCGATCACGGCACCGCGTTGGACATTGCGGGAACGGGCAAGGCGGATGCGTCGAGCATGCGGGCGGCGATCGAGCTGGCTGCGAAGCTGGCGGTAAGGCGGCAGGTGAAGCGGCGGTAGGTACTGCGGCGGTAAGGGAGACAAGAGATTTCTGCGGAGATTTAGGTCAAACATTGGGTCTCACGAGAAGGCTCGGCAGACGTTACCGCCGGTTCATTTACCGCCGCAGTACCTACCGCCGCCGTAACCTACTGCCGCTTCACCTACCGCCCTCCAGCCGTTCCATCAGATCGAGATACGCCTCGAGCTTGAGCTTCTGACTCGCCCGGTTGGCCACCAGCACCGCACCGCACTGCAGAATGGTAGCCTTCTCGACCAGCCCGTTGGCCTTCAGCGTGTTGCCGGTATCAACCAGATCCACGATCCAATGCGACAGGTTCAGCAGCGGCGCCACTTCGACCGATCCGCCCACCTGCACGATGTCCACCGGATGTCCCACGGACGCGAAGTACGCCTGCGCCAGGCGGGGATACTTGGTGGCCACCCGCGCGGTGATGCCACCGGGGAGCGTGGGGTAAGGGGCGTCCGCCGGAGCGGCGACGACCAGCCGGCAGAATCCGAACTGCAGCTCCAGCGGCTCCAGCACATCCGCACCGCTCTCTCGCAGCACGTCGGTGCCGGTCACTCCGAGGTCGGCGGCGCCCGACTCCACATAGACCGGAACGTCGCCCGGCTTCACCACCAGAAACTCGATGGACGGATCGCTGGATGGAATCAGCAGGCGGCGCCCGGCGTCGGCTGCCGGCTCGGCGCCCGCCTTCTTGAACCGGGCCACCGACGGCTCGAACAGGCGCCCCTTGGCCAGCGCGATGCGCATGCGGCTCACAACGGTACCTCGGCGATCGTGTCGAGGTCGAGCGACATGCCCACCGCCGGCATCGGCCGTCCGAAGCGGCCCATCAGGTCATCGTAGCGTCCGCCCGCCCCGGCCGCCCGGCCCGCCCCTGCGACGTACAGCTCGAAGTGAATGCCGGTGTAATAGTCCAGCCCCCGCACCTCGCCCAGATCGTACACCAGGTGGGCCCGCTCGTCGGGACTGAGCGCGGCGTCCAGCGCCAGGAGGTGCTCCAGCCCGGGCCGCGACGTTTGGGGCGCGGTGCGCGCCGCCTCTTCCAGCGCATCCCGCCGGCCGATGACGAACGGAAGTGTCATGAGGGCACACGCGTCTCCCGACAGGCCCGCGAGGGCGCTGCGGAGGCTGCCGCGGTCCTTCCGGTCGATCCAGCGGCGCACGTTCGAGCGGAGCGGCTCCTCGATTGCCTCGAGCCCGGCCGCGAGCACCCCGACGTGTCCCAGGTTGATCTGAAAATCCTTGAGTCCGGCGGCCCGGAGCAGCCTCAAGGTGAGCCGGACGATCTCGATATCCGCGGCAAAGTCACCCTGGCCCAGGAGCTCGGCCCCCACCTGCAGCATCTCCCGCGGGCGGCCCCCGCGCTCCGGTTCCTGCCGGAAGACCTTGCCCGAGTAGCAGAGCCGGAGAGTGCGGCCGGCGCGGGAGAATGTGGTCGCGGCCACCCGCGCCAGGCTGGCGGTAAAGTCATAGCGCAGCGCCAGGATCCGGCCGTCCCGGTCGGGAAACCGTACCAGACGCTCCGCCACGCCTGAGCCGCCGGCGCGGAGAAAGGTGTCTTCGTACTCGAAGGTGGGCGGGATCAGCTCCTCGTAGCCGGCCTGCTCCAGCGCACCCATGGTGGCGCGCTGAAGGGCGCGGCGGCGGCGCACCGCCTCGCCGGTGAGATCGAGCGCGCCGGGAGGACTCGCGGCGATGGTCGTGGGAAACATCACGCGGGCTTGGAGGCCGCGTTCTCTTCGGGCTTGGGAGCGTGGAGCCGCACCGTTTTGACCCGGCGCCCTTCCATCTCGACCACCTCGAAGGTGTAGGGGCCCACGGTGACCCGGTCGCCGGGGCGGGGCAGGCGGCCCAGCTGACCGAAGATGTAGCCGCCGATGGTGGTGTAATCGGTGTCGTCCAGGTTGGCTCCGAACTCGGTGTTGAACTCGGAGATCGGCATCGACCCATCCAGCCGGGGCGCGCCGTCGGAGGGACCCACCCGGTCCTGGGGGTCGTACTCGTCGTAGATGGGGCCGACGATCTCCTCGAGCAGGTCTTCCATGGTGACGAGACCCGCCGTGCCGCCGTACTCGTCGAGCACAATGGCGAGATGGGTCTTCAACCGTTTCATGTCGGCCAGCACGTCTTCCACTTCGCGGGTGCCGGGCACGAACAGCGGCGGCCGCATGATGATGCGGATGGTCTGGCCCGGTCTGGCCCGCAGCGCGGCCAGAATATCCTTGGCGTGGACCACGCCGATGATCTCGTCCAGCGAATCGGTATACACCGGATACCGGGAGCGACCGTATGTCGCCACCTGGTCGGCGGCGTCCTCCACGGTCAGGTCGGCATTAAGGGCGGCGATCTGGGTACGCGGCGTCATGACCTCCTGGGCCGTCTTCTCGCTGAACTCGAACACGCCTTCCAGCAGCCGGGCATCCTCGCCGCCGAGGCTGCCACCCTCGGTGCTCTGCTCCACCAGCATCCGGATCTCCTCCGGCGAGTGGAGCCGCTCGGTCTCACCCGGCGGATCGATGCCCAGAACTCGCAGCAGGCGATTGGCGGTGCCGTTCAGCACCGCTATGGGACCCGCCATGACCCAGGCAAAACCCATCAGCGGGGCCGCCAGCCACGCGCTGGTTTGCTCGGGAAAGAGCAGGGCGACGGCCTTCGGCACCAGCTCACCCAGGATGATGTGCAGAATGGTGATGATGATGAAGGCGATGGCCGAGGCCACACCGTGGGTGGCAATGCTGGCAAGCGCGCCGGGCATCCAGCGGAACGCGCCCTCGATCAGCCCGGCCAGGGCGGGCTCGCCGATCCAGCCCAGACCCAGGGAGGCCAACGTGATCCCCAGCTGGGTGGCCGAGATGTAGCGGTCGAGATGTTGAACCGCGCGGCGGGCCAGCCTAGCTTTGCGGTCGCCGGCCCGCGCCATCTCGTCGAGGCGCGTTCGCCGGGCTCCCACCAGGGCAAACTCAGCCGCCACGAAGAACGCATTGGCGAGTACCAGCACCACGACGGCAAAAAGCCCGAACCACATTGGAGGGGAAGCTGCGTTTTCCATACGTCCAAAGTTTAGTCGGCCAACGCCCCCTCAGCGAGGGTGGCCTCTGATCCGCCGCCTGACGGTTCCACCCCTCGAAGCGCTCGACGCCTTCCTGCCGCGGCTCGCCGGCGCCGACCCCGATACCCGGAAAGGGGTCAGCGCCATCCTCGAGGATGTCATCGAGCGGGGCGATCAGGCGGTACGGGAATACACCCTGAAATTCGATGGAGTGGATCTCCCGCCGGCCCAATGGGAGCTGGAAGCGGGCGCCTGGCAGAGCGCGTTAGGACGGATCCCGCCGCGGCTGCGTGAGGCGCTCGCCCACTCGGTTCAGCGGGTCAGCGAGTACCATCAGCGTCAGCGGGAGACCGGGTACCATCTGGCCGAGGAGGATGGGAGCCTGATCGGCATGAAGGTGACCCCGCTCGACCGGGTGGGCCTGTACGTCCCGGGCGGCAAGGCCTCCTATCCGTCGACGGTGGTGATGAATGCGGTCCCCGCGCTGGTGGCCGGGGTCCAGGAGATCATCGCGGTGGTCCCGCCCCAGGGGGCCACCGACATCGTGCTGGCCGCCTGCGCCCTATCCGGGGTCACCCGGGTGTTCCGGGTCGGCGGGGCGCAGGCCATCGGCGCGCTCGCCTACGGCACCCGGACTATCCCCCGGGTGGACAAGATCGTGGGCCCCGGCAACCGATGGGTGGCCGAAGCCAAGCGCCAGGTAGTGGGACGGGTGGGCATCGATATGATTGCCGGGCCCACCGAGGTGCTCATCATTGCCGACTCCACCGCCCGGCCCGAGCGGGTAGCCGCGGATATGATCGCCCAGGCGGAGCACGACGAGGATGCCGTGAGCTGGTGCGTCACCACCGACCCGGACCTGGCCGCGGCCCTGCCGGCAACCCTGGAGGCGGCGCTGACCCGGGCGCCCCGCGCGGCCATCGCCAGGGCGGCGCTCGACCGCAACGGGCTGATCGTCCTGGCGGCCTCGATGCGGGATGCCATCGAGGTAGCCAACCGCCGTGCCCCGGAGCACCTCCAGATAGCCGCCGAAGGGGCGGAACGGATCGCCAGCTCCATCCGCAACGCCGGCGCCATCTTCCTGGGCGACGACACCCCCGAGCCGGTGGGCGACTACATCGCCGGCCCCAGCCACGTTCTGCCCACCGCCGGCACGGCTCGCTACGCCTCTCCCCTCGGCGTCTACGACTTCGTAAAGCGGACCAGCATCATCCGTTACTCTGCGAGCCGGCTGAGGCAGGATGCCGATGCGATCATTGCCCTGGCCGAGGCCGAGGGTCTGTTCGGGCATGCGGAGGCGGTGCGGGTGAGGGTGGGCGGTGGGGCAGCGGGGCAGTAGAAGACCAACTGGTTAAATTTGCAGCATGACTGGACAGCCCGTTTCCGGGTCTATGCGCGCCGATTGTGTTTCGCTGACGTCCAACCGCCCGGCTGCCCCGCTGCCCCGCCTGGCACTTGTCCTGACGCTGACACTGATCTTCATGGTCGTCGAGGCCGTGGGGGGCCTCGTCAGCGGCTCGCTGGCCCTGCTGGCCGATGCCGGCCACATGCTCACCGATGCCGGCGCCCTGGCGCTCTCACTGCTCAGCGCCTGGATCGCCCTGCGTCCCGCCAACGAGAACAAGACCTACGGGTACCAGCGCTGGGAAATACTCGCGGCCCTGGTAAACGGCGCGGCGCTGTTCGGGATCGCCGGCTGGGTGGTCCTCGAGGCCGTCCAGCGAATCCAGAATCCTGAGCCCATCCGGGCCGGCCTCTTCCTTGTCATCGCGGCCGGCGGGCTGGTGGTGAATCTGGTCAGCCTGGGGATCCTGCACGGCCTCCGGCACGGAAACCTGAACGTCCGGGGCGCCTATCTCCATGTCCTGGGCGATGCCCTCGGATCGGTGGGAGCGCTGGCTGCGGCGACGGTCATCGCCACTACCGGCTGGACCCTGG
>DASVGF010000116.1:0-18251 GCA_036379675.1 Gemmatimonadales bacterium | reverse complement strand
CCCGCCGTCGTGGACTACGCGGCGGGCCGCCCGGAGTTCACGACGTTTCCACTTCCCTGGAGCCGGCTCTATGCCCTGGTCCAGCCAGCCGGCGCTTGGCCGATTTGGATCCTGGGTGTCGATTCGGTGCGGCGATCCCTGGCAGAAGATGTGGCCCAAGCGGAGGCGCGCCCGACCGAGCTTCCCTTCTGGTGGACTGGTAAGTGCCCCTTGATCGAGTTGTCGTGGGCCGTGTCACCACCCATCTCACCACGCATTGTCTATCCGCGGGATGATCGAGTTGCGCGAGGACTGGCGGAACGCATCGTGGCGCTCGCGCGCGACTCGGTGCCGCTCACCGCTCTGGGACTGGGTCCCGCCGAGTTTGCCGTCGCCCTCGCTAATCAGCACGACCGCGGCTTTGTCGTGAGTCTCCCTCGTCAGGCACCCGCGCAGTGTCATGAGCTGGCCCGGTTGCCCGTAGGAGCCCACGTCCACCCGATCATCGAGACGCGGGCTCGCGCCATCGTGCGCAGAGGAGCTCCGCCACTCACGGTCGACTGGGACGGCACCGTGCGGGTGGCCCAGCCATGAGCTTCCGCACCCGGCTTCTCCTCGGCATCCTGATCGCGGTGCTCCTGCCGCTCGGCGCCCTGGCGCTTGGCGTCCGACGGGAGATGGAGCGCCGGCTCACGGCCGAGTACGAGGGACGGGTTACTGCGATGGCGGGAGTGATCGAGAGCGATCTGTCGCGGGAGAGCACCACCATCGCAAGCCGCCTCACTGCGCTGGGATCGGACCTGGTCCGCGACAACCGGTTCCGGCTTGCGGTGCTCCAGTCGGACCCGGCTTCCCGGCGCTACCTGCTTGATTACGCAGGCAACGCGATCGGGCTCTCGGGGCTCTCGATGCTCCAGATCCAGGACAGTACCGGCCGCATCCTCAGCTCGGGCCATTTCCGGAACGAGTTCGATCAGCGGCAGCCCGACCTGCCCCGGCTCCTGGCCGGCGCCGTCACGCCGGCGCTGGTTCGCACCCGCACCCCCGAGGCCCCGCTGCTGGCCCTGACGCGGGTGGACTCGTTCGAGGTGAGTGGCAGGCGGTTCCATCTGGTGGGTGGAGTTGCCGCCGAAGACCGGCTGCTGAACCGGCTCACCCGTGAGCCCGATCTCAGCGTAAGGCTGACCCGGCCGGGCGAGAAGGACACGGCCCTGCAGGGGGACCGGGTGCTCCGCCAGATCCCGCTGCCCTACCTCGATCTGCTCAACCCAGGCGCGCCCGCTCTCGACACGGCCGACTTCGTCATCACCCAGTCGATGGGTACCTTGCAGGCATTACAACGCAGCGTGGATCGCTGGTTTCTGCTGGCGCTGGCGCTCACCGTGGTGGTGGCGCTCGTGCTCGCCGCGTGGCTGTCGTCGCGTATCAGCCGGCCGCTCCGCGAGCTGGCCAGAAAGACCTCGGAGATCGACCTCGACCGCCTGGATGTAAGCTTCGAGAGTGACCGCACCGATGAGATCGGCGCCCTGTCCCGGCTGCTTGGCAGCATGACCGAGCGGCTGCGGGCCAGCTCGGCCCGGCTGCGCGAGGTCGAGCGCCGGGCCGCAGTGGGCGATCTGGCGCGGCAGGTGAATCACGACATCAAGAACGGGCTCGCGCCGATCCGGAACGTGCTGCGGCACTTCTCTCAGGTGGCGCGGCAGGAGCCGGCGCTCCTGCCCAGCGTGTTCGAAGAGCGGAAAGGCACCCTGGATTCGAGCGTCGAGTACCTGGAGACCCTCGCCCGCAACTACGCCCGGCTCTCGCCCGCGCTGGACCGGCGGCCCTGCAACGTGAACGACCTGATCGCCGGCATGCTCCGAAGCCGCACCGCCGACGGGATTGAGCTCAGGACCAGCTTGGATGCGCGGGTCCCGCCGGTGCACGGCGATGAGCTGGTGCTGCGCCGGATTCTGGAGAACCTGATTGGAAACGCAATCGAAAGCATGGCCGGCAAGTCCGGAGGCACGGTGACCGTCGCCACCGAGTCGGCCGGCGGTGAGGGAGAGCCCCGGCCCGTGCGCATCAGCGTCACCGATACCGGAACCGGCATGAGCCGGCAGGAGCTGGACCGGGCGTTCGACGACTTCTACACCACCAAGCCGGGCGGCACCGGACTGGGGCTCTCGATCGTGCGCCGTCTCATCCTCGATCTCAACGGCACCCTGCGGGTAGAGACGGAGCCCGGGGCCGGTACCCGCTTCGTGATCGAGCTGCCGGCGTCCGGTGCGGAGTCCGGGGCATGACGCTGGTGATGGTGGTAGACGACGTTCCTGCCCTGGCCCAGCAGTACGCCTACGATCTCAAGCGCGTCGGGGGGTACGAAGTCCTCACCGCCGCGGGTGGAAGCGAGGCCCTCGACCTGCTCACCCGCTCGGCCGCGGACTGCATGATTCTCGATCTCGAGATGCCGGGCATGGACGGCTTCGGGGTACTGCGCGCGCTGGAGCAACAGGGCAGCGAGGTGCCGGTCATCGTCTACACCGGCACCGGCAACTACGACCGCTGCATCCAGGCGGTGCGGCTCGGCGCCTACGGCTTCATCGACAAGGCCGAGCCGATGGAGGTGGTGGTGCGCGAGGTGGAGACCGTGCTGGAGAGGAAGCGGCTCCGGGCCGAGGTCGCTTCGCTGCGGCGGCAGCTGGGGGAGTCGTCGATGATCGGTGACAGCCCAGCCATCCGCCGGCTGCGCGAGTCCATCGCCCGGGTGGCGCCGATTCCGAGTCCGGTGCTGGTGATGGGAGAGAGCGGCTCGGGCAAGGAGCTGGTCGCCCGCGACCTCCACCGGTACGGCCCGGGCCCGAGCGGACCGTTCATCGCCATCAACAGCGCGGCGCTGCCGGAAAACCTGGTGGAAAGCGAGCTGTTCGGTCACGAGCGGGGCGCGTTTACCGGGGCCAGCGCCACCCGCAAGGGCGCGTTCGAGGCAGCCGAGCGCGGCACCCTGTTTCTGGATGAGATCGGCGAGATGCCGCTCGCGGTGCAGGCCAAGCTGCTCCGGGTGCTGGAGGAGCGGCAGGTCACCCGGCTCGGCGGCCACCGCTCGATTCCGGTCGAGGCCCGGGTGGTGGCCGCCACCAACCGCGATCTCGAGGCCGAGGTGGCCGCCGGCCGGTTCCGGCAGGATCTGTACTTCCGGCTCGGCGTGCACGTGCTCAGGGTGCCGCCCCTGCGGGACCGGCTGTCCGACGTGCCGGAGCTGGCGTCGGGGTTCGTGGCGGCTATCTCCGAGCGCTTTCGCATCCGGCCCAAGAAGCTCTCGTCCGACGCGCTCGACCTGCTCATGGGCTACGACTGGAGCCGCAACAATGTCCGCGAGCTCCGAAACGTGGTCGAGCGCATGATCATTGCGGCCGACGGCGACATACTCCGGGCGGAGCACGTGCCGGCCGATATCCGGGAGCAGGCCGCTGAGTCGCCGCCGGCCACCGGGGAGCGCCGCTATCAGGCGCTCAAGCTCGAGGCCGAGCGGCAGATCGTGGTCGCGGCGCTGGAACGGAACGAGTGGCATGTCACCCGGACCGCCGAGGAGCTGGGGCTCTCCGACCACGCGAGCCTGATCAAGGTCATGCGCCGGCTGGGCATCAAGAGCAAGTGAGTCCCGGCGTGTCCGCCGGGACACGAACCGGGTGGCCCGGCCGTGGACCCCACTACACGGCCGAGTTTTCTGGATCTCCTCTCACCACGGTAACTCCTTAGGAAACAACCCACTCCATTTGACTCCTCAGGGCGAGAAGGCGTGGCCGGCCGATTGCTTTTACCGCTGCCGTCCGCTGGTCACTCACGGCGCCTGGCGCCATCCCGAAGGAGGAGTCCATGTCCCGCTCGCTTACTCGTCTTCACCTGCTCGCCCTGTCGGCGGCAATCCCGCTGGCCGTCGCGTGCCAAAGCTCCGATCGCCCCCAGATCACCTCGGCCGGGGCGAATACCCCCACCGTTACCGCCGAGGCCGGCACCGAGACTGCGGTGGCGACCGCGGTGCCGGCCGCACCTGTCTCCTATGAGGTAGCCGAGTCGGCCTTCGCCGCCGGCCGTTACCCCGAGGCCGCCCAGCTGTTCACCTCGTATACCGCTTCCCACGCCGACAACCCGTGGGGCTACTACATGCTGGGGCTCTCCGCCTGGAAGGCGGGCGACCACGCGAAGGCCGCGACCGCCTTCGACCAGGCGCTTCAGCTCGACCCCAACCACCGGAAGAGTCTCTTCAATTCCAGCCGGGTACTGCTGGAGCAGGGCAAGGCAAAGGAGGCGCTCGAGCGGGTTCAGACGGCGCTCAGCCTGGAACCGATGTCGAACGAGGGGCTGCGCCTGCTGGGCCGGGCCCGCTACGAGTTGGGCAACATCGACGAGGCCATCCAGGCGTACCGGCGCGCGCTGACGGTGGACGAGCGCGATGTCTGGTCCATGAACAACCTGGGGCTGATCCTGATTCAGCAGGACCGGAGCTGCGAGGCGCTGCCGCCGCTGGCGCGCGCCGTCGAGATCAGAAGCAATGCACCCGTGTTTCAGAACAACCTGGGCACCGCCCTGGAGCGGTCCGGCCACCCCGCGGCCGCGGCCCAGGCGTACGAGGCGGCGCTCGCGGTGGACAGCAGCTACAGCAAGGCGTCGGTGGCCCTGGCCCGGGTTACCAGCGGCGTGCAGGAGCCCGAGTCCGTGTCGGTGGACCTGAGCAGGCTGTCGCAGAAGTTCCAGGAGGAGATTGCGTCATGGCGCGATTCGGCGGAGCAGGCGGATTCCACCGTCGTGCCGGTGGAGGAGGGCAAGGATTCAAGCACGGTGAGCGACTCGACTCCGGTGCCGGCCGAAGCGTCTATCGATTCGGCGGTCTCGGGCGGAAAGCTCGGAGAGACGGTCGAGCAGTGTGCTTCTGAGATATAGACCGCCGGCTCTTCATATTTAGTCTTCGTTCGGAGGCGCCGCGTCGTCAAGGACGCGGCGCACCTCCTGCTCCTCTTCGTCGGTCAGCGGCGCCCCGCCCGGCACCTGGGATTGGAGCAGCGCGCCGAGAAAGACGCCGTAGTCCTGCCTGGCGCACTCGGCGCAGAGGTCCCGCTCGTAGGTCCGGTTTCCCACCCGCTGGGTCTGGAAGATCTCGGCTTCACGTTGGCCGCATCGCTGGCACAGCATGGTCCGCAGTATACCTAGAAGGCGATCGCCAATCCCACTCTTCCGGACATCCGCCGTGCCCTCCCCGTTCCGCCGGGAAGCGGCACCGGCTCCCAGCGGTCCCGGTGGGACATGGCCCCGATGAGTGCCCCGACACCCGCTCCGGCGGCGCCCAGTACAGCGGTGGCCGCGAACACGTCTTCGGGACCGACATCGTAGAAACTATCCCGATCATCTTCCGCCGCCGATGCGAGGAGCCCCAGCAGCAATCCCGTGCCGGCCCCGACCAGCGCTCCAATGAAGGCTCCTCGGCCGGCATTGGATTTCCGTCCCATGCTTTGCTCGAGGCGCACAAGGGAGCCCGTGGGCACGGAGATGAGTGAGCTGTCCTTGGCCGAGCGGAAGTGGAGCGCATTTGAGTCCATGGAGACGAGCGTCCCGATCCGTGCTCGGGGTGACCCGGAGTCGCTGGTGACGCGTATTCTTGCCCCCGGATTGAGCTGAGCCTGGAACGCTGCGAGGGGAGTGGCCGTGAGCAGCTGTATCGTTGCCGCCACCATTGCCCGCCGGCGTCGCGCCATCATCAGAGTCTCCTGCTGAGGGATCATGTCAGACGGTTTGCGGCCTGCCGAACACGAAAGATCCATAACCCAACAGGAGCAGGCCGTAGATGGCCACCGACGTCCAGCCGAACGCGTTGACCAGCCCCCAGAACTGAGCCGTCAGCGCCACCACGAATCCGGCGAGCGAGCCGAGAAACGATCCGAGCACCACCCCTCGCTGGGTTCTGGGGTCGGGGACGTCGCGGATCAGATAGAGCACCAGCCCGACCTGCACCAGGGCGGCGCCAAAGAACCGGGCGAGCAGAACCACGGAGGGGTCCGAGGGGACACCGTAGAGGGCGAGGGCTGGCCGGGGGGCGAACAGAAACGCGAGACCGAATACCAATGCAAGGATTCCCGCGATAAAGAGGAGCGTACGCAGCGGCATGGTGTACCTCCTTCGGTCGGAACCGTCAGGGAACGAAGCCGGACTCGAGCGCTGCTACAGTATACCTCAGAATCGGCGGGCGGTCGCGGGTAACCGCCGTGGCAGCACGCGAATGCGACAGGATCAGGCCATTTCTGTCGCATCTTGTTGGGTATTGGCTCGATCTGCCCCCCTGTTGGACAGCCGTATAATAGGGTAGTGTAGTGGCTGTGCCCTGATCAGGGGTGCCCACGTGGCCGGGACGCGGGGATCGCGAAGCCCGGACGAACGGTACGATTCGTGAAAATCTGCGCCCGATCGGGCAAGTCACCACGGAGGGCTAATGAATGTATTGAACAAGGCGAGCGCTATCGCACTACTCGCGCTGTTGGGCTCGGCCTGTACCGAGAGCATGACCGATTCATCTAATCCAAACGACCCGACCAACCTGGCGCCATCGTTCCTGGTGGCGAACTCGGCGTTCCTGATCCGATTCGAGCCCGCGGAAGCCGGCGCATGGTATATCCCCGGGAAGATCCACCTTCAGGACGATTGGTTGAGCGCCGGACCGTACGATCACGTAGTGGCCGTGAACGCTCTCGCCGTTCCCCCTTATAACTACCCGGCGTTTGGCACCCAAAGCCTACGGATCTCGAACGCCATCACCAGTGGCTCCTTCGGAGATCAGACGTTCTCCAAGAGAACCACCAATCATGCGGGTGAGAGCACCTCGGATTGCAGTATCTGGTGTATCCCCACTGGCACTCGGCAGCGGCATTTCGAGGTGGAGCAGGACTTCGCCTCGACCGTACCGGCGGCGCAACAGCCGGGCCTGGCCGTCACCGTCAGTCCGGATCGCGGCGACGGAGCTCGGATGAGCTTCTACCGGCTGAGAGACGAGCCGGCAGGCCTGGCCGTCGACTTCGTGGACGTGCAGGGCGTCGATTTCTCGGGCCCGCTTGCCTGCGGCGATGCCAACTTTACAGAGGCCACGGGGATCGCTACCGGCCTGAACCGGGCCGTGCCGCATACGATCAAGCTCACCATGGATCTACGCGAAGGGCCCAGCAACGACATCGTCAGGGTGTATGTGGACGGCTCGCTGGCGCACACGGGAACGAGCTGGGAGGATTACTACCGCTATGACTGCGAAGCCGCTGGCCATCTCGGCAGGCCGCCCGCTGTCAATCGCATCCTCTACCGTACCAGCAGCGTACCCAACGCCCCGACCACGCTTGGGCATGGGTTCGTGTTCGACAATCTGAGCTTGGGCACGGCCAACGCGGCCGCGGCGAAAGACGACTGCAAGGACGGCGGCTGGCAGACATTCACCAGGGCCGACGGCACCCCGTTCAAGAACCAGGGCGACTGCGTCCAGTACACCAACACCGGCAGCTAGCCCGCAACTGATTCGCATTTCAGCCAGGCCACAACAGCGCGCCCGGTGAGAGCCGGGCGCGCGTTATATTGCCTCCATGCCCCTCGCCAGCCGGGACAGTGCCACGCCCACGCCGCCGATGCTCAAGCATTGGCGGGAGGTCAAGGCGCAGCATCCGGACGCCATCCTGTTCTACCGGGTGGGCGACTTCTACGAGATGTTCCACGAAGACGCCCAGCTCGCCGCCCGCATCCTCGACATCACGCTCACCTCCCGCGGCGATGGCGTGCCCCTCGCCGGCGTGCCGGTCAAGGCCGCGGCGGACTATCTCAGGCAACTGGTGGGCGCCGGCCACCGGGTGGCCATCTGCGAGCAGGTGGAGGATCCCCGGCTCGCGCGCGGCCTGGTTCGCCGCGAGGTGGTCGAGACCGTCACGCCCGGCGCGATGCTGCAGGACGGGTGGGTCCCGGGGTCGAGGAACAACTGGATGGTGGCGGTGGGGCGGGGCAGCGGGGTGGGCACCCGCTTGCGGGTGGAGGGGGAGCGGGGCAGAAAGGTCGGTCTCGCCGCAGTGGATCTGAGCACCGGAGAGTTCGTGCTCGAGACCGTCTCTGAGGAAGACCTCGAAGAAGCCCTTTCCAGGTTGAGCCCAGCAGAGATGGTGATCTCCAGCGACGATCCTGCCCCGCCGTTCCGCAGCCCTGCTGCCCCGCCGCTCACGACTCGTCGGGAACCCTGGGAGTTCGACCCCGCGCTCGCCGCCGAAGAGCTGGCCCGGCGGCTCGGGCTCACCTCGCTCGGCGGGCTCGGCATCGGCCCCCACGACGCGCCCGCGGTCGGCGCCGCCGGGGCGCTGCTCCGCTATCTCGGCGAGCTCCAGCCCGGCGGGCTGCCCCACCTGGGGCGGCCGCTGGTCCGCCGCAGCGAGGCGTTCCTCTGGCTGGACGAGATGACCCGGCGCAACCTGGAGCTGGTGGAGCCGCTCCGCTCCGGCGTGCGCGGGTGCACCCTGCTCGAGACCGTGGACCGGACCGTGACCCCGATGGGCGCGCGGCTGCTCCGGCAGTGGCTGCTCTCCCCGCTCTGCGATCCTCCGGCCATCGAAGCCCGTCTCGATGCGGTCGAGGTCATGGTGCGGGATGGCCGGGGACGGGCCCGTCTCCGGGAGGCGCTGGACGGAGTGCGGGACATCGAGCGGCTCGCCGGGCGCGCGGCCGCCGGGAGGGCGACGCCGCGCGAGATGGGGGCGCTGCGGGACTCGTTTCAGCGGCTTCCCGACGTGGCGGGGGCGCTCACCGAGCTGGCCGGCACTCGGATGCCCGGCGGTGCCGCCAGCCTCGCCCTGGGAGAGGCCGCGGAGGAGCTCGACCTGCTGGCCGACCTGAGCAGCCGGCTTGGGGCCGCGCTGGATGAGCGGCTTCCGATGACGCTGGGCGACGGCGGGGTCATCCGGCCCGGCTACGACACCGAGCTGGACCAGCTGCGCTCGCTCCGCGACGGCGGCCGCCAGTACATCGCCGAGCTGCAGCAGCGCGAGCGGGAGCGCACCGGGATCTCCTCGCTCAAGGTGGGCTTCAACAAGGTCTTCGGGTACTACCTCGAGGTCACCCACACCCACACCGCACGGGTCCCCGCCGATTACGAGCGGCGCCAGACGCTGGCGACCGCCGAGCGCTATGTCACGCCCGAGCTCAAGGACTACGAGGCGAGGGTGCTGGGCGCCGAAGAGCGGATGGGCAGCCGCGAGGCCGAGCTCTTCGGCGCGCTGCGGGCCCAGGTGGGCCAGGCAATCGGCCGGATTCAGCGAACCGCGCGGGTGCTGGCCCGGTTGGATGTGTGGGCCGGCCTGGCCGAGTGCGCGGTGGCTGGCCGCTACGTGCGTCCCCGGGTGCACGACGGCTTCGACCTGACGCTGCGCGAGAGCCGGCATCCGGTGATCGAGCGGATGATGCCGCGCGAATCGTTCATTCCCAACGACGCCCGCTTCACCCAGGCCGAGCGGGTGGCGCTGGTCACCGGCCCCAACATGGCGGGGAAGTCCACCATCCTGCGGCAGATCGGGCTGTCGGTGGTGCTGGCCCAGATGGGATCGTTCGTGCCGGCCGCGGAGGCGAGCGTGCCGGCGGTGGACCGGCTGTTCACCCGGGTGGGCGCCAGCGACAATCTGGCGGGCGGCCAGTCCACCTTCATGGTGGAGATGAGCGAGACCAGCGCCATCCTCCACAACGCCACGGCCCGCAGCCTGGTGCTGCTGGACGAGATCGGCCGCGGCACCTCCACCTATGACGGCGTGGCGATCGCCTGGGCCGTGACCGAGCACCTGCACGACCGGGTGGGGTGCAAGACCATGTTCGCGACCCACTACCACGAGCTCATGCAGCTCCCCGAGCGGCTCCAGCACGCCCGGAACTACAATGTGGCGGTCCGGGAGAGCGGCGATACCGTGGTCTTCCTCCATCGGCTGGAGCCCGGCGGCACCGACCGCTCGTACGGTATCCACGTGGCTCAGCTTGCCGGGCTCCCTCCGGCAGTGGTGGGGCGGGCTCGCGAGATCCTGGCCACGCTGGAGGGGGAGCATCGCATGGTCCCTGGCGCTCCGCCCCCGCCGCGCGATCCCGGCCAGCTTCCCCTCTTCGCCGAGAGCCAGAAGAAGGATCCTATGGTCGAGGAGATCGAGTCGCTGGACCTGAATGCGTTGACCCCACTGGAGGCGCTCAACCGCCTGGCGGATTTCAAACGCCGCGCCGGCGAAAGAAGAAACAGCCACGGATGAACACGGAAGGGAAATTGATTGCTCCCAGGGAACCACCGCTCCGTGGTGGTGTGCTGTTGATTAATTGTTCGGGCATTCACGGTGACCTGGGAGCATGGCATACTCCAGGAGCGATCCATCCCCGTCCGTGTCCTTCTGTGGCCAGTTTTTTTCAATGCTGAAACCAACGCGAACGGCGGCCGTGATCGCCTTTGTGCTGATAGCCTGTGAGCGGAAGGACGATGGGACCATGAGACTGGCCGACCACAAGCCCAGTCCACCCGCCCAGCCGGTGGAGCAGCCGCCGGTGGCCATCAACCCTGTGTCACCCGTGCGCTACCCCCAGGCACTGCTCGACCAGGGCATCGAGGGCCAGGTGCTGTTGCGGCTCTTCGTGGATACGTCCGGCGCCATCGTCCCGGAATCCACCCGGATCGCCGAATCCAGCGGCTACCCCGCGCTCGATTCGGCCGCGCTCGCCGGGGCGCCGGAGCTCCGCTTCTCTCCCGGCCGCCACCAGGGACGGCCGGTAGCCGCGCCGTTCATCCAGCCGGTACAGTTCCGGAGCCACCGCCCGCGACCAGGACGCGCCGCTCCATGAGCTCTCCCCAGCACCTGAAGGCGTACGATTCAGTCCTCGATACGGTGGGCTGGACGCCGCTCATCAGGCTCGCCCGCGTGGGCTCGAGTGTGCGTACGCCGATCTACGCCAAGGCCGAGTACGTCAATCCCGGGGGCTCGGTGAAGGACCGGATCGGTCTGGCCATCATCGAGAACGCCGAGCGGCGCGGCGAGCTCCGGCCGGGCGGCACCATTGTGGAAGGGACCAGCGGAAACACCGGCGTGGGGCTTGCGATCGCGGCGGCGCTCAAGGGCTATCGCTGCATCTTCACCATGCCCGACAAGATGTCGCAGGAAAAGGTGCGGCTGCTCAAGGCATACGGGGCAGAGGTGGTCATCACGCCCACCGCAGTCCCTCCGGACCATCCGGACAACTATGTGATGAAGGCCAAGCAGATCGCGCGGGACACCCCGGGCGCGATCCTGGCCAACCAGTTCTTCAATGACGTCAACCCCGAGGCGCATTACGCCACCACCGGGCCCGAGATCTGGGAGCAGACCGGTGGCCGGGTGACGCATCTCGTCGCGGGCGCGGGAACCGGCGGGACGGTCAGCGGCGCCGGCAAGTACCTGAAGGAGAAGAACCCGAAAATCAGGGTCGTCGCCGGCGATCCGGTGGGGTCGCTGTACACCCAGTATCACCGCACCAGGTCCCTGGGTGACGGCCACCCGTACAAGGTCGAAGGGATCGGCGGGGACAAGATCCCCAGCACGGTCTGGTTTGACTGGATCGATGAGTTCCGCCAGGTGTCGGATCGTACCTCGCTCATGATGGCGCGCCGGCTGGCGCGCGAGGAGGGGATCCTCTCGGGTGGCTCCACCGGGCTCAACGTGGCGCTGGCCCTCGATATCGGCCGCGAGCTGGATAATCCCGACGCCCTTATCGTCACCATCCTCTGCGACACCGGCGAGCGCTATCTGTCCAAGGTGTTCAACGACGAGTGGATGCAGGAGAACCAGATGCTCGACGCGCCCCGCACCACTGTCGAGCAGCTGCTGGAGCGGCGGCCAGCCAACGCCCCGCCTCTGGTGAGCGTGGCCCCCGCGGCGGCCGTGCGCCAGGCCCTGAACCTCATGAGCACCTGGGGCGTGAGCCAGATTCCGGTGGTCGAGGACGGGCGCTCGGTCGGGGGACTGGTGGAAGGCACTCTGATGACGCGCGCGCTGGCCCAGCCTGCCCTGCTCGACCGGCCCGTTCGTGAGGTGATGGAAGCGCCGTTCCCCGAGGTCGAATCGAACTGCCCCACCGACCGGCTCGGCGCCATGCTCACCCGGGAAAGCCCGGCCGCCTTGGTCAGGAAAGACGGCAAGCTGATCGGGATCGTGAGCCGGTACGATGTCTTACAGCAGCTGATCGGGACACGTTAAAGAACAGCGTAAGAGGTGAGCGGTAAGCGGTAAGCGGGGTTAGGAAGAGCCCCCTTTTTGTTCACCCGCTCACTGCTCACCGCTCACCGCTCACGCTTCTGGGGTACAGCATGCGCGTAACGGTATTGACGGGCGGGACTTCCGCGGAGCGCGACGTGGCCCTCGCCTCGGCGGTCCAGGTCGTCGGAGCGCTCCGGTCCCGGGGCCATGACGTCTCGGTGGTGGACACCGCCCGCGGCTACATCCCCCAGGCCGACGAGCCGGCTCTCCTCTCCGGCGTGGTCGGCACTGAGCCGCCATCGATTGACCAGCTCCATGCGCTGGAACGCGGGTTGCTGCTCTCCGGCCTGGCCAATCTGGCGGTCGTCCGGGATGCCGACGTGCTGTTCCTTGCATTGCACGGTGGGCGCGGTGAGGACGGGACCCTCCAGACCCTGCTCGAGATGGTGGGTGTTCCCTACACCGGGAGCGGCCGGCTGGGCAGCGCGATGGCGATGGATAAGGACATATCCAAGCGGCTCTTTCGCGCTGCCGGGGTAAAGACCGCAGATTGGGTGATGGCGCCCGCATCGCGAGGCCAGGTAGAGCGCGATTTTGGATGGCCGGTAGTGGTGAAGCCCTCCAAGCAGGGCTCGACGGTAGGCCTGACGGTGGTGAAGCGCGCCAAGGACTACGATGCCGCGGTGAGCCTGGCCCGGCAGTACGACGACGAAGTCATGATCGAGCGATTCGTGCCGGGCCGGGAGCTGACGGTCGGGGTGCTGGAGGGGCGGACCCTGGCGACCGGTGAGATCATTCCGCGGCACGAGATTTTCGACTATGAGTGCAAGTACACTCCGGGCATGTCCCAGGAGATCTTCCCCGCCGACCTGCCGGCGGGCATCGCCGCTGAGTGCGGGCGGCTGAGCCTGCTGGCGCACGAAGCCCTGAAGCTGGGTGGCTACTCGCGGGTGGATTTTCGCTTGACACCGGAAGGGGATCTCTTCTGTTTAGAGGTGAACACCCTGCCCGGCATGACGGCCACCAGCCTCCTGCCCCAGGCTGCCCGGGCAGAGGGCATCGAGTTTCCTGATTTATGCGAGCGAATCTGTAGAGCCGCCCGCCGCGGTCGAGTTCAAGAACCATGAGATCCTCTCCTTCCTATCGCGTTACCCCATGGGTCGGCCGGCTCATCATCGCCAATGCGGTGGTGCTGCTGCTGCTCATGACCCTGTTCACCTCTCGCGACCTGTTCTCCGCGCTCCAGTTCTCGCCCAACACGGCGCTCACCCGGCCCTGGACCTTCGTGAGCTACATGTTTGTCCATGCGGGCCTGCTGCATCTGCTGGCCAACATGTTGATGCTGTACGTGTTCGGTACCGCGGTCGAGACCCGCATGGGGAGCCGCCATTTTATTCTCTACTACCTCTATTGCGGGGTGGGCGCGGCGGTCTTCTCCCTGTTGTTGGCCGGGATCATGCCGGTGGGCGCGTTCGTGGGGGCCTCCGGGGCCGTCCTCGGCGTGGCAGTGGCATTTGCCTACTTCTGGCCCGAGGCGGAGCTGATCGTCTTCCCCATCCCGTTCCCCATCAAGGCCCGCACCCTCGTCATCGGCCTGGTGATCTTCGACGTGGTGGCCTGGCGGCTCTGGCCCAACGATGGAATCGCGCACCTCGCTCACGTGGGCGGCGCAATGTTCGGCTATCTCTTCTTCCGGGTGCAGACGCTCTCCCGGAAGAGTCCCACCCAACCGGCGCGCGCCCTCGAGCGCGTAGTCATGGTGCAGTCGGGAGCATCCGAGCCGGATCGCCGCACGCCTGCCACGCCATCCCGGCCGCGCCGCCGCATCGACGCCGATCCCGTCGCGGCCGAAGTGGACCGGGTGCTCGACAAGATCAGCGAGAAGGGGCTCTCCAGTCTCACCGACGCGGAGCGCCGTTTCCTCGCCGAAGTCGCCAAGCACAAGAAAGGTGAGAAGTGAGAGGTGAGTAGTAAGAGGGAGCCACCCGACCTCTCAATTTCCTTCTCACCTCTTACCTCTCACTTCTGGCCTCTACAGACGCTCTTGCGCGTGTCGAGACGATTTCGTATCCTCTCGCGTGCTGATCAATCTCCTTCCGGATTTTCTCGCGGTGCTCGACGCCGCCGACCGGGAAGCGGCGTATCGGCAATACCGCGAAAGTCATCGTCCCATCCTCGACGCCTATTGGCGTAACTACGTCCTCGACCCCGACGCACCCCACGCGCACGCGATCGTCTCGGCCGCACTCAAGGCCGATCGCAGCGATCTGCATGCCCTGGCCGCCTCTACCGATGTAGTGGAGCTCGCCGAGGAGGCCGTCACCCGGGCTGAAGATCTCATCGGGGTGGACGGGCCCACCGACATCTATCTGATGGTAGGGCTGGGTGGTGCCAACGCCGGCGAGCTGGTGGTGGGCGGCCGGGGCGTGGCGTTCATCTGCCTGGAGCACTTCACCGGCAGGGTGAATCCCGAGACCTACGGAATGGGACTGCCGCCGGATCTGATTCCCGTCTGGGTGGCGCACGAGCTGGCCCACACGGTGCGCTACACCTCGCCTTCCAGCAACAGCGACATGCGCCGGCTCGTGGCCGAATCCGGCGGGTACTACGACTACTGGTCCACCGGGAGCCGGGCCACCCTGCGCGAGCTGCTGGTCAACGAGGGGCTGGCCGTGCACGCGGCCCAGGCGGTCGCTCCCGGCTTCGATGCGGCCGATTACTTCGGCTACCCGCGCCGGCAGTACACCCGGCTTCGCGAAATGGACTCGTTTCTCCGGAGAGTGGTCGAGCCGGATCTGGAGCGAAGCGGTCTGGGCCTGAGGCTGCGCTATCTATCCGGCGGGATGAGCCCCTCCGCCCGGCTGGTAGGTGGCCGGGTCATTCCCGAGCGGGCCGGGTACTACCTGGGATACCGGATGACCGAGGCGTTAGTGGCGGAGCGGGGCCTGGCCGAAGCGGTCCGGGCCGCGGCTCAGGATTTTCAGGTGGCGGAGGATGCGGCCCGCGGTATTCAGACTGCTTAAAAGGTGAGCGGGACTAGGACGAACGTGAGCGGTGAGCGGGAACGCATAAACAGACGACGCCGCTGGATGGAAGACGCCGGAGGGTTTCGTATCCTGGAGCAACCGGCTTACCGCTTACGCCTGTCCTAGTCCCGCTTACGCTTTACTTCCCAACACAGAAGCTCGAGAAGACGCGATCCAGCACGTCCTCGATATCCACCACGCCCAGCAGCTCCTCCATCGCGTCGGTGGCTTCCCGCACGTGATGCGCGGCAAGCACGGCGTCGCCTCCGGAACCGAGATGAGTCACCGCCTCGGCCAGTGCGGCCTGCGCCCGCGTCAGCGCGGTCCGGTGCCGCTCGCGGGTGAGCCCCGGCTCCAGGTCTGCCAGGTTGAGCCGGTCGGCAAACACCCGCTCCGCCGCAGCCCGGCGGATGGCGCCGAGCCCCTCGCCGGTCACGACGGAGACTGCGATCCCGTCATCCGCGCCGCCCGCCAGGTCGGCCTTGGTGCGCACCAGCAGCGAGGGGCGCTGGGAGGCAATCGCGGCTTCGTCGGCTTCGATTTCGCGGCCGGACTCGACGCAGAGCAGGACCAGGTCGGCCGCCGCCAGGTAGCGCCGGCTGACCTCCACCCCCATGCGGTCGATCCGGTCCGCCGCCTCCCACAGTCCGGCTGTATCGGCCAGCCGTACCGGCCAGCCCAGAAAGTCGGTATGAGCTTCGATGGTATCGCGGGTGGTGCCCGGAATCTCGGTGACGAGAGCTCGCTCACTGCCGAGGAGCGCGTTGAAGAGCGACGACTTCCCGGCGTTGGGACGCCCGGCAAACACCAGGAGTGCGCCTTCGCGGAGCCGCTCGGCCGCCGGTGCGCCCGCCACGAGCGTGCGGATCTGGGCGGCCGCCGCATCGATCCGCCCGGCGATGCGCTCGGGCGAGACCGGACCGTCGTCCTCCTCCGGAAAATCGATCTCGTAGCTCAGCAGGGCCTGCACCTCGATCAGCGACGCTCGCAGCTGGGCCAGCCGGTGCGAGAGGCCGCCCTCGAGCTGGCGCAACGCCGCGTGAGCCTGGGCCGGCGCGGTGGCCTCGATCAGGTCGCCAACCGCCTCTGCCTGGATCAGGTCGAGCTTCCCGTTGAGCACCGCCCTCCGGGTGAACTCCCCCGGAGCCGCGGGGCGGGCGCCGGCCGCCTGCAGCGCCGCAACGAGGCGCGAGGGAACCAGGAGGCCTCCATGGCAGGAGAGCTCCACCATGTCGTCGCCGGTGTAGCTGTGGGGGGCCGGATAGGCGGTGTAGACGCCGCGGTCGATCGGTTGGCCGTCGGCGTCCCGGAAGGTGGCCAGCGTGGCGTGACGGGGAGTCGGTCGGAAATCGGCGATGACGCGTCGGGCAACGCTGAACGCGCCCTCCCCACTGAGCCGAACCACGGCCAGGGCGGCCCGGCCGGGAGGGGTGGCAAGGGCGACGATCGGCTCCGAGAGCAGCTCAGGCCTTTCGCTTGGCCCGCGCGGGCTTGGGATCCGGCTTGGTCTTCACTTCCACGATCGCCCGGGCCGTCCGCCTCTTCCGCTCCCGTGCCAGGAGCCATTGCTGCGGGATGCTGGCGATGTTGCTCACCGTATAATAGAGGTTGAGCCCCGAGGGAAAGAACAGGAACATTCCGGTCATCATCAGCGGCATCAGGTACAACATCATCTTCATCTGCGGGTTGGGGTCCATCCCCACCTGTCCCACCTTGGTGAGGAAGTACATCGAGGCTCCCATCGCCACCGGGATGAGATAGAGCGGGTCCGGCCGGGAAAGATCCGGAATCCAGAGGAACGAGGTTCCCCTCAGCTCAATCGCGTTCTGAAACACGAAGAACAGCGCGAACAGGATGGGCATGGGGAGGAGCATGGGCCAGCAGCCGCCCAACGGATTGACGTTGTGCTCCTTGTACAGCTTGAACATCTCCTGCTGCACTTTCTGGGGATCGTTCTTGTACTTGTCCTGAATCTCCTTCATGAGGGGCTGCACTTCCTGCATCCTCATGTTGGCCCGCATGGCTTTCTGGTTGAGGGGCCAGAGCAGCACCCGGACCAGGATGCCGAACACCACCAGCACCACGCCGTAGGCGAGATACAGATGCTCGTGCATCCAGACCAGGAGATAGCGCACCGGCACCGCGAAAATCCGGATGATGGTGCGGAAGCCCGGCCACCCGTAGGGGTTCACGTCGTCGAAGCCGTGGCCCTGCTTGGCCAGCCGGTCGTACTCCATCGGGCCCGCGTAGATGCTGTAACCGAACTCTCCGCTGGGGGGCAGGGGCAGGCTGGCGCCGATCGCGGCGCTGGTCGTGTTCTCACTCCCAGCGTAGGCCGCGGCCGAGACGCCCGCGATGCCGCTACTGTCGCGCGCGAGGAGCCCGGTGACGAAGTACTTCGACTTGAGCGCGACCCACTGAAAAGGCCCGCTAAGCGCCCGGGGCTCGTTGGGCTTGAGATCCGAGAGGCTGGTGCGCTCGGTGTCGCCCTTGCGGGTGACGATGGCGAGCTCGCGGTGGTTTTCCTCGATGTTTGCTTCCGTGTTCTCCAGCGTCGGCCCCATCCCGACCAGCAGTTGCCCTCCGTTAGGCCCCACCCCCGTGACGCGACCCGTGACATCGATCCGGTAATCGTCAGGCTTGAAGGTGTAAGTCAGCTCCACCGTGCGGCCGTCACGGGTGCCGCTGAGCCGCAGCGGGGTGGATTCCCGGACCGCCAACGTCTCGGCCGATGGCGTGAAGGACCAATCGTGGAGCGAGATCGTGTCTCGCCCCACCACCAGGGTGTGCGCCAGGAGACGGCCGTCCCTCGGCAGGATCTGCGCGTGCCGCCCGCTGTCGCCCGGAGCCATCGAGCGGTAGCGCTCCAGCCTGGCTTCGACCAGCCGCCCACCCCGGGTGCTGATGCCGTAGGTGTAGAGTGGCGAGGTGATGTGGACCGTGTCAGCGGGGCCGGGTGCCCCCTGGGCGGCTGGCAGCGGAGCGGCGGGGGTGGCGCGCGGAGTCACAC
>DASVGF010000115.1:0-16862 GCA_036379675.1 Gemmatimonadales bacterium | reverse complement strand
CATCATTCGGCGATCCAGGCCCAGGGCTTCAAGAGCCTGGCCGAGGGTGACCGCGTGGAGTTTGACGTCGTGCAGGGCCAGAAGGGCCCGGCGGCTGAGAACGTCGTGAAGCTCTAAACCGCCTCACGATCCAAGCAAACGGCCGGCCCATCTTCGGATGGACCGGCCGTTCTGTCTCCAGGGCCCGCCGGTTTACGGGGTTGGCTTCCGCGGATCGTCGGCCGGATTCACGTAGTTAATGCCCCAGGGCCCGGTTCCGTGCAGCTGGAGCGTGGTTTCCCCTTCCGCCTGAGCGAAATGCCGGGTACCCGGCGCCAGTGCGGCGAAAGTGCCCGCGGGGAGAGCCGTCAGGCTCGAGGCGTCGAACTTGTCTCCCATGCCCACCCGGAATGTCCCCTTCATGACCGTGACGTGCTCGATGCCCGGGTGGGAATGCGGCGGAATCCGATAGCCGTTCGGCAGCGAGAGCCGCAGCGTGAACGGCCCCGCCTCGGCCGGGTTGCCTTCGATGACAGCGAACCTGGCGCCCGCCGGAAGCGATGGGGGGCCGGCCTTCCAGGTGATCTGATCAGGCATCACGATGACGGCGTGGGGCGCGGCCTGGCTGGGAGCGCCCTGGGCCGCTGCCCCGGCCGTGACCGAGAGAATGAGGCCGCAAGTGACGAGGACGGCGCGCATAAATACCCCCCCGTGTCTGGAAGCCCCCAATGTGTGGCTCGGGCGGGAAATTTTCAACCTGGAGGGGCGTGCTCGGGTCCTTGAATCACCCGAGCGGGCGGGCCACCAGGATGCCGGTCGAGCGGCGAATGGCGGAGACGTACTCAGGGAGAGTGGCCTGGGTGATTTCGACGACTCCGCCGGAAAGCGGTGCGTGCAGCACCCGCAGGGTTCCCTCCCCGTCGCGATAGGCAAAGGCCGTGTGGGTTACGTCGAGCCCCGGGATCTCGGTGGCAAAAGCGAGCACGTCGCCGCTCTCGATCCGATCCACGATCTGGGGAATACGCTTGCTGGGGATGACCCGCCGGGGATGACCGTCGAGCCGGCGCTCGATGGCGCCGATCTCCCGGTACACGCCGTCGTGGGCCAGGGCCGGATAGCTGGCGCGGTGCTCGGTCATGAAGCGAAGGGGGCGCTTGTCCTCTGCTCCCTTCAGGTCTGTTCCCATGTCCTTGACCAGCCCGCGCCGCTCACCGTCACTGATCCACTCGCTGAAGTAGTGGAGGCGCGAGGTGTAGCCCCGGCGCTCTCCGCCGCGATAGCGCATGCGCTCGATTTCCCGGCCGAACCGCTCCCAGGTGGGTGTCCCTTCCTGGCCTGCCACCCGCGCCACGGCCAGGCACGCCTCCACCAGGGTGACGCAGTCGAAGCGGGTGAGCGAGAGGGTGAGCGGCTCCTGTGACGGGGTGCCGCCCGCCTTGAGGTATGCGTCGAGCGTGTTGGGGACGTACGGCGTACCGGTGGCGTGCTCGCCCACCCGGACTGACGCGCGGCCCAGCGGCGCACGGGGGTGGGACGCTGCTCCCGAACGAAGCACGGCGGTCCAGGCGGCCAGCCGCTCCTGATCAGCAGCAGACGGGTCGGTCCCGGTCGCGGCCCCGAATTGCTGACGCCGGCAGGCCAGCACGGGGCCGGGGAGCGCCATCGCGGCGGCGGTGACGGCGGCGGTCCTCAGCAGCTCCCTCCGGGAGACGTAGTCGGCCATGTCCTGCAAGGTAGCCGGGGCCGGGATTGGGTGTAGTATGGAACCAGGAGGCACCCATGAACCAGGCCCCGCCCGAATTTCCCGCGTGGCTCGACATCGAGTACCCCGAACGGGAACTGAACCGCCTGACCACGTTCTTCCGCCCTTTCGCGGTCATTCCGGTCATCATCGTTCTCGGCCTGCTGGCGGGGCCCGTGGTGCACGCGGGCTCGGACGAGTACTCCTTCGCGTCCGGAGGGGTGCTCTTCCTGCCCACGGCTCTCATGCTGCTATTCCGGCGGAAGTATCCTGGATGGTGGTTCGACTGGAACGTGGCTCTGGTGAGCTTTCAGACCCGGGTCTCGGCGTATCTGGCCCTGCTGACCGACGAGTATCCCGCGACCGACGAGGAGCAGGCGGTTCACGTCGAGATCCCGTACCCGGACGCGCGCGACCTGAGTCCCTGGTTGCCGCTGGTGAAGTGGCTGCTCGCCATTCCACACTACATTGTGCTGGCCTGCCTGGCCGTCGCCGCGGTCTTTTGCGTCATCCTGGCCTGGTTTGCCATCCTCTTCACCGGCCGCTACCCACGGCCGCTGTTCGATTTCGTGGTCGGGGTGTTCCGCTGGTGGCTGCGGGTGATGGCCTACGCGTTCCTGCTCACGACCGACCAGTATCCACCCTTCAGGCTCTCATCCTAGGCACATGGAAAGGGGTGTGGGAGTCATCCTGGCCGCAACGCCTCGGCTGCCTTCGTGGTAACCACCACCTCGTGCCGCTCGCCGTCGTCCACCAGCGGGATGACGCCTTCCGCTGAGACCTGGCCGTCGATCGTCACTTCCACTCCGCCCCGCTCGGTCTTTACCCCGTTCCGGACCACGATGACGTACAAGCTGCTGCCGTGGCGATACTCGATGCTGTACTCGGGCCATGACGCCGGTACTCTCGGCTCGATCAAGAGCGTGTCGCCTCGCTTCTTCAGCCCCAGGATGGCCTCCAATCCCACCCGGTACATCCAGCTGGCCGATCCGGTATACCAGGTCCAGCCGCCGCGGCCGAGCTGGCCCTTGGCGGTGTAGACGTCGGCGGCCACCACGTAGGGCTCGACCTTGTAGGTCGCCACCTCCTCCGGCGTGCGCGCGTGAGTGAGCGGGTTGATCATCTGGTAAAGCTCGAAGGCGCGGTCGTGATCGCCCCGGAGCGCCGTCGCCAGCACCGCCCAGAGCGCGGCGTGGGTGTACTGCGCTCCGTTCTCCCGCACCCCCGGCAGGTAGCCCTTGATGTAGCCGGGATCCTTCTCGGTCTTGTCGAACGGCGGGGTGAGCAGCATGAGCAGCCGCGCGTCATTGTGCACCAGGTGCTGCTCCAGCGCCTGCATCGCCTGCTTCTGGCGGGCCCCATCACCAGCGCCCGAGATGACACTCCAGCTCTGGGCGATGGAATCGATGCGGCACTCGTCGCTCTCGCGCGAGCCCAGCGGGGTGCCGTCGTCGAAGTAGGCCCGGCGATACCACTCGCCGTCCCACCCGTGGGCCTGGACCGCCGCGGCATAGCCGGCGGCCTTGCTCCGGAGCTCCGCGGCCACGACCCGGTCGCCCTTCTTCTCCACCTGCTCGGCGAACGACCGGAGCGTGGCGATGAGGAACCACGCGAGCCAGACACTTTCGCCCCGTCCCTCCACGCCCACCCGGTTCATGCCGTCGTTCCAGTCGCCGATACCGATCAGCGGCAGTCCATGGACGCCGGCGGTGCATGCCCGTCGCAGCGCCCGGAGGCAATGCTCATAGACGCTGCCGTGCTCATCCGTCACCTGGGGCAGATCGTATACCTCGTGCTCGTCGGGGCCGAGCTCCCGCATAGTGAGGAAAGGCACATACACGTCGAGCACCGAGGCGTCGCCGGTGGTGCGCACGTAGTGGTCCACCACATACGGAAGCCAGGCCATGTCGTCCGAGAACCGGGTCCGCACCCCGCGCCCACTCTGGGGATGCCACCAGTGCTGGACGTCGCCCTCGAGGAACTGGCGGGCGGCGGCCCGGACGATCTGCTCCCGCGCCAGCGCCGGCTCGGCGTACACCAGCGCCATCGCGTCCTGGAGCTGGTCCCGGAAACCGTAGGCGCCGCTGCTCTGGTAGAGAGCGGAGCGACCCCAGATCCGGCAGGCCAGCGCCTGATACAGGGTCCACCGGTTGAGCATCGCGTCGAACGTCGGCTCGGGCGTCCTCACCTGAATCATCGACAGCCGCTCGCCCCAGCTCTCCACCGTGCGGCCGATGGCCCCCTTCGCGCTCTTGAGGTTGCGGTACTCCGCCACCGCCTGGCGGGCCTTCGCTTCGCTGTCGGCAGCGCCCAGCAGAACGCCGATTTCACGGGTTTCGCCCGGCTCGAGCTCCAGGCCGCACTGGAGCGAGGCGCAGGGATCGATGCCGGCGCCGGTGATGCTGCCCAGGACACTCTCGAGCCGGAGCCCCGCGGGCGCCTCCGCGGTTCCGTTCCGGCCCAGGAAGTCGCGGCGGCTCGCGGTGTAGGCGGCCACCGGCTCGGTGATGGCATGAAACGCCGTCCAGCCGGCAAACTGGGGGTCGAAGAAGTTCCGGGCAAAGATGGTCTCGCTCTCGCGGTCGAACGACGTGCGCACCTGGTGCTGGGTATGCTCCCGCAGCGCGCCCAGGGTCCATTCCACATACGTCGTGACCCTGAGCTTCCGCGCGCGGTCGTCCTTATTGGTCACCCGCAGCACGCCCAGCTTGACCGGCGCATCTTCCGCGATGCCGAGCGTGAGGTGGCTGGCGATTCCGTCTCGTTCCAGCCCGAAGGTGGAGGAGCCCGGTCCGTGCCGGACTGTGTAGGCCCCTCCATCCGGCACCGGTCCCGGTGTGGCGCACCAGAAGTCGCCGTCGTCGGCATCCTGGAGGTAGATGGCCTCGCTCACCGGGTCGCTGGCTGGATCGTTGTGCCACGGCGTGAGCCGGAAGAAGTAGCTGTTCTCGGCCCAGGTGAACCCGCCGCCCCGTTCGGTCACCACGAAGCCGCCGTGGCGGTTGGCGACGACGTTGGCCCAGGGCGCCGGCGGCACGCTGTCGCCGTTTACCCGGATCTCGTAGTCGCCGTCCGCGGTCAGGCCGCCGAAGCCGTTGTCCAGCGCCAGCTTTCGGGAGACCCCGGCGGTGCGAACCCGGGACGGACGAAAGGCGGTGGGCGCGGTGGCGAGCGGCGCCAGCAGCGCCGGAATACTGGCGCTGATCCGCTGGACCACCCGCGCTACCCGCGAGTCGCTTCGCGCCGGCGCCCGGGGGATCTCGGGAAGGTCATCGAGGTCCTCGTCCGGCAGCTCGTCCGGCACCGCGGTCGCCAGGATCTTGCCCAGGGCGCGCCCGTCGCAGGGAATGTGCACCCGGGCCGTGGCGCGCAGCATGAGGAGCTCGTCGGGCTTGAGCTGGTCCTTCCTCCGCACGAACACGCCACCCGGCTTGTCGATCGAGGTGGTGTCGGCGATGGCGTAGACCACCGCGGTGATGCGGTCGGCCAGGTCCTGGAAGTAGGTGGACGGATGTGTGTTGACGATCACGAGGTCCACCATCATGCCGCGCCGGCGCCAGTAGCGATGCGCGGTCAGCAGCTGGCGCAGCGTGGGCAGCCCTTCGGGCGACTCGATCATGGCGAGCAGAATGGGCCAGTCCCCCGAGACCCCGTTAGCCCAGAGCAGCAGCTGGGAGCCCCTGTTCCGGCGCAGCTCGGACTGCGGGGCCCTCAGCGCCGGGCTTCCATATAGAAGGAAGCCCGCCAGCTCCTGGTAGACGGCGGCGTCCCCCGGCGTGAGGTGGAACTCGCGCAGCTCCACCTGGCTCGAGGCCCAGGCCAGATCGAGCGCCCGCTGCGCTGCATGGCAGTCCCGGTAGCGGTCGGCCAGCTCGAAGGCGCGCTCCCGACTGGTGGCGACGAGCGTGGTGAAGGCCACGGATGCCGACTGTCCCCGGTCGAGCCGCACCCGGGTTCGCAGCGCAAAGATCGGATCGAGCACCGCCCCGGTCGTACCGGAGAGGGCTCCGTCCTCCGCCAGCGATATCGGGTTTCGCGCAGTGCGTCCGCGCCCCAGGAAGCGCGCTCGATCGGTCTCGCAGCTCACCGCCCCCACGCACTCGTTGCACCCGTCTACCACGTGCACCACCCAGAGCGGCTTCTCCTTGGCCGAGCGGGGACGCCTGGTGGCGGTAATGGCGTTGGCCCACTCGTGCCACTCGGTCTCCACGAAGAGGTTGCCGAACGCGGGGTGGGCCCGGTCCGCCTCGGGTGGCGACAACACGATCTCGCCGTAACTGGTGAGCTCGATCTCGCGCGGCTCGTTCGAGTTGTTGGTGACCGTCACCCGCCGCACCTCGGCCGAGTCCTCCGGCACCACGGCGATCTCGGTGCGGGTCTCGATATCGCCGTCGGCCCGATGGAAGGTCACTCGGTCGGTGGCGAGGAAGGCGTTGTACCAGTCCGCCGGCGCACACACCGGCTGGTGCGCCGCCGACCAGACCCGGCCGCTGGACATGTCTTTCACGTAGCAGAACTGCCCGGTAGAGTCGCGGGTGCCGTCCGACTGCCAGCGCGTCACCGCGAGGTCCTCGTAGCGGCTGTATCCCGCACCGCAGTGGCTGACCATGATGGTGTACGGCAGGTGGCCCAGCAGCGCCACGTGCGGCGCCGGTGTGGCGGGCGTCTCCAGCTGCCGCACCGAAGGCCGCTCGGTCTCGGCCTCCGGCATGGCCTGGTCCAGCTGGGCGTCCTGCGGCTTCTGCGGCACCAGCCGGCGCGGAATCCGCTCATGCAGCAGCAGCTCCGCCGACCGCACGACCGGGTCGGCGTGAAACCGGCGCTGCCACACCTGTGAGGTCAGCACGTTGGTCAGCGCCACCATTCCCATGCCGAGGTGGTGCGCCATGTAGGCCCCGACGATGTGAGGATCGGTGTCGGAGTCGGGACGGGTGTAGTCGATGGCGTCGCGGAAGCCGAAGCGGCCCAGCGCCCCCTGGCTCTCCAGGACCCTCAGGTTTTCCAGCGCCGATGCCGGATCCACCAGGGCGGCCAGCACCGACGCGTACGGCGCCACCACCAGCTCCCGTCCCAGGCCGCGCTTGAGGGCCAGATCGGGCACGCCGAAGGGGCGGTACTGATAGGTCTGGTGCCGGTCGCGCACGTTATACGCGCTCTCGCTCACACCCCAGGGCACATCCCGCTCGCGGCCGTAGGCGATGTGCCGGGCCAGCGCGCCCTGATAGGTCTGGCTCAGCACCGTGAAGGGGAACGACCGCATGACGAGCAACGGCATCAGGTACTCGAACATGCTTCCGCTCCACGACACCAGCGCCGGCGCTCCGGACGCGTAGGTGAGCGTGCGGCCCAGGCGGAACCAGTGGTCCACCGGCACATCGTTCTTGGCCACCGCCAGGAAGCTCGCCAGCCGGGCTTCAGACGCGAGGAGATCGTAGTACGAGCCGTCGAGCGAGTGGGTGTTTCCCTGGAAGCCGATGGCAAACAGCTTTCGCTCGTCGTCGAAGAGGAAGCGAAAGTCCATCTCCATGGCATAGTCGTAGGCCCGGCCCGCAATCGCCTCCAGCCGTTTCACCAGCTCCGCGGCGGATGTCGAGCCCTCCGCCAGCTGGCGCGGAGTGGCAAAGGGCCTGGCCTCGATCCCGTCCAGCCAGGCGGAGTGCGCCGCGATCAACCGGAGACTCCAGGCGATCCATTCGAGCGACGGCTCGCCCGCTTCGGGCGGGAGCCTGGCGCCGAGGAGACCCGCCTCGGCCCGGCGCAGCGGGTCGGCGATCTGGGTGAGAGTGGTGCTCGAAGCCGGCTGGCGGCGCGACCTCACCAATGCCGCATGCGCCGCCTTCAGGTACCCGGCCGCGGGGTGCCCGGGCGCGTGGATCTCGAGCCGCTCCTGTGCCAGCCCGAGCGCCGTGTCGAGCGCCCGCCAGACCCGGCCGTCGTACACCGGCTCGTCCATGAGCGAGAGGCATGCCTGCCGAAGGGCGATGAGGTGGCCGGCCAGGTTGCCGCTGTCCACCGTGGAGACGTACGCCGGCTCCAGCACCGTCAGGTTGTGCAGCTCGTACCAGTTGTAGAAGTGGCCGTTGAACCGGCGCATCCGCTCCAGCGAGCGGAAGGCGAGCTCGATCCGACGGACCATCTCGTCGAGCGTGATGAAGCCCAGGTCCCACGCGCTCGCGGTCGCCAGCAGCTGGAGGCCGATATTGGTGGGGGAGGTGCGCATCGCCACCACCGGAGCGGGGTTCTCCTGAAAGTTGTCGGGCGCGAGCCAGTGGGTCTGTTCTCCGACGAACCGGTCGAAGAAGCGCCAGTGCAGCAGGGCGTAGCGCAGCGCCTGGCGCCGGCTTTCCGCCGGCAGCCGGTGCTCGCGGCGGAGCAGGGGCGCGCCGAGCGCGTGCGCAATCCGGGGGGAGAAAATCCAGGCCAGAACCAGCGGCAGCACCGCCACCGCGATGGGCCAGGGGGGCGCGGCATCGGACCGGGCCACCGCGCGCCAGATCACCGCGGCGAGGATGACGATCGCGAGCACCACTGCCGGCCACATGTTGCGCCAGACCACGCGGAATGAGCCGGACAGGCCCCGTTCGGTCTGGGACGCGGTCTGCCACTCGAGCAGGTGGCGGCGCGATACCAGCATCCGCCAGAAGGTGCGGACGATGGCGTCGGCTGAGACCCAGGCCTGGTGGGGAAGGAAGACCACGGCGAGCGCGACCTGCTGGATGCTGACCACCGCATCCCGCCCCACCGCGGCGTAGTAGGCGCGCCAGGACTTGTCGAGCGGCGGACGCAACAGCGCGAGCAGGAACGAGACGATCCAGGGCGCCGCGATGGCGCCGAGTCCCAGCAGGGTCCAGCGGAGCGGTGATCCCGGCAGCAGGAGCCATCCGCCGACGAGGAAGATGAGCTGGGCCATCTCGACGGTGCTGCGCCGCAGGTTGTCGAGAATCTTCCAGCGCGAGAGCAGCGACAGCCGGTTGGGCTCGGGGCCATCGGGCCCCGGCACTCGGCCGGTAAGCCAGGGCAGCAGCTGCCAGTCGCCCCGGATCCAGCGGTGCTTCCGGCGGATGAAGGTCAGGTAGCGGGAGGGATAATCGTCGTAGACGATGACGTCGGTGGCCAGCCCGGCCCGGGCGTAGCTTCCCTCGATCAGATCGTGGGAGAGGAGGGAGTTCTCGGGGAAGCGGCCGTGCGTCGCCCGCTCGAACGCCTCGACCTCGTACACGCCCTTGCCGGTGAAGCTTCCCTCACCGTACAGGTCCTGGTAGACGTCCGAGACCGCGGTGGTGTACGGGTCTACCCCGGGGTGTCCCGAATGGATGGACGCAAACACCGAGCGGTTGGAGCTGGGGAGCGAGACCCCGACCCGCGGCTGGAGGATTCCGTAGCCTCGCACCACCCGGCCAAGTGCCGGGTCGTACACCGCGCGGTTGAGCGGATGGGCCAGGGCGCCGACCAGGAGAGGCGCGGCATCGGGCGGAAGCACCGTGTCGGAATCCAGGGTGATCACATACCGAACGCTGCGGATGGGCTCGGTATCTCCCACGATCACCGAGAACGCTCCCGCATCGCTGCCCAGCACGAAGCGGTTGAACTCGGCCAGCTTCCCCCGCTTCCGCTCCCATCCCATCCATACGCCCTCCTGCGGATTCCAGCGGCGTGGACGGTGGAACAGGTAGAAGGCGTCCTCCCTGCCGGCACCGTAGCGGGCGTTGAGCGCCTTCACCCCTTCCACCGCGGCCTCGACGATTCCGGCGTCGTCCTCGCGGGTCTCGGTGGGCGAGTCGGTAAAGTCGCTGAGCACCGCGAAGTGCAGGTGCGCTTCCCGGTTGGCCAGGAACTGCACCTCCAGGTTGTCCAGCGCCTCGCGTACGGCGTCCACGCTGCCGAACAGGGTCGGGATCACTACCGCGGTGCGGAACTCGGGCGGCACGCCGTGCTCGTGCAGATCGAGCTTGGGCAGGGTGCGGGGCGGGAGGAACGCGGTGACCAGCTGGTTCACCACATTCACCGCGATGTCGTTGGCCAGGATGAGTCCCAGGAGGACCACGGCCACCCACGCTGCCCGGGCCTCCGAGCCGCCGAGCAGCAGCACCGCCCCAAGGGCGCCCAGCGTAGTCAGAACCACGCCACCCACGAAGACGATGTTGGGGTGGCGGCGCACCCAGCGGTGAATGGCCTCGCCAAGGGAGGGCCGGTAGCCCACCGCATCTTCCAGCTGAATCAGTCCGTCGTCGATCAGGTAGTAACCCACGTGGGCCTGGCGCGGGTCGTCGCTCTCCTGGGCGCCGCCCCGGGCCAAGTCCACCGCCCGGCGGGCCACCGATTCCTCGGGCCGGCGGGTGCGCCGCGCGATCCGCTCCACCGCGTGGCGGTACTGGTCGCGGGTGGCGAACGTCATGCGGGCGTAGAATCCGGCGGGGTCCTCCCGGAGCACCGCCTCGATCCGGCTCTGGTCCTCGACGAAGGTCCGCCACTCCATCATGCCGATGGCGCGGAGGCTGGTGATGCTGTTGGCCATCACCACCTGGGTCAGGGCCAGCCGCTGGGTCGAGCGGGTGGTAGCCTCCTCGGCGCTCAGCGCCTCGTCGGCGATCCACTGCTCCAGTCGCACCACGGCCGGAAGGGCGCCCCCCTCCACCCGGAGCTGGTGGAGGAAGCGGGAGACAAAGGTTGGGGTAAGGGCCGGCGGATTGGCGGCAAACCGGTCGAGCTCGTCGTCCAGGGCACCATCTCCAGCCTGTGCGGCTTCCGCGATACGGGATGCCGCTGCGTCGGCCGAGGCCAGCTCGTCGAGCCGGGCCACGGTGCGGAGGGCCATCCGGCGCACGTTCTCGATCAGGCCCAGGCGGAGCATGGCGGGCACCGCCCACAGCTCGCCGATGGTGAGAGTGGAGACCTGCTGGAAGGCCTGGACGAAGTTGGTGACGTTGTGGAGGTCGACCCGGCCCTCGCTGTGCCCGATCAGCGTGATGGCCAGCTCGTAGACCCGGGGGTAGCCGGCCAGGGCGCCGGAGGCCAGCTCGGGCAGCTCCCGGTAGTAGTCGCCCGGCAGGCTCTCACGGACCTCGCCGATGTGCTCCTGGATGACGTGGTAGTTGTCGAGCAGCCACTCGCCCGCGGGACCCACGTCCGCAGCCCCGTCGGAGGCAGTCAGCCGATGGTGCACACCTTCGAGAATGCGGCGCGTCTGGTTGAGCCGGGCCAGCAGGGGGGTGCGCCGCACCAGCCGCTCGGCGGCCAGCCGCTGCCCCGCCGCCAGCTCCTGGGCCCGCTCCGCCAGGTGCTCGGCGCCGAGCAGCTCGCCCCGGATGGGGCCGGCCAGGCGGTCCTCACGAGCATCCGTGCGGACGAAGGGCATGATGACGGAGAAGGAGCGGCGGATCTTGGGCGCGGTGATGGCGGAAACCCCCGGTGGATGTCGCTTGAGATGGAGACCCGAGTCGTGGTCGGGGGATCAAGGCAGTATAATGGCAGATCATCCATCCATGGAGCTTCCTGTGCAAGGCCTCGTATCGCTTGGGATTTTGCTCATCATCGCCTGGGCCGTCGCCTTTGTGGTCTTCAAGGTGGCGGGCCTTCTGATTCACCTGCTCGTGATCATCGGTGTCATCATGCTCCTGGTCGGGTTCTTCAAACGGGTAGGCGGGGGGATCTCCTCCGGGAGGTGATCCATGCGGTATCTGCTGGCGGCGCACTTCATCGGATTCGTCGCCGGACTCAGGTCGCTCACTCCGCCCGCCGCGGTGAGCTGGGGAGCGTGGCTGGGCTGGCTCCACCTCCAGGGCTCGCCGTTCGGGTTCATGGCATCGGGCATCACGGTGACCATCTTCTCGACCCTTGCCCTGGTCGAGCTCATCACCGACAAGCTGCCCCAGACGCCCAACCGTACCAAACCGGGTCCGTTGATGGCTCGGATGATCACGGGCGGGCTGGCGGGCGGGGCGCTCAGCGCGGCCGGTGGTAATTCGGTGCTGGCCGGCGTGGCAGTGGGCGCGCTGGGCGGACTGGTGGGGGCGTTCGCGGGCTACGAGGCCAGGAGGCGGCTGGTCACTGAAGCTGGAATGAAGGACGGAGTGGTGGCCCTCCTGGAAGACGTGTTGGCTATCGGGCTGGCCTGCCTCCTGGTCTGGGTCGCCGGGTCCGCCGCTTGATGGAAGGGTAAGAAGTGAGAGGTCACCGCTTCACCGCGCCACCAGCTCGCGCGACCACAGCACCTTGTCACGGAACTCGGCCACCAACCGGTAGCTGCCGGGCTCGGGCCTGAACTCGAAGTCGTAGGTCTCTCCCACACCCATCACCACGGCCGAGCGGGTCTCGACGGCCTGGTGGGGCGGCAGGTCGGCGCCGTCCTTGGCGAGCCGCTTCCATCGCACCAGCGAGCTGTCGCGCAGGAGGGAATAGCGGTTCAGGCCCGCGGGGCCGATGTTGACGAACCGGAGCCGGTGGGAAACGCCCGCGGTGAGCACCAGCGGGGCCGGCGTCGAGTCGCCGTTGATGAGCAGATGCGGCATGGCCGGCAGGCGAGTCTCTCCGTCCCAGCCGGTCACGAAGACGTGATCCCGCCGCGGGTCGAACCGCTGCCCCGGCTCGAGCACCACGATCGCGCCGTAGAGGCCCGACGTGAGCTGCTCGATGTCGTTGAGGTGGGTGTGATAGATGAAGGTCCCGGCCCGGGGCAGGGTGAGCCGGGCGGTAAACGAATCGCCGGGCATCACCGACGGCGCCAATCGGCCTTCCGCGCCGCTCCATCCCGCCACGCCATCGGAGTAACTCTCCAGCTCGATCCCGTGCCAGTGGATGGCGCTCGGCTCCTTCAGCCGGTTGACGATCACGACGTCGGTGGGCTGTCCCCGGGTCAGCACCAGCACCGAGCCCGGAATCTCCACCGAGTCGGCCGCCGGGGGCCGGTCGTCCCGCTGCAACACGAATCCCATGGCCCGGGGTGAGTGGCCTCGCCTGGCGCCCTCCTGCACGAAGAGATGTAGTCGCCGGGCCTTTCCTCGGACCTCATCGCGGTCGCCGGGGCGGGGACGCACCGCTATGCCCACCACCAGCCCGGCCATGTGCGCGGCCGCATCGTGCGCCATCCGGTCGTGGCTGTCGGCGCCGGGGGGATTGAGGCGAATACCGGGCACCACATGGAACGCGAGGTGGCAGTGGAACAGCCAGTTCCCGGCGCGCTCGGGCACCCAGGTCATCGCCATCGTCTGCAGGGGGCGCAGGATCTCCGTCACGGCCAGCCGGCGCTCTGCCGGCGCATACAGCGTATCGGCAAAGGTGTCGCCCTTGGCATCGACCCGGTAGTAGAAGCCGTGCAGATGCATCGGGTGGCCGCGCCAGGTGGCATTGATCACCCGCCACCGCAGCGTGTCGCCCACCGTGGCCGCGATCCGCTCGGTGTAGGGCCAGGAGCGGCCGTTGATGGCGACGGCGGCGCGGTAGCGCTCAGGGGTCCTGGTCCCCCAGATGTTCACCACCAGGACCCGGTCGGGCGGCGACCCGGCGGCGGGATCCACGATGAACGCGCCGGCCAGCTGCTCGTTCTCCTCATCCCGCTCGTGGGTGGTGTTCCCCAGCGAGGCCCAGTAGAGGTAGCTGCCGGGCACGCCGGCAGGGAACGTCACCGTCCGGGATTGGCCGGGAGGGATAACCAGGCTGTCATGCACTGCCGCGGGGCGAGTGGCGAGGCCGTAGATGCGGAGGGTGGAGTCGGCCAGCGCGTTCTTGACCGTTGCCGAGATCACCGTGCCTTCCCTGACCCTGATGAGAGGGCCGGGCACCTGGGGGGCCTTGCCCTCTTCGGCAAAGACCGGCACCTCGATTTCCGGCCCGCTGTCGGCCTCTGGCCGCCAGGCGGCGACATCTACCACGAGGCGGAGCCGGAGTGTGTCGCCCGCGAGGCGGCCGGCGGGGATGCGGTTGTCGTTGGGAACCACAGAGGACCGGTCCTCCGGCGCCCCTCCGGACAGGAGGGCGAGCAACGCGACGCTCGACAGGGCACGCATCATGGCGGAACCGGCGGTGAGGGACGCAGGAATCTGGGGCCCGCTGGGGGGAACCGCCAGCTTCCCGCGGCGCTAGTCATTGCCGGCCGATTTCGACATAATGGGGGTATGCCTGACCTTTCCGGCACGCCCGAGACCAGCCGCAACTGGGCCGAGGTCTTCGCCCACGCCGCCTGGGGTATCCGCCTTGGAAGCGCCGATGGCAAGACGGTCGAGGCGGTCAACCCCGCCTTCGCCCGGATGCACGGCTACAGCGTCGAGGAGATGCGGCAGATGCCGGTCGAGGCGCTGTACCCGCCCGAGCTGCGGGGAGCGGTGCCCGGCTGCTGGGAGCGGGCCAGAAGGGACGGCCATTGCGACTTCGAGAGCTGGCACCTCCGGAAGGACGGCTCCCGCTTTCCCGTCCTGGTCCAGTTCACGGCGATCAAGGACGCCAGCGGGGAAGTCGTGGCGCAAGCCGTCAACGTGCTGGACATCACCGACCGTCACCGTGCCGAGCTGGCCCGGGCCGCGAGCGACGAGCGCTATCGAGTCATCGCCGAGGCCGCTTCCGACGCCATCATCACCATCGACAGCGACAGCCGGATGCTGGTGGTCAATCCCGCGGTCGAACGGGTCTTCGGCTATCGTCCCGACGAGCTGGTCGGCCGGTCCCTGACCCTGCTCATGCCGGAATACCTCCGGCGGGTGCACGAGGCCGCTTTCAAGCGCTATCTCGAGACCGGCGTCCGCCATCTCAACTGGGCCGCCGTCGAGCTGCCCGGCCTCCACCGCGACGGGCACGAGGTGCCGGTGGAGGTCTCCTTCGGGGAATCCAGGGGGCCCGGGGGGCACACGTTTACCGCCATTCTCCGGGATATCGGCGAGCGCAGGGCGGCCGAGGCGGCGTTACGGCGGAGCGAGCAACAGCTGCTCCAGGCCCAGAAAATGGAGGCCGTGGGCCGCCTGGCCGGCGGAATCGCGCACGATTTCAACAACCTGCTCACCGTGATAAGCGGCGCGGTGCACTATCTCCTGGCGCGCCATGCCGGGGAAAGCCCCGACCACGCCGATCTCGTGGCCATCCGGGATGCCACCGAACGCGCCGGCGCCCTGACCGACCAGCTGCTGGCGTTCAGCCGGCGGCAGGTACTCCAGCCGGTCGAGGTGGACATCAACGCCGTGGTGCGCCGGACCGAAGCGCTGCTCCGCCGGCTGATCGGCGAGCACATCAACATCGTCCTCGGGCTGGAAGAGGAGCTGGGCGCGGTCCGGGCCGACCCCATCCAGCTGGAGCAGGTGCTGCTGAACCTCGCCATCAACGCCCGCGACGCCATGCCGGAGGGTGGGACGCTCCGGTTCGAGACCAGCAACGTGACGGTCAACGGCGATTACGCCAGCACCCATCTGGGGCTCGAGCCGGGCACCTATGTCATGCTCGCCGTGACCGACACCGGCCATGGCATGGATCCCATCACCAAGGCGCAGATCTTCGAGCCCTTCTTCACCACCAAGGAAGCGGGGAAGGGCACGGGGCTGGGCCTGGCCACCGTATACGGCATCGTGAAGCAGTCGGGCGGCAGCATCTATGTCTATTCCGAGCCGGGGCACGGCGCCACGTTCAAGGTGTACCTGCCGTGTGTCGGGGCCTGCGCCACCCCGGATGAGCGGACCGAGCCCGGCCCGGGCGGAGCCTCGAGGAGCGAGGTAGTGCTCCTGGCGGAGGACCGGGCGGACGTCAGACGATTCACTGCCCGGGTGCTCCGGGAATGCGGATACACCGTCCTGGAGGCGGAAAGCGGTGAGGCCGCGCTCGCCCTCCAGCGCGACCACGCGGGACCGATCCACCTCCTGCTGAGCGATGCCGTCATGCCCGGGATGAGCGGAAAGGTCCTCGCCGAGCGGCTCCGGGCCGCCCGGCCCGGCCTGCGGGTCGTCTTCATGTCGGGATACACCGACGATGCGGTACGAGACCGGAACGTGGTCGAGTCCGGCATCACCTTCCTGCAGAAGCCGTTCACCCCCGGCCGCCTGGCCGCGGCGGTCAGAAGCGCGCTGGACGAGGACCCGTCCGCCCGAGAATCGAGTGCCGCAAGCTGACCGCTGAACTGCCGCCAGTCCTCCTCATCATCATCGCCGGCGCCGTCGGGCTGCTGCTCATCCCCTTCGGCCTCCCCGGGCTCTGGCTGATCCTGCTCGGCATCCTGGGCTACGGCTGGCTGACCGACTTCCAGACCATGAGCGCCTGGTTCCTCGGCTTCATGGTGGCGCTGGCGATCCTGGGCGAGGTGTTCGAGGCCTGGATCGGATTCGGCTACGCCAGGAAGTACGGCGGCTCGAGCCGGGCCGGCTGGGGCGCGCTGGTGGGCGGATTGATCGGCGCGATCGTGGGCGTACCGATACCCATCATCGGGTCGGTGATCGGCGGGTTCGTCGGGGCGTTCGTGGGAGCAGCGCTCTTCGAGTACACCCGGGTCAAGAAGCTGGAGGGCTCGGCGAGGGCCGGATGGGGTGCCGTGCTCGGCCGGGCCTTCGCGGCGGCCGCCAAGATGGCAATCGGATTGGTGATGGCCATCTGGGCCACGCTCATCGCTCTGAGTGGATGAGCCCCGAAGACCTGGACTTGACGCCCGCTATTCCGAGCCGCATCTCTAGCAGTAACTCAGCAATCCACGCATGTCCGTTGCCTGCCGACCTCCTCACTGCCAAGATCTATGCCTACCCAGACCAACAATCTCATCGCCCGGGCGTCCATTACCATCGCCGCCACCCCCGACAAAGTATGGCAAGCGCTGGTGACCCCCGCCGCCATCAAGCAATACATGTTCGGCACCACGGTGACGTCGGACTGGAAGGAGGGAAGTCCCATCACCTGGAAGGGCGAATGGCAGGGCAAGGCGTACGAGGACAAGGGAGTCATTCGCCAGGTTCAGCCTGGCCGGGCGCTCCAGTACACCCACTTCAGTCCGATGGCCGGCCTTCCCGACCAGCCCGAGAACTCCCACACGGTCTCGGTCCAGCTCTCGCCGGAGGACAACGGGACCCGCGTCTCCCTGACCCAGGACAACAATCCCACCGAAGAGGAGCGGGAACACTCCGAGAAGAATTGGTGTACGATGCTGGACGGCCTGAAGGAGTACATTGAGGGTCCGTCGTAGGCC
>DASVGF010000114.1:0-2844 GCA_036379675.1 Gemmatimonadales bacterium | reverse complement strand
GGGCGTGGCGGTACCGCGCTTCTGGAAGTTCGAGGTCACGGGCCTGTTCGACACGGGAATGTTCCAGTACGACAACCAGTTCGTCGTGATGTCGCTGGAGAACGCCAAGCGCTTCACCGGGCTCGGAAACGCGGTGTCGGGCATCGCGGTGAGGGTGGCCGATCCGGACCTTGCGCCGGTGATCGGTGAATCGCTGGAAAAGCGCCTGGGGTACCCCTACCGGGCCCTCGACTGGCAGACTCAGAATGCAAATCTCTTCAGCGCCCTACAGCTCGAAAAGCTGGCCATGGGACTGATTATTTTCTTCATCATGGTGGTGGCCGCCTTCAACATCGTCGGGACGCTCACCATGGTGGTGACCGACAAGACGAAGGAGATCGGGATCCTCCGCGCGATGGGTCTGACCTCGCCGGCCGTCGGGCGCGTTTTCCTGATCCAGGGCGCGGTGATCGGGATCGTGGGCACGCTGCTCGGGCTGCTCCTCGGGCTCACCGTCGCCTATGTGGTGGACGAGTCCGGTTGGATCCGGATCAATCCGGCGGTCTACTTCATCGATCACCTCCCGGTGCACGTCGAGCCGCTGGACGTGCTGGTGGTGGTGGGGGCCAGCATCGCGATCGCCGTGCTCGCCACCCTCTACCCGTCGCGGACGGCGGCGGGGCTCACGCCGGTCGAAGCGATCCGGCACGAATGACGGCGATCCTCGAGGCCTCGGGCCTGCGGAAGCTGTACCAGGGCGGCGACGGCCTTCCGATCGAGGTCCTGTCCGGGGTGGACCTGGCGGTGAGCCGGGGTGAGTTCGTCGCCATCGTCGGCTCCAGCGGCTCGGGCAAGAGCACGCTGCTCCACCTGCTCGGCGCGCTGGACGTGCCGTCGGGCGGCACGGTGCAGCTGGACGGCCGGCAGTACGGGGAGCTCGATCCCGACGCCCTGGCGATGGTGCGCAACCGGAAGATCGGGTTCGTGTTCCAGTTCCATCACCTGCTGCGGGAGTTCACCGCGCTGGAGAACGTGATGCTGCCGCTGCTCATCGCCGGGGAAGAGGAGGCGAAGGCCCGCTCCCGGGCGGAGGAGCTGCTCGCGGCCGTGGGGCTGGCAGGACGGATGTCGCACCGGCCGGCGGCCCTTTCGGGTGGCGAGCAGCAGCGGGTGGCGGTGGCGCGGGCGCTGGCGGCCGACCCGCTGGTGGTGCTGGCGGACGAGCCGTCGGGCAACCTCGACGCGGCCAACAGTGAACGGCTGCACCAGCTCTTCGGTCGGTTGTCGCGGGAGTTCGAGACGGCGCTGGTGGTCGTCACTCACAACCGGAGCCTGGCGGCCCGCGCCGACCGCGTGCTGTCGCTGGAGGGCGGGCGGCTGGTCCCGCTCGCCAGCGTGGAGTCGATGCCCTGATGTCCTGCGATCAATGTCACGAGCGTGAGGCGGTCATTCACCTGACCCAGATCGTGAACGAGCAGGTGACCACCCTGCATCTCTGCGAGCGCTGCGCCGCGGAGAAAGGGGTGGAGAGCCCCGGTGGGGTGGCCAAGACGCCGCTGGGCAGCTTCCTGGCGGCCATGGGGCAAGGGCTGCCGGAGCCCGAGCCGGTGGCCCGCGCAGGGGAGAACTGCCCCCGCTGCGGCGCCTCGCTCCAGGATTTCCGGGAGAGCGGGCGACTCGGCTGCGCGGAGTGCTACCGCGCCTTCGAGGTGCCGCTGCGCGACCTGCTCCGGCGCCTCCACGGCTCGACCCACCACGTCGGCGAGCGCTACGCCGAGCGGGACGGGGCCCCGGCCGAGGTGCGGGTGACGTCGGCCGACCTGCGGGAGCAGCTCCGGCTGGCGGTGGAGACCGAAAACTTCGAGCTGGCCGCGGAGCTGCGCGACCGGCTGCGGGTGCTGGAATGATCGACCTCAGCCTGCTCACCGACGGCGGCGTGGGGTGGCTGGACGCCAGCGGCCCGTCGAGCCACCTCGTGCTCTCGACCCGGATCCGGCTGGCCCGGAACCTGGCGGGACGCGTGTTCCAGGGGCGTAACTCGGAGACCGAGCGGGAGGACATCCTCACCACGGTCGAGCAGGCGGCCCGAGAGTCGGTGCTGCTCCGCAACGCGACCAAGTTCCGGCTCGACCGGCTGGAGCGCACCGACCGGCAGCTGCTCCACGAGCGGCACCTGGTGAGCAAGGAATTGGCGGGTCTCGACAACGACGGACGGGTGCGCTCGGGCGCCACGGTGCTGGTCCAGGACCGGATCGGGATCATGCTCAACGAGGAGGACCACCTCCGGATCCAGGGGATGCATTCGGGCTTCGCGCTGGAGGCCGCCTACGCCGAGGTGGACCGGCTGGACTCCGAACTGGGACAACGACTTGCTTTCGCATTTCACCCCGAGTTCGGTTATCTTACCTCCTGCCCGACCAACGTGGGCACCGGGTTGAGAGCCTCGGTGCTGATCCACCTCCCCGGCCTGGTGCTCACCAAGGAAATCTCGAAGGTGTTGCAGGGCCTGGCGCAGGTGGGGCTCACCTTCCGCGGCCTGTACGGCGAAGGGAGCGAGGTAGTCGGCAACTTCTTCCAGTTGTCCAACCAGACCACCCTGGGCAGCTCCGAACACGAGCTGCTGGACCATCTGGGCAAGATGGTCCGCCAGGTGATGGATTACGAGGAGCAGGCCCGGCAGGTTCTCCTGCGCGACGCTCCCGCGATCATCGAGGACAAGGTCTGGCGAGCGTACGGCCTCCTTCGCTACGCCCGATCGCTCTCGTTCGAGGAGGCCATGAACCTGTTGAGCGGCGTGCGGCTGGGCGTCGGGGTGGGCCTGATCCCGGAGGTCGGCATGTACACCCTCAACAAGCTGCTGGTCTA
>DASVGF010000113.1:0-6209 GCA_036379675.1 Gemmatimonadales bacterium | reverse complement strand
CACATTTTCAGTATTGCTTCGGTAGCCTTTCGGTATTAGGTTGGATTCCAGTTCATGAGTCTAGCAAAATCGGTCACTCCACAATGAGGCAACAATGGCTGCTGATGAAAGCCGGCTCGAAGCCGATCGCCGCAAGGCTCTCGGACTCGCCATCTCCCAGATCGAAAAGCAGCTCGGCAAGGGAGCCATCATGCGGATGGGGGCCGATTCGCCCCGGGTCAAGGTGTCCGCCATCCCCACCGGGGCCATCAATCTCGACGCCGCCACCGGCGTGGGCGGCATTCCCCGCGGCCGTATCACCGAGATCTACGGCCCCGAGTCGTCCGGCAAAACCACCCTCACGCTCCATCTGGCAGCCAACGTTCAGAAGATGGGCGGGGTGGCGGCGTACGTGGATGCGGAGCACGCCCTCGATATCGAGTACGCCAAGAAGCTCGGCGTCGACATCGAGAACCTCCTCGTCTCCCAGCCCGACACCGGCGAGCAGGCCCTCGAGATCGTCGAGATCCTGGTGCGGTCGGGTGCGGTGGACCTCGTCGTCATCGACTCGGTGGCGGCGCTGGTGCCCAAGGCCGAAATCGAGGGTGAGATGGGCGACAGCCACGTGGGGCTCCAGGCCCGGCTCATGAGCCAGGCGCTGCGCAAGCTGGCCGGTGCCATCAACCGCTCGAATTGCGCGGTGGTCTTCATCAATCAGCTGCGCGAGAAGATCGGCGTCATGTTCGGCAACCCCGAAACCACCACCGGCGGCAAGGCGCTCAAGTTCTACGCTTCGCTCCGGCTGGATATTCGCCGGATCGGACCGGTCAAGGAGCGTGAGGTTGTCATCGGCAATCACGTCCGGGTCAAGGTCGTCAAGAACAAGGTGGCGCCCCCGTTCCGCCAGGCGGAGTTCGACGTGATGTTCGACGAGGGCATCAGCCACACTTCGCTGCTGGTGGATCTCGCCGCCGAGGCCAACATCATCCAGAAGTCGGGCGCCTGGTACTCCTATGGCGACCAGCGCATCGGCCAGGGCCGAGAGAACGCTAAGCTCTTCCTCCGCGATAACCCCGTCCTCATGTCGGAGGTCGAGGGGAAGGTCAAGGAGCTGCTGGGCATGCGGGCTCCTGTCGGAGTCGGGGCAGGGGCCGAAGCGGACGAGTAACTGGTGGACGCCGCTCCCCGGATCACCGCCCTTGAGCAGGATCCCCGCCGGCCCGGTGCCGTCAGGCTGGACATCGACGGCACCCGGTTCGGCGCCGTCCCTCGCGAGCTGGTCGGCGCAGAGGGCTTGGTGGTCGGGCTCCCACTCGATGAAGGTCTCCAGCAGCGGCTCGGTGCCGCCGCTGATATTGAAGCCGCCTTCCGCACCGCACTCCGCTCGCTCGAGCTCCGCGCGTTTGCCCGCAACGACCTGGGCCGGCGGCTGCGACGGAAAGGGCACCCGCCAGATGCCGTCCTGGCCGCGCTGGAACGGGTGGCCGGGCTGGGCTTGCTGGATGACGCGAGCTTTGCGCGTAGCTACATCCAGAGCCGCTCGGCTCGCGGTCGGGGCCCCTCGCGACTGGTGGGCGACCTGCTCGCCATGGGGGTGGAACGCTCGATCATCGACCGTGCGCTGGCCGCCGAGCTGCCCGAAGGCACCGACCGGGCCTCGGTGCCACTCGGGCTCGCCACGCGGCGGGCGGCGCAGCTCGGCGCCCTTCCGCGCCAGGTCAAGCGCCGCCGGCTGCTCGCGTATCTGGCGCGACGAGGATTCTCCGGTCGAGAGGTGAGGGACTTGGTTGAAGGGGTGCTCTAGCTCCCAGCGGCCAGCTCCCGGCTCGCTCGACTCGCCCCTAAGTGCTGTCCCGCCTATATTTTCCGCATGAATTCCGGCACAATCAGGCGGCTCTTCCTCGACTTCTTTGCAGCCAAGGGGCACCGTGAGGTGCCCTCTTCGTCATTGGTGCCGAGAGACGATCCTACCCTTCTTTTCACCAACGCGGGCATGGTGCAGTTCAAGCGCACCTTCCTGGGCCAGGAGCAGCGCGAGTACGTCCGCGCCACCACCTGCCAGAAGTGCGTGCGGGCGGGCGGCAAGCACAACGACCTCGAGCAGGTGGGCCACACCAAGCGGCACCACACCTTCTTCGAGATGCTGGGCAACTTTTCCTTCGGCGACTACTTCAAGCGGGAGGCGATCGCCTACGCCTGGCAGTTTGTCACCAGCCCGGAGTATCTCGGCATCTCCCCCGAACGGCTCCGGGTCACCGTGCATCACACCGACGACCAGGCCCGTGCGCTCTGGCGCGAGATCTCCGGCCTGCCCGGTCACCGTATCTACGGCCTGGGCGACAAGGACAACTTCTGGCAGATGGGCGACACGGGGCCGTGCGGGCCGTGCACGGAGATCTACGTTGACTTGGAGTGGAACGAGGGAACGAAGGAACGAGGGAACGACGTCATTCCCCAGGACGAGTTCGAAAGCCTCGCGGAGGAGGGCCGGTTCCTCGAGATCTGGAACCTCGTCTTCATGCAGTACGACCGCTCGGCCGACGGCACCCTCACGCCCTTGCCGAAGCCCTCGGTCGATACCGGTGCCGGCCTCGAGCGTATCGCCGCCGTCATGCAGGGCGAGGACGACAACTTTCACACCGACCTGTTCCTGCCGCTGATCGAGCGGGTCGGCGATCTGGTGGGTCGCTCCTACGACCGAAGTGCCGACGATCACGCCTCCTATCGGGTGCTGGCCGACCATGCCCGGGCGGTAACGTTTCTGTTGGCCGAGGACCTTTCGCCCAGCAACGAGGGTCGGGGCTACGTGCTGCGCCGGATTCTCCGCCGCGCCGTGCGCCACGCCTGGCTGCTCGGCCGCCGTGAGCCCACGTTGGCCCCGCTCACCGAAGTGGTCGTCCGCCAGATGGGTGAGGTCTATCCCGAGCTGACCGCTAAAGCCCGGCACATCCGGGAAGTCACTGAGGCCGAGGAGCGCCGTTTCCTCGACACGATCGAGGGTGGGCTCCGCCGCCTGGAGGAACTCTTCGATTCCGGCGCCAAGGCCATCCCTGGCGAAGAGGCCTTCAAGCTCTACGACACCTTCGGCTTCCCTATCGACCTCACCCAGATCATCGCGAGCGAGCGCGGGGTGGATGTGGACCTCGGGGGATTCGAGCGGGCCCTGGAGGAGCAGCGGACCCGCTCGCGCACCGCGCGCACCAGCTCCGGAGCCGCCAGGGTGAGCGGCGCTGCTCCCTCGGTTCACGTCGCCAAGAAAGGCGAGTGGCGCACCGTCAAGCGAGGGAAGCAGAAGTTCGTCGGCTACCAGACGACGGAGGCGGACACCGACCTCCTGGCGTTCCGGCAGGAGGGGCCGCGCGTCGAACTGGTGCTCAAGGAGAACCCGTTCTACGCGGAATCCGGTGGCCAGGTGAGCGACGTGGGTGGGGTGAGCGGCAAGGGATGGTCCTTGTCCGTGGACACGGTCCGCAAGGATCCCAAGGGCACGGTGATCGGGGGCGCGTTCGCGGAGGAGTTCGAGCCCGACACTCTCCATGCGGCGGTGGATGCCGGCCGGCGCCGCGACATCGAGCGGAACCACAGCGCGACCCATCTGGTGCACCACGTGCTGCGCAAGCGGCTCGGGACCCACGTCAGGCAGCAGGGATCTCTGGTAGAGCCCGAGCGGCTCCGGTTCGACTTCTCCCATCACGGACCGATCGATCCGGCGATGCTGCGGGCGCTCGAAGCCGAGGTCAACGACCTCGTGCTGGCCAACGAGGTGGTCAGCACCCGCGAGCTCCCCTACGCCGACGCGCTCGCGCTCGGCGCCATGGCGTTCTTCTCCGAGAAGTACGGGAACGTGGTGCGCGTGGTGCAGATGGGACCCTCCATCGAGCTCTGCGGCGGCACCCACGTCCGCACCACGGGCCAGATCGGCACCTTCCGGTTCTCCGGCCAGTCGGGAGTGGCCGCCGGCGTGCGGCGCATCGAGGCGGTCACCGGAGCGGGGGCTCTCCGCGCCATCAGTCAGGTGGAGCAACGGCTGGCGGCTGTCGCGGAGGCCTTGAGGAGCCAGCCGGAGCATCTGGTCAAACGAATCGAGCAACTGCTGGAGGAGCGTGCCCGCCTGGAAGCCCGCCTGGCGGAAAGTCTCAGGACCGGGGCCGGCCCCGGCATCCGGGGCGACGTGTCCAGCATAGCGGGAGTCGAGGTGACCATCGCCGACACGGTTTCGGAGGATCGCGCCGAGCTCGGGCAGATTGCCGATTCTTTCCGTGAGGGCAGGCGGAGCGCGGTGCTGGTGCTGTTCAGCACTGCGGGACGTGGGGCCATCCACGTCGCCCTGACCGATGACCTGGTGAGTGCGGGCAGGAAGGCCGGCGATCTGGTGAACCGGATCGCCGCGCTGAGCGGCGGCAAAGGGGGCGGACGGCCCCACTTCGCCTCGGCCGGGGCCGGCGATGCGGCGCGCCTTACCGCCGCGCGAGACGCGACGCCTACCCTGGTGGGTGCCTGGCTCGGCGCCGGGCGTGTGACCAACGCCACCGGCGCATGAGCGTGCTGGACGAATGGGTTGCCCGGCACACCGCGCGCGCACCCGAGGCGCTTCGCGGGAGAGTCCGCGAGCTCGCCCGCTCGGCGTCAGGCGCTCCGCCCCAGGCGCTGGCGGCCGCGGGCCAGGCCGCACTCGAACGGGTGCTCTCCCATCCGGGTGACCGATCGGCCGCGCTCGATCTGCTCGCGGCCGACGCGTTGATCACGCTGGCATTGCTGGCGCAGGCCAAGACGGAGCCGGACCGGCTGGAAGAGTTTGCCACCTCGGTGTTGCGAACGGCCCGGCCGGACGCGTGATCGACCTCCATTCCCACCTTCTTCCGGCAGTCGACGACGGTTCCCGATCGGTGGAGCAGTCCGTCAAGGTGCTTCGCGAGATGGCGCTGCGCGGGGTCACCGACGTTTGCCTGACGCCTCACATGCAGGCCAGAGTGTCGGAAGCCGGCCCCCCGGAGGCGCATCACCGAGCCTTCGGGGCCTTGCTGGCCGTGGCCCCGCCGCATCCGCGGCTGCACCGGGGGGCCGAGGTCATGCTGGACCGTCCAATTACCCGCGCGGTGGCGATTGCCAGAAACATCACGCTGGGAGGGAGTCGCTACATCCTGGTGGAGTTCCCGCGGATGGTCGCCTTCGATATTGCCATCAGCGCGCTCAGCCGCGTCGTGGAGGTGGGCCTGGTTCCGGTCCTGGCTCACCCCGAGCGATACAGCTGCTGCTCGGTTGAGGCCGTGCGGCGGTGGCGGTCGCTGGGCGCCAGGACGCAGATCGACGCCACCACCCTTCTGGCGGCTTCGGCACGGGGCCAGCGCGCCAGGCAGCTGATCTCCGAGGGACTGGGCGATATTGTCGCCGGTGACAATCACGGCGATGACCGCAGCGTGGCCACTGGGGCACAGTTCCTGGCGGCCCAGGGCGGAGACGAGCAGGCGGAGCTCCTTACCGTAACAAACCCGGCGGCCATCCTGGCGGACGGCGAGACGACCCCGCCGCCCCCACTCCGCATTCGGGAGAGCTGGATCCGGCGAATCAGACATTTTCTCGAGGGGGGAAAATGAGCCGCACCCGGATCGACCAGGGTCTCGATGCTGTGGGGCAGGTGGCTCAGGCCTCCAAAGCGCTGAGTCCCCAGGTGGCTGCTGCCGCGGCTCGGTACGCGGCGGTCCTCCGCCATGGCGGCACCCTGTACTTCTGCGGCAACGGAGGAAGCGCGGCCGATGCGCAGCATATCGCCGCGGAGTACGTGGTGCGCTATGGGAGGAATCGGAAGCCGCTCGCGGCTGTGGCCCTCTCTACCGACACCTCGGTCCTCACCGCCACCGGCAACGACCTCGGCTTCGAACAGGTGTTTGCCCGGCAGGTCGAGGCGCACTGTGGTCCCGGCGACCTCCTGGTCCTGCACAGCACCAGCGGCCAGAGCGCCAACCTGCTGGCCGCGGCCCGGGCCGCGCGCCCAGCAGGCGTTCCCACCATCGCCTTTCTGGGAAAGGGCGGGGGAGACCTGGCCGGCCTGGTGGATGACGCCGTCATCGTGCCCTCCAATCAGACCAGCCTGATCCAGCTGATCCACATGGCACTCCAGCACCTCATCGTGGAGTCAGTCGAGACCGAGCTCTTCGGCCAATGATCGACCTGAGCGGCAAGACGGCGCTCGTCACCGGAGGAAACCGGGGCATCGGGCGGGCGGCCGTGCT
>DASVGF010000112.1:0-12405 GCA_036379675.1 Gemmatimonadales bacterium | reverse complement strand
GGTCCACGACTTTTGCCGAGCTCCGAAGCGCGCTGAGATAGCTCCGCACGCGTTCCTGGCGGGCGGCACTCACTGACCGCGCCCGGTACTGATCCAGTTCCTTCACAAACTTGGCTGAGTCAGCCTTGGTATGGGCCAGCGACTGAATGATATAGAGGCCATCCTTGGTGTCGAGAACGCCGCTCCGTTTCCCGACGTCCAGCCCGAACGCGGTTCCGACCACCAGGGGGCTGGTGAGTGGAGGATTGACCCGGCTGAACGGTCCGAACTCCCGATGCGCCAGCTTCATGGCCGCGGCTGCCTGGGCCATGGTGCTCCCCTCCTCCAGCCGCTTCACGTAGTCCTTGGCCAGCCGGCGAGCCACGTCCCACTTCTTCTTCTCCCGTACCCTATGCTCGACGGTGCCGCGGATCTCGGACAGGGGCGGGAAGCCGGCGTCGTGCAGGCTGTCCAGCCGGAAGACGTAGTAGGCATACGGTGTCTCGATGACCGGGCTGGTGGCTCCCGGTTTGGCCTGAAAGGCCCACACGCCGGCATCAGGCACCACGAACTGACCCAGCTGCACCCGGGTGCCCTGCTGAACCGGGTTGGACTTGCCTACCGTCAACTTGAGTGCGCGGGCCACGGTATCGAGGGCGGCCGGGTCGGTCCGGTCGGCCCCTAGCTGCTCGAGGCTGTCGGCCTGGGCATCGAGCTGGTCGCGGTGCGAGCCGGTGACCTCGATGGGGAACAGAATGTGCCGCCCTTTGGCCTTCTTGCCGGACCGGCTGGTGATCTCGATCAGGTGATACCCGAACCGGGAAAGAACCGGCTGAGACACGGTCTTGAGCGGAACCGCAAAGGCCGCCGAGTCGAACGCCGGATCCATGGCTCCCCGGGTCCATTCGCCGAGGTCGCCGCCCTTGACCGCGCTGGCGCTGTCGGCCGATTCCCTCCGGGCCACGTCGGCAAACGGCACTCCGCCCACGATCTCGCGGCGGGCTGAGTCCGCGCGGGCGCGGATGGCGGCGGTGTCGGAGGCCGTCGCGACCCGCGGGAGGGCCACGTAGCTGAGGAAAGCGGTGCGGGGCCGGTTGAACTCGTCCCGGTGGGCCTTGTAGTACTCGGTGACGTCGGCCTCGGTAACCTTCACCGCTGAATCGGGGACCACGGTCTGGGGCACGATGGCGGTGAGAGCGATCTTGACTGTCTCGTTCTCATCGCGGTAATGCTCCCACAATGCGGGGTCGGAGAGGTAGACATCCGCTGTGACCACCCGCAGCAGCTTGGCTCGCTGCAGCTCTTCGCGGTACTGGGCTTCCAGGGCTGGCAGATACTGCTGGGCCACGCTCGAGGTCAGCCAGCGCTGATACTTACCCAGGTCGAACTGGCTGTCGGTCTGGAACTCCGGAACGCTCTGGAAATCGGCCAGCGGCTGGTTTCGAATGGCCTGCACGATCTCATCCTCGCTGACGCTTATCCCCCGGCGCCGGTACTCGGCTTCCAGGACGCGGCTCTGCACGATCTGGTCCCACACTTGGTCGCGGACCTGCTGATAGTCCTCGAGCCCCAGCGCCCCGGGACTCTGCTGTTGCCGGGCGTCGATGGATTGCTGGACGATATTCTGATAGGTGCGGGCGTCGATGCTCTGACCGTTCACCTTGCCGACCGAGGTGTTGGTGAGGAGGCCGGTCCCGCCGGTGATGCCGCTGAGGTCGAGTACGAGCCAGGCAAAGAATGCAAAGGCGACCACGACCATGATCGGCTTGGCCGCGTTGCGGAAGGATTGCATCATAGAAGATCCGAGACTCCAACCAGGGGGTTTTCGAGGAGCTGGAAGTCTAAGCCCGAGAGCACAGAACCTCAAGGCGCCATTCTGGTTAGCAGTTGACACACCCGGGGTCGGCCACTACTCTCACGATGCTCCCCACAGACGGCTGGACCGTTCCTTTCCCACTGCAATTGCGACCTTGAATAGCGGGACCGATGGCCACTAGCGAAATCGAGAAACTGGAGCGTCGGTACGCCGAGAACCCCCATGGCCTCACCTTCGCCCCGCTGGCCGAGGTGCACCGGAAGAATGGCGATGTAGCACGCGCCCTAGAGCTGCTGACGGCCGGGCTGGAGCTGCACCCCAACTACATCCCCGCCAGCATTGTCCTGGGCCGCTGCCACCAGGACGTGGGCGACCTTCCGGCCGCAGAGGCCGCGTTCGCGCACGTGCTCCGGCTCGACGACGAAAATGTCATTGCCTTGAAGTCCCTGGCGGACATCAGCGAGAGACTGGAGCGCTACGACGACGCGGAGAGCTGGCTGCGACGGCTGGTAAGCGTGGACCGGAGCAACGAGGAGGCCCGCGAGCAGTTACGCCGGCTGGAAGTTGTGAAGAACGGTCGTGCGCCGGCCAAGGTGGAGGCTCCTGCCGAGCCGGTCGCGGAGGCGCCCAGGCCGCCTTCGGCCGAGGGGGTGGCACTGGATCTCCCGCCCATGGACATGGCGTCGCTCGACCTCGAGCCGCCCGCGAAGGAGCCTGCGGAACCGCTGGTGCTGGATCGTCCCCCCGAGTTTGCCGAGTTGAAGTCGGAGAAAGTCGAGTCCATAACCGAGTTGCCGACGGCGGCCGAGGCCGACGCCGTGGCACCGATGCCGGGTCTCATCAGCCAGGAGTTCGAGGCACCCAGCGAGCCCCTTGGCCCACCCGCCGAGTCACTTGGAATCGACGTCGAAACCAGCGAGGAGGTCGTGTTGGGTGGCTCCGGATCGTCGGAGTACCGCGTGCCCAATGCGGCGGAAGAGTTCGCCGACTCGGGGGTGAGGGAGGCCGCCGGGCTGCCCGATTTCAGGGTGCCGGATGCGACCGATGACTTCAGGGCGGCCGCCGAAGCTCGAGCGGCTGCCGACGCCAGAGCGGCCGCCGAAGCCAGGGCGGCTGCCGACGCCAGAGCGGCTGCCGAAGCCAGAGCGGCTGCCGAAGCCAGAGCGGCCGCCGAAGCCAGAGCGGCCGCCGAGGCACAAGAGGCACAAGCTCGGGTTGCGGCGGCGGAGAGAGCCACTCTGGAGAGGGCCGATGCGGAAAAGCGGGCGGCGGAAGCAGCCGAGCAGGCGGCTCAGGAAGCGAAAGCCGCGGCCCAGGAGCGAAAGCCTCTGGAGAGCGCGGCGCCTCGCTATTCCGCCCGCGAAACCCACGGCCAGTCGGTTTCGGTCTTCTTTCGCGGGATGCTCGCGGCCCGTCCGCCGGAGAATACGGCGCCCGCCGGAGCCGCATCCACTGCGGATGGGGAGGCACAAGGCCCTCCCCCGGATAAACTCTCGCTCTCGTTCGACGATTTCTTTGGCTCGCAAGAAAAGGGGAGCGCCGCTGAAAAGGGCGCCGACCCGGGGAACGACGATCTCGATCAATTCCATAGCTGGCTGCAGAACCTGAAGCGCTGAATGCGCATCGCCGTGCTCAATGGCCCCAATCTCAACCTGCTGGGGCAGCGGGAGCCGGAGGTGTATGGCCGGACGAGCCTGGCGGAGATCGAGGCCATGGTGCGGAAGGCCGCGGAGCCGCTGGGCGCCCAGATCGAATGGTTCCAGACCAACCATGAAGGTGCCCTGGTGGAAGCGGTGCAGGGGCTGCGGGGCCGCGCCGACGGAGCCCTGATCAACGCCGCCGCCCTGACCCACTCGAGCCTCGCGCTCCGCGACGCCCTGCTGGCGGTCCGGGTTCCCTTCGTCGAGCTGCATCTCTCGAACATCTTCGCCCGCGAGCCCGAGCGGCGGCACTCGGTCATTGCAGATCTCGCGATCGGGATGGTCACCGGCTTTGGCGCACAGAGCTACCTTCTGGCTCTGCAGGCGCTGACCGGCCGGCTGCGTGCGGTCTGACCGGCGGGCGGAACGCCAGGCGGCCCTGCGGCGAGCCCTGGTGGCGGAAGGGCTGAATGGACTGCTGGTTTCCCATCTGCCCAACATCCGGTACCTGACGGGCTTCAGCGGCTCTGCCGCGCTCCTGCTCGTCCGGGACGAGGCGACCATCCTCATTTCTGATTTCCGTTACGCCGCCCAGGCCCCCGCCGAGGTCGGCTCGGCAGCTGTCGTCGAGATCGACCAGCGCAGTGTGTGGGACCGGCTGGCCCGGGTGCTGGCGGCTTACCCGGCCGACGCGCTCGGGATCGAGTCCCAGTCGGTCAGCGTGCGCGACGCCGAACGCCTGAGTGGCCTCACGCGCGGGCGGCTGGTTCCGACCGCCGACCTGGTTGAGCGAATGCGCGCCATGAAGTCTCCCGAGGAGGTTGCCTCTATCCGGGCTGCCGCGGAGCTGGCGCAGGCGGCGTTGGCCGAAGTGCTGCCGGGCATCCGGGTCGGGCAGACTGAAGTCGAAGTGGGTGCGGCGCTGGAGGCATCACTTCGGAGGCGCGGAAGCGAATGGCATCCGTTTCCGACGATCGTCGCCTCCGGCCCCCGCTCCGCGTTGCCCCATGCCCGGACCAGCCAGCGGCCAATTGGGGCCGGGGAGCTGCTGCTGCTTGACTTCGGCGCTCAGGTGGACGGATACTGTGCCGACCTCACCCGCACTTACGTGGTCGGCGCCCGGGCTGACGACCGTCAGCGTACCGTGTACGAGCTGGTCCGGAGCGCCCAGCGTCGAGCAATCGAACACCTGAGGCCGGGGATGCCGGCCCGCGAAGGCGACGCGTTGGCCCGGGAAGTGATCACGACTCGGGGGTTCGGCGAGGCTTTTGGCCACTCTTTGGGGCATGGGCTGGGTCTGGAGGTCCACGAGGCTCCCCGGCTGGCGCCGACTTCCGATACACCCCTGCCGGCGCACGCGGTAGTCACCGTGGAGCCGGGCGTCTATTTTCCAGGGTGGGGCGGAATCCGCTTGGAGGACGATGTCTATCTGGCTCCCGGCGGCGCAGAGTGCCTCTCGGACGGGCGGACGGAGCTGCTGGAACTGGTCTAAGCGTCGCCTTTGACGTTGCCACCTTGATGGTTTCACCTTGATCTGACTACATGGCCACAACAGCGGACTTCAAGAACGGGCTCGTACTCGAGATCGACGGCCAGCTTTACCAACTGGTCTACTTCCAGCACGTCAAGCCGGGCAAGGGCGGCGCATTCGTGCGTACCAAGCTCAAGAACATCAAGACCGGCGCCGTCCTCGACCGCACCTACAACGCGGGGGAACGGGTCAGCGAAGTCCGGCTGGAGCGGCGGCCCATGCAGTTTTCCTATGGGGACGGTCACTTCTACCACTTCATGGACCAGCAGACCTACGATGACATCATGCTGACCGATGAGGTCATCGGTTCGGACCAGCTCAAGTACCTCAAGGAAGGCATGGAATGCGAGGGGCTGGTCCACAACGACCGGGTCATCACGGTCGAGCTGCCGTCGTTTGTCGAGTTGACTGTCACGCAGACCGCGCCCGGAGTTCGGGGTGACACCGCCACCGGTGGGACCAAGCCCGCTACCCTGGAAACCGGGGCCACGGTGCAGGTCCCGCTCTTCATCGAGGAGGGGCAGGTGATCCGTGTCGACCGCCGCGAAGACAAGTACCTGACCCGCGTATGAGCCCACAAGAGATGAAGCAGCTGGCCGAGCTGCTCCAAAACACCCCCGGCATCCATTCGATCGATCTGAAGGATGTCCGCCGTCTGGCTCAACTTCTCCGTGAGGCTCCGGAGATCGGGTCTATCGAGGTGAAGGGTTGGTTCGGCACCGGAGTCGTCCTCACCCGGACGTCCGCGGCCCCGGTGGCGGCGCCCCCCATGGCGGTGCATCTGCCCGCGTCCCATCCGGGCATGGCGCCGGCGCCCGACACGGCGGCACAGCGGGAGGCGGCCGCCCGCTCGGCGGCCCCCGCCGCGCACCTCAAGGAAATCCGCTCACCCATGGTCGGCACCTTCTATATGGCCCCCGAGCCCGGTGCCGAGCCATACATCAAGGTCGGCAACCGGGTCACCCCGGGCCAGACGGTCTGCATCATCGAGGCAATGAAGATCATGAACGAGATCGAGGCCGAAATCACCGGGGTGGTTCGCGAGATCTCGGTGGAGGATGCCCAGCCGGTCGAGTTTGGCCAGGTCTTGTTCCGGGTCGACCCCAATGGCTGAGGCTAAAGCCGCCGCGCCAGCCTCAACCTTCAACTTCAAGAACACCATCGCTCAGATGGTTCAGCGGAACGCCTCCGATCTCCTGCTCAAGGTGGGCCGCCCGCCCACCGTTCGCCTGAACGGCGAGCTGCAGGGGCTGGAGATGCCGCCGGTCAAGCCGGAGGATCTGAAGCTGCTGGCCGAGCAGATCATGACGCCCCGGCAGGTCAAGGAGTTTTCCGAGCGGAAAGAAGCGGACTTCGCGATCGGCGTGCCGGGGGTGGGACGCTTCCGAACCAACATCTATCAGCAGCGCGGCACACTGGCCTTTGCCTTTCGCGCCATCCCGTACGAGGTCAAAACCGTGCGGGAGCTGCACCTCCCGACCGTGCTGGAAGAGATCGCGCTGCGGCCCCGCGGCCTGGTCCTGATCACCGGCATTACCGGATCCGGTAAGTCGACGGCCCTGGCGTCGATGATCAACCACATCAACCAGAGCCGCCGGGTCAACATTATCACGATCGAGGATCCCATCGAGTTCCTCCATCGGGACGTGCAGTCGAATATCTCTCAGCGCGAGGTGGGGAACGACACGTTGTCGTTCGGTTCGGCGCTGCGCCATGTCCTGCGGCAGGACCCCGACGTCATCCTGGTGGGCGAGATCCGCGACGTGGAGACGCTCGACACGGCACTGAAGGCGGCGGACACCGGACACCTGGTGTTTTCCACCCTGCACACCACCGACGCCACCCAGACCATCAACCGGATTCTCTCATTCTACCCGCCCCACCAGCATGCCGAGGTGCGCATGCTGCTCTCCACCGCCCTGCAGGCGATCGTATCGCTGCGCCTGGTGCCGCGGGCCGACGGACGGGGGCGGGTGCCGGCGGCCGAGGTACTCATCAATACCGCCGCGGTAGCGGAGAACATCCGGGATCTCGAGAAGGCGTTGCACATCCCGGACCTGATCGCGGCGGGGACGACCTCTTACGGCATGCAGTCCTTCGATCAATCGCTCATGAAGTGGTTCAAGGACGGCATGATCTCGTACGAGAGCGCGGTGTTCTACTCCACCAACCCGAACGAGTTCGCGCTCCGGGCGTCGGGGGTCGACTCGGCTTCCGACCGGACCTTCACCGAGATCACCGGCGACGCGAAGGGCTCGCAGCCACTGGATCTGACGCCCTAAATGTTCAAGAAGGTCTTGATTGCCAACCGGGGGGAGATTGCCCTGCGGGTCATCCGGGCGTGCCGGGAACTGGGCGTCCAGACGGTGGCCGTCTACAGTGAGGCCGACCGCGAGTCGCTCCACGTCCGCTTCGCGGATGATGACGTCTGCATCGGCCCGCCCCAGTCGCGCAGCTCCTACCTCAAGATTCCCAACCTGATCGCCGCCGCGGAAATCACCGGAGCGGATGCCATCCACCCGGGCTACGGCTTCCTGGCCGAGAACGCGGAATTCGCCGATACCTGCCGGGCCTCGAACATCACGTTCATCGGCCCCACCGGCGAGCAGATCCGGCAGATGGGCGACAAGGCCACGGCGCGGCGGCTGGCGCAGGAGGCCGGCGTGCCCACCGTGCCGGGCTCCCCGGGGACGATCGAAGACGTGGACGAGGCGCTCACCTTCGCCCAGTCGATCGGCTTTCCCGTCATCATCAAGGCGACAGCCGGCGGCGGCGGCAAGGGCATGCGGATCGCGACGGATGCCGAGCAGTTTCCCCAGCTCTTCGGTCTGGCTCAGAACGAGGCGCTATCGGCGTTCGGGAACGGCGCCGTCTACGTCGAGAAATACCTGGAGCATCCCCGCCACGTCGAGATCCAGGTCATGGGCGATCTCCACGGCAAAGTGGTGCACATGGGAGAGCGGGATTGCTCGGTCCAGCGGCGCCACCAGAAGCTGATCGAGGAGAGTCCCAGTCCGGCGCTCAACGATGAATTGCGTGCCAGAATGGGCAAGGCGGCGGTCGCCCTGGCCTCCAATATCGGCTATGCCGGCGCCGGCACGCTCGAGTTCCTGCTCGATCCGGAAGGCAACTTCTATTTTATGGAGATGAACACCCGGATCCAGGTGGAGCATCCGGTGACGGAGATGGTCACCAGCTTCGACGTGGTCAAGGAACAGATCCGGGTCGCCGCCGGTGAGCCGGGCAGCTTCCAAGGCGATGGCCGCCGGCTTCGGGGTCATGCCATCGAGTGCCGGATCAACGCCGAGGATCCGTACCGGAACTTCCAGCCCAGCCCGGGGTTGATCACCGCCTATCACCCACCGGGTGGCCCCGGCGTGCGGGTGGACACCCACGTGTACGCCGGCTACACCGTGCCGCCGTACTACGATTCGCTGCTGGCCAAAGTCATCGTGCACGGAAACAATCGGGCGGAGGCCCTCTCGCGGATGGGGCAGGCGCTCGACAGCTTCATTCTCGAGGGGGTCACTACGACGATCCCGTTCCTCGCCCGGGTGATCCGCCATCCCGACTTCGTGTCGGGTCAGGTCGACACCCGATTCCTCGAACGGGAATCCCACCTGCTGCGCCCCGAAACATGAGGCTCGACGTCGCCTTCACACCGGTGGGACTGAGTCCGGCCGAGGTTCATGGCCGAACCATCTTCGTGGTGGACATCCTGCGAGCCACTACCGTAATGTGCGCCGCCTTACACCATGGGGCCAAAGCACTGATCCCAGTGGCCTCCACCGAGGAGGCGCTCCGCCTGGCCCAGACCATAGGCAAGTCGGAGGTGCTGCTCGCCGGGGAGCGAAACTGCCAGCGGATCACCGGCTTCCATCTCGGTAACAGTCCGCTCGAGATGACCGAGCGAGCGGTCAGGGGCAAGACCATCATTGTCACCACCAGCAACGGCACCAAGGCGCTCCTGGCTTGCCAGGGGGCCGGGGCCGTCTACCCGGCCGCGGCAGCCAACTTGAGCGTGGCGGCGGAGCGGGCCCGCGAGGCCGCCGAAGCCGGTCAGCGTATCCTGATCGTGTGCGCGGGGCGCGCCGAGACGTTCGCCCTGGATGACGCGTACTGCGCCGGTCGGCTCGTCGCCGCCATCCTGGGCGATCGCCAGGGCCGCCCGGGGCTCAACGATGCCGCCCTCGCCAGTCTCGATCTGGTGCGGCGCTACGGCGAACACTGGGAGCGGCCGCTGGCTCGGAGTCGGGGCGGGCGCGAGCTGCGGAAGCTTGGCTTCGGCGCGGATCTCCAGGACGCCGCCCGGCTGGACGCGTACCCCGTACTGCCCCAGTTCCACGACCGGCGGGTGACCCTCGTACCGGTGCACGCGTGAGCACCGATTCCCGCCGCCGCCTCGGTGCCATCACGGCGCTGGTGCTGGGCCTCTTCGTGGGGCTCACGCTCCTGCCGCTGCCGCTCACCGGCTCGGTAGGGAAGTATATCGGGCACGGGCTTTGGCAGGTTTTCGGCGCCGGCGCTGTGGGCTTCCCGCTCCTCGGCATCGGGGTGGCGCTCGCGGGCTTCGACCGGCTGGGGAAGCTCGACATGAAGCGCTCGGCCATACTCGTGATTGGCCTGAGCCTGCTGATTCCGTACCTGATCGGCGTTCTCGCCGGTGTAACCCGGACCGACCTCGATCCCGACCTCGGTCAGCGCGGAGTTGCGGCATCCCTGGTGGGATGGCTCCCGGGGTTTTTCGCTGATGTGATCTCGGGCAAGGTGGGTGTGCTGGGCGCGGTCCTCCTGGGGTTCCTCGCGCTGTCGGCGCTTACTCTGGCCACCTTCGCGTGGCATCCCCTTCAGCGGCTGGAGAGGGGAACAACGCCAGGAGGGGAGGCGTTTGGGCGCGCGGGCCCGGGTGACAGCCCCCGGGAGGCCTTCGGAGACAGCGGTGAAGGTGGGCGTCGAAAGCGGCGACTGGAGCCGCCGCCGGAGCCGGAAGCACGCGATGACGGTCTGCCGGCGCTGAAGGAGCGGGCGCCGCGCGCCAGGAAGGAGAAGAAGGCCGGACGAGCGGATCCCGGTGCCGCAGTCGCAGTGCTGGATGAGGAATCCGATCTACCCCCGGTCGATCTGCTCGCGCCCCCTTCCAACCAGGACATCGATGCCGGTGAGGCCCAGCTCGACCGCCTGGGCCAGTCACTCATTGAAACCCTCCGGACCTTCAAGGTCGAGGGCCGTCCCGGGCTGCGGACCACCGGCCCGGTGGTCACCCAGTTCGAGGTCGTGCCGGCTCCGGGAGTGAAGGCCGGACGCATCGGTGCACTCGCGGACGACCTCGCCATCGCGATGCGGGTGCCGTCGGTGCGAGTGGCCCCCATTCCCGGCAAGGGGGCGGTGGGGGTCGAGATCCCCAACCCGACTGCGCGCATCGTCACCCTGCGGGAGCTGTTCGAGACGGGTGATTGGGAGAGCCGCCGTGCCGTACTCCCCATCGCCCTGGGTCACGACCTCGAGGGCAAGCCGGTCATCGCCGATCTCACCAAGATGCCACACCTGCTCATTGCCGGCGCCACCGGCACCGGAAAATCGGTCACGATCAACACGATCATTACCAGCCTGATCTACCGCTACACCCAGAAGCATCTCCGCTTTCTCATGATCGATCCGAAGATGGTGGAGCTCTCGATGTACAACGCGCTCCCGCATCTCCGCCACAAAGTGGTGACCAACAACCATGACGCCGCTACCGTGCTCAAGTGGGCGGTGTTCGAGATGCAGCGCCGCTACGAGCTGCTGCAGGCCAATGGAGCGCGCAACATCGCCGACTTCAACCGGAAGGTGGACGAGGGTAAGCCACTCAGGAATCCACCGCGCCCCAAGCCGACGCTAACGACGGTGAGCGCCGAGGCCCCCGACACCCCTCCTGAACCGCCGGTGGATGAGACCTATACCGAGGGGGTCTTGCCGTTCATCGTCATGATCATCGACGAGCTGGCCGATCTCATGATGACCGTGCAAGGCGAGGTGGAGACGCCGCTCGCGATTCTGGCCCAGAAGGCACGCGCCATCGGCATCCATCTCATCCTGGCTACTCAGCGGCCCTCGGTGAACGTCATCACCGGTCTCATCAAGGCGAACTTTCCCAGCCGGATCGCGTTCCGGGTGGCCTCCAAAGTGGATAGCCGCACGATCCTGGATCAGAACGGGGCGGAAGCCCTGCTGGGCAACGGCGACATGCTCTTCATGCCTCCCGGCAAGAGTGAGCCCATGCGGCTCCAGGGTGCCTATATCAGCACCGACGAGTCCGAGCGGGTGATGGAGTGGTACGTCGCCCGGCGGGCAGCGCGGCGCGCAGCGGCCGCTGAGGCTGCGGAGGCGCAGGAAGCCGATATCCTGGAGCTGGTCCGGGCCCAGGAAGGCGAAACGGAAAGCGCCGCCGAGGGCGCTGTGGAGGGCGAGCGGGATGCTCTATTCCGGGAGGCGGCGGAGGCCTGCATCCAGAACCAGGGCGGGTCTACCTCACTGCTGCAGCGCCGGCTCCGGATCGGCTATGGCCGGGCCGCCCGGGTCATCGATCAACTGCACTACGCCGGCATCCTGGGCCCCCCGGACGGAAGCAAGCCGCGGGACGTGCTGATCGGATTCGACCAGCTGGACGAGTACTGCTCCTAGTCACCGTGACTTACCAGGCTCCCGGGCCCGCGATAAGCGGGCCTGTTCATTTCCACCCTGCTCCCGAGATTGCTTTTCCTTGCAGTTTCCCGCCCCGTCTCGCATCAACCTGATTTTTCAGCGGCGCCTGTGTGGCCTATCGTAAAGTATGTCCCGACGCTTCACCCCGGTTGCCGAGTGGGAGGATGCCCGTCACCTGCTCGGTCTGCACGGCGAGCGGATCGCCATGGCGTTCCTGACTTCCTGCGGCTGGTCGGTGGAGGCGCATCGCTTCCGGCTGGGCCGGCACGATGTCGACTTGATCGTCCGGAAGCGCGACCTGGTCGCCTTCGTGGAGGTAAAAACCCGCCGGTCGGTTAGCTACGGTACGCCGCTCGAAGCGGTATCCCGGCGCAAGCAGCGAGACATCGCCCGGGTGGCGTCGGTCTGGGTGCTGCGGCACGGCCGGCCGGGGGATCAATACCGGTTCGATCTGTTGGCGGTGCAGGACACTCCGGGTGGGAGGCCGGCGGTAGAGCACGTACCAGACGCATGGCGTCTCGGCGGTCGCTGGAGCTACTGAGGTGACTGATTTTCGGTCACATTTTACTATTGCTTCGGTAGCCTTTCGGTATTAGGTTGGGGCTCAACTGCATGAGTGTAGCAAAATCGGTCACTCCACAATGAGGCAACAATGGCTGCTGACGAAAGCCGGCTCGAAGCCGACCGCCGGAAGGCGCTCGGACTCGCCATCTCCCAGATCGAGAAACAGCTCGGCAAGGGAGCCATCATGCGGA
>DASVGF010000111.1:0-6491 GCA_036379675.1 Gemmatimonadales bacterium | reverse complement strand
GTTCCTGCTGGGCACCAAGCCGGTCGTAACCAACGTGGCCAACTACACCAAGCCGGCGCCGGGTCAGCCCGCGCTGCTGACATACGACGACGTGAACACCCTGTTCCACGAGTTCGGCCACGCCCTGCACGGGCTGCTCTCGCAGACCCGGTATCCGACGTTGTCCGGCACCAGCGTGCCCCGGGACTTCGTGGAGTATCCCTCCCAGTTCAACGAGCATTGGGCGCTGGAGCCCGAGGTGCTGGGCAATTACGCCAGGCACTACAAGACCGGCGAGAAGATGCCCCAGGCCCTGGTGGATCGGATCAAGAAGACGCGGACCTTCAACCAGGGCTTTGCCACAACCGAGTATCTCGCGGCCTCGCTGCTGGACCTCGATTGGCACCTACTCCCGCCCGACGCCCCCGAACAAGACGTCGCCGCCTTCGAGCGGGAGTCTCTGCGCCGCCACCGGCTTGACCTGCCGGCGATTCCACCCCGGTATCGGACCCCGTACTTCGCGCACATCTGGTCCAGCGGATACTCGGCCGGCTACTACGCTTACCTGTGGAGCGATGTCCTGAACTACGATACCTACAGCTGGTTTACCGAGCACGGCGGCATGACCCGGGCGAACGGCATGCGCTTCCGCGACATGGTCCTGTCGCGGGGGAACACCCAGGATCCCGGCACGATGTTCCGTGCCTTCCGCGGTCGGGACCCCAGTATCGAGCCGCTGCTGACGGGGCGGGGGCTCAAGTGAGCCCCACCCGCACACTCGGCAGTCAAGGCCTCACGGTCTCCTCCATCGGACTGGGCCTGATGGGAATGAGCCAGTCCTACGGCACCGCCGAGGAGCGCGACGAGCGCGAGTCCATCGCCACCATCCACCGGGCGCTCGAGCTGGGTGTGACGTTCTTCGACACGGCCGAGGTGTATGGGCCGTATTCGAATGAGGAGCTGTTCGCCCGCGCTCTGAAGCAGCGCAAGGGTGCCCGCGAGCGCATCGTCATTGCCACCAAGTTCGGCTTCAGGATCGAGAACGGCGGCATCGCCGGCCTGAACAGTCGCCCCGAGCACGTGCGCGAGGCCGTGGAGGGCTCACTCCGCCGGCTCGGCACCGACCGCGTCGACCTGCTGTATCAGCACCGGGTGGATCCCACGGTGTCCATCGAGGACACGGTCGGCGCCATGGCCGGCCTGGTGCAGGAGGGGAAGGTCCGGTTCCTGGGCCTCTCCGAGGCGGGGGAGCAGAACATCCGCCGGGCCCATGCGGTGCACCCGATCTCGGCGCTCCAGAGCGAGTACTCCTTGTGGGAGCGGAACCTGGAGCCGCGCATCATCCCATTGCTCCGGGAGCTTCGGATCGGGCTGGTGCCGTTTGCGCCGCTGGGACGCGGGTTCCTCACCGGCGCGGTGCAGCGGGCCGAGGAGTACCCCGAGGGCGACTATCGTAGGAACGATCCGCGGTATCAGGGCCAGAACTTCGACGCCAACGTCCGGGCGGCCTCGGCGGTGAGCGAGCTGGCCCGGCTCAAGGGGGCGACCCCCGCGCAGGTCGCGCTCGCATGGCTGCTGCATAAGGGTGACGACATGGTCCCTATTCCCGGGACCAAGCGGAGAAAGTATCTCGAGGAGAATGTGGCCGCGGCGAATGTGCGGCTGACACCGGATGAGATGGCGATGCTCGACGCGGCGCTGCCGCCGGAGAAGGTGGCGGGCCCACGCTACGGCGAGCAGATGATGGCGCAGGTGGACCGTTAGCCGATGAACCCGGCCCGGCGAGCACTGGTCGGTGCCATGGCCGCCGGTGCGGCCGCAGCCCTCCTCCGGCCCCTCTCCGCGCTGGCCCAGGCGGCGTTGATCACCCGAGCGATCCCCTCCAGTGGTGAACGGCTGCCGGTCGTCGGGCTGGGCAGCTGGATCACCTTCAACGTGGGCGACGACCCCGAGCTGCAGGAGGAATGCACCGCGGTCATGCGGGCCTTCTTGGCCGCGGGGGGTCGCCTGATCGACTCCTCGCCGATGTACGGCTCCTCCCAGGGGGTGATCGGCCGCGGCCTGACCCGGCTGGGCCGGCCCGCATCGCTCTTCTCGGCCGACAAGGTCTGGACCTCATCCGGGTCCGAGGGGCCCAGGCAGATCGAGCAATCCAGGGCGCACTGGGGCGTGCGGCGGTTCGACCTGCTGCAGGTGCACAATCTCCTGGCCTGGGAGGAACATCTCGCGACCCTGCTGGCCATGAAGGCGGAGGGCCGGGTGCGCTACGTGGGCATCACCACCTCCGAGGGGCGGCGGCATGACGAGCTGGAGAGGCTCATGGCGAGCCGGCCCCTCGACTTCGTGCAGGTCACTTACAATCCGCTCGACCGAGAGGTGGAAGAGCGCATACTGCCGCTGGCCCGGGAGCGCGGCATCGCGGTGATCGTCAACCGGCCCTTTCAGCAGGGAGATCTCCTCAGGCGGCTGGCCCGGTATCCCCTTCCCTTCTGGGCTCGCGAAGCCGGGGCTGCCAGCTGGGCCCAATTCAGCCTCAAGTACATCGTCTCGCATCCGGCGGTGACGTGTGCCATTCCGGCCACGACCCAGGTCGCTCACGTGGAGGAAAACATGAGGGCCGCGACGGGCACGCTCCCTGACGCCGCCCTGCGCCGCCGGATGGCGGCTTACGTCGAGTCGCTCTGATGGGCGAGTGGTGGTCCTACACCCTGTCGGATTTCCTGCTGTTCTCCCCTCGGGCGTACTTTCGGCTGCTGGAGCGTCACAACCAGGCGCTCTGGCCGGCGCAACTACTGACAGTAGGGCTCGGCTTCACTATCCTCGGCCTGCTGGCGCGACCGAGGCCGTGGCAAGGACGGGCGGTCTCTGCCCTGCTGGCTGGACTCTGGGTATGGGTGGCGTGGGCGTTTCTCTGGAACCGCTACGCGACGATCAACTGGGCGGTGAACTACCTGGTCCCGCTGTTCGTACTGGAAGCGGGACTGCTGGCCTGGATCGGTGTGGTTCGGAGGAGATTGACCTTCCGATTGCGCCACGGCGCCGCAGGCGGGCTCGGCGTCGCGGTGTTCGCCCTGGCGCTGCTGATCTATCCGGTGATCGGTCCCCTCGCCGGGCGTCCCTGGTCTCAGGCGGAGATCTTCGGGATCGTCCCCGATCCCACGGTAGTCGGAACGCTGGGCCTCCTTTTGCTGGCCGAGGGACGTCGGCGCTGGGAGCTGATGGCCGTGCCGCTCCTCTGGTGCGCGATCAGCGGCGCCACGCTTTGGGCGATGCACTCAGTCGAGCGGTTTCCTTCTTAGCGGGAGAGATTCTACATGACCTACAAGCCTCCCAGTAAAGGCTTCGACGTGACGGAACCCTGGACGCCCTCCGGCCCTGACGAGCGACCTTCGACCCTGCCCAAGGACTCCAGCGGCCAGGCGATCAACGAACAGCGGCGAGACTGGCGCGCTGCGGAACGGGCCTTCGAGCAGAAGCATGGCCGGAAGCCGAACAAGGCGGAGCGCAAGAAGCTGCGGAAGGGGTGATATCAGTGGTCAGAACACCACGGCGGCCTCATTGGAGCACACGGTGGTTCCCGCCTGGCAGACTTTGTACGTGTAGGAAGCGGCCCCGGAGTAGGTCCGGGTGTTGGTGTACTTCCCGTCGTTCTCGGTGGTCTTGAGCAAAGCTCCATTCCGGTAGACATCGACCATCGCCCCGCTCGCGCCGCTCCAGGTCAGCACCATGTACTGGGTGGTGGCGTCGCTCCGGCTGGTCACGCTCAGCACAATCGTCGGCCCCGACACCGTCACTGCTTTGACCTCGGTTCCCGTCGCCCCATCGTTATCCGTCGCGACCAGGGTCACGGTATAGCTCCCATTCGCCGCGTAGGTCCGGCTCGGATTCCGCGTCGTCGCCGTAGCGCCGTCCCCGAAGGTCCAGCTCCAACCGGTGACACTGCCGTCGCCATCGCTGCTCTGGTCGGTGAAGGTACAGGTGCGCCCGGCGCAGGTGGCGGCAAAGCCCGCCGTCGGGGGGCTGTTGGGCTCCGGCGCCGCCACGACGAGGGTCTTCGTAGTGGTCGCAGTGGCCCCGTCGTCATCGGTAGCAAGGAGGCTGACCTCGAAAGATCCCTCCGCCGCGTAGGTGTAGCTCGGGCTGCGAACGGTGGAGGTGATGCCATCCCCGAAAGCCCAGCTCCACGCGGTGATGCTGCCATCCGAGTCGGTACTCAAATCGGCAAAGCTGCAGGTCGTTCCGTTGCAGCTCGGAGAAAAGTTGGCCACCGGCGGTTGGTTCGGGGTCCCGCCGCTTCCGAACACCACGGTTGCGTAGTTGGAACAGACGGAGGTTCCCGGCTCGCACACCCGGTAGGTGTAGGTGATATCGCCCTGGTAGGTGCGGCTGTTGGTATAGTGCCCATCATTGGCCGTGTTGGTGATCCGAGTCCCGTTCCGAAACACGTCGAGCGTCGCTCCAATCGCCCCCGACCACTGCAGGGTCATGTACTGCTTGGTGGCGTCCGATCGGCCGGTGACCGTCAGGTTGATCGCACGTGTCACGGGAGCGGTCACAGTGACCGTCTGGGTGGCAGAGCCGGTAGCGTTATCGTCATCGCTGGCGACGAGGGTCACGCTGTAGGTGCCGTTGGCCGCGTACGTACGACTCGGGTTGCGAGTCGTGGCACTGGCGCCATCCCCGAAGGACCAGCTCCAGGCGGTGACGCTGCCGTCGCCGTCGCTGCTCTGGTCGGTGAAGGTACAGGTGAGCCCGGTGCAGCTGGAGCTGAAGCCGGCCGTCGGGGGGGCGTTCGGCGGGAGCGGCGTGACGGTGACCGTTTGGGTGGCGGTGCCGGAGGCATCGTCGTCATCGGTGGCCACCAGGCTCACCTCATAGGGACCCTCGGTGGCATAGCTATGACTCGGATTCTGCGTCGTGGCACTGGCACCGTCCCCGAATACCCAGCTCCAACCGGTGACGCTACCGTCGCCATCGCTGCTCTGGTCGGTGAACGTACAGGTGAGCCCGGTGCAGCTGGCGGTAAAGCCGGCTGTCGGCGAACTATTGGGCGGTGGCGGCGTAACGGTGACCGGCTGGGTGGCGGTGCCGGTGGCGTCGTCGTCATCGGTGGCGACCAGGGTCACCTCGTAAGAGCCCTCCGCCGCATAGGTGTGACTTGGGTTCGGCGTTGCGGCCTCGGCGCCGTCGCCGAAGGTCCAGCCCCAGGCGGTTACACGGCCGTCGCTGTCGCTGCTCTGGTCGGTGAAAGTGCAGGTGAGCCCGGCGCAGCTCGCGGCAAACCCGGCCGTGGGGGAGCTGTTCGGAGGTGGTAGGGCGACGGTTATCGTCCTGGTGATGGTTGCGGTTGCGCCGTTGTCGTCCGTAACCGTCAGCGTCACGTCATAGCTGCCTTCCGCCGTGTACGCGTATCGTGGGTTGCGCTCGACGGAGGTCCCGCTGTTGTCGTCAAAGTCCCAACTCCAGGCCGTCACCTCGCCATCGTCGGTACTGCTGTCGGTAAACTCGCAGTCGAATCCGGCGCAGGTGACGGTGAAGCCGGCGGTAGGTGCCGCATCCGGCGGAGGCGGAGGATCGCCGCTGGAACCGATCTGGACGATTTTCGCCACGGACGGCACGCCGGCCTCGTTAAGAATGAAGAGCATGTAGTGGCCGGGCGGGGTAACGTGGCGGCTGGTCGGAGCGATGATCTGCAATCCACCCGTGGCGCGCTCGAACGACAGCCATTGGAATCGCTGGTTCATGTCGAAGGCGTGGGTGGTCGAGCCCAGCCGGATCAGGCTGACTCTCGCAATATCGGCGTCCGAAGTCCGGAGATGGAAGGTGGTCCCGTACCCCACCCTGGAAGGCGCAGCGGTGATCTCCGGGCGGGGCCCCAGGAAGAGATAGGGCGGAGAGAAGAGCTCCGCATTCAGTATTCCATCCTGGCCGCCACCCTGCCCACTCCCGGCGTGCAACACCCGTCCGTCGGGGAGCAGGATGGAAGTCGAGTGGTAGCCTCGGTCGACCGAGTTGCTTGCCAGGGTAGTCCAGGTTTCCGTGACCGGGCTCCAGACCTCCGCGGCATGTACCACGGTTGCGATGTCGTTGAACCCGGGCCCGCTGGTGCCGCTGGTGGCCAGCACTTCTCCGGTGGGCAGCAGCGTGGCATTGAGATGCCGGCGGGGAAACGCCATGGATCCGGTCCACTGCCACGCCGGGGCCGCCGAGTTGAGATCGATGATCTCGGCCGTGTTGGTGGTGCGGCCTCCACCCACGTACAGCACCTTGCCTGCATCGTACATCACCGCGGCGCCGTACTCGCGATTGCCGTACAAGATGCTGGTGAAGCCCGATTCCCAGTCACCCCTGCCCGTCACGTCGAGGTACCGGGAGGGTCGCTGCTCACCGGCGTAGAAGACCTTCCCGTTGGGCGCGAGAAAGGTCCGCGGATAGTAGGGAAATGCACGCGATGCACCGGTCAGCACCCGCATGCCGCCCGGGCTCCAGACCTCAGGTTCGAGAACCCTCTC
>DASVGF010000110.1:0-9126 GCA_036379675.1 Gemmatimonadales bacterium | reverse complement strand
CCAGGAATGTAAACGCCAGGCCCGGTCGGCCTCGGCGTGGATCGGGACGACAACCGCTCCCCCGCGCTGCGCCGCCATGACCACCCCGGGCTTGAGCTCCCGACGAGGGCCCCGGGGCCCGTCCGGGGTGAACGCCACCGGCCGCGCCGCCCGCAGCTCCCGAACGGCGGCCAGCAGCGCGCGGGCGCCCCCGCGGGTGCTGGAGCCCCGGACATTGCGATACCCCAGCGAGCTGGCCAGATCAGCCAGGTACTGCCCCTCACGCGCTTCACTGACCACAAGGGTCACTCCCTGGTTCCGGTGGTGCCAGAGCAGTGGGAGCAGCGCCTCGTGCCAGAGCAGGAACACATGAGCCCGATTGGCGTCACGCAGCACGCGCCAGCGCTCCTCGTGCACCACATGGATCCGCCAGGACGCGGCCAGCGTCCGTATCAGCGGTCCCGCAATAGCCCGGACGGTACCGGGGGGAACCTTCAGCCTCACGGACTCAGGAGCTCACTCGCCAGCGCTACGACCCGCTTCGTCGCACCGGCCTTGCCCAGGCGGTCCCGCACCAGCGCCAGTCCTTCCCGCTGGGCCCTCGTGCGGGGGTCGGCCGGATTCAGCAACGGACGAACCGTCGCGGCCAGCTCCCTGGCGGTGGCCTGTTCCTGCAGCTTCTCGGGAACGACCTCGCGGTCGGCCACCAGATTCACCAGACTGATCCACTTTACCGTGCGTACCCGCTGGAACATGGCGTAGGTCAGAGGATGAACCTTGTACGCCACGACCATTGGTGTGTCGGCGAGGGCCGCCTCCAGGGTGGTGGTACCGGACTTGGCGAGCGCCGCATCGGCGGCCGCAAAGAGGGGAACCGGATCGCTCCGGATGATCTCGATCGGACCCGGATCGGGATAGCAGCCATCCGGAATCCCGGCCACCAAGACCCGGTCGCAGCTGCCGTCACGAAGCAGCTCCAGCGCCGCATCGCGGAACGGCTCCCATAGACGGCGGATCTCCTGAGCCCTGCTGCCGGGGAAGAGCCCCAGGACTCTGGCTCCAGGCGGAATGCCCAGTATTGCCCGCGCCTCGCCTTTGGAGGGCCAGGGGCCCCGGTCCACCAGGGGATGACCCACGTACTGGCTGCGCAGACCGAGGCCGCCGAAAAACATTTGCTCGAAGGGCAGCACCACCGCCAGGCGATCAACCGCGGCCGCGAACCGCCGGGCCCGTCCGGGACGCCATGCCCACAGTTGAGGGGCGATGTAATAGAGCACCTTGGTGCCGGTCCGGTGGGCCGCTTCCGCTACCCGGACGTGAAACCCGGGATAATCCACCAGGATGACGAGATCGTACCGGCCCACTTTGAAGTCATGCTGGAGCGACTTGAGCAACCGGTAGTGGGCCCGAAGCTTGGTGACCACTTCCACCAACCCAAAGGCCGCCAGACCCTCCATGCGGTACCGCAGGGTTGCCCCGGCTTGTTCCATCTGAGGTCCACCCAGTGCCTCGAGGGTGGCCTCGGGATACTGCGCTCTGAGGGCGCGCACTACGCCGGCGCCGTGGAGATCACCCGACGGCTCGCCAGCAGAGATGAAGATACGAGGTGCGGCCCCCTGGACCATCAGGTGGTGGTGGCCGCCAGCGGGGATGTACGCACCGCGTCCGCCACTCGCAGGGCGAGGGCGAGGGCGGCGCGGCCCTCTTCCCCGCTGACGACCACCTCACGCTGTCCCCGTACCGCGTGCACGAAGCTCTGCAGCTCGAGCGCGAGCGCATCGGCCTCGGGCGCTTCGAGCACCACGCGCTCCACCACGTCCGACAGCTCGCGGCCGGTTCCCGGCTGCCACCCGTTCCGGACCCGCATGAACTCTCCGCCACCGGTGGCCAGATCGAGCGAGAAATAGCCGTTGGGCTGGAACAGGCGCAGCCGCCGAATCCGCTCGCGGGCAACCCGCGATGCCGTGGCCAGTGCCACGGCGCCGTTGGCGAACTCCACCCGGGCGTTGGCGATGTCCAGATGGGGCGACAGCACCGGCAGACCCGAGGCGCGAACCTCGGTGGCCTCGCTCCCGGTAAGGTGCAGCACCAGATCGAGGTCGTGGATCATGAGGTCGAGCACCACCGCCACGTCGGTGCCCCGGGGCTGGAACGAGGCGAGCCTGAGGCTCTCGATATAGCGCGGACCGTCGAGATAGGGCTCCGCCGCGCGGAGTGCGCGGTTGTAGCGCTCAATGTGACCCACCTGCAGCTGAACACCTTTGCGTCTGGCGGCCGCGATCAGGCCATCGGCCTCTTCCACCGTCGCGGCCAGGGGCTTTTCCATGAGGACCGGCACCCCGCGCGCGAGTGCCCGCATGCCGACCTCGAAGTGCGCCGGCGTGGGCACCGCTACCGTGACCGCCTCGACCCGGTCCAGCAGCTCGTCCATATCCTCGAAGGCAGTGGCCCCATGCTCGGCGGCGATGGTGGCTGCCCGCCTGGTATCGGTGTCGTACACACCAACCAGGCGGACCTCCTCCAGGCCCGCCAGGTGTCTGGCATGGTGCTGACCCAGCGCTCCTACTCCGATGACGCCGACCGGTAGCCGTGTCTTCATGCAGGCACCCCTCGCTCGCTGGATTCGACGAAGGCGACAAACCGCTCCACCTCAGGCAGGAGGGGAAGCTCGGTGCGGGCCCGTTCCAGGGCCTGAGACAGGTTCATGTCGGAGTTGAAGAACAGCCGGTACGCGCGCTTCAGCGCGGCGACCGTCTCGCCGGAGAATCCCGCGCGTTGCAACCCGATCGAGTTGAGGCCGTACAGCTCCATGGGGTTGCCCACCGCCTTGACATAGGGCGGAATATCCTGGTTGACCCGGGAGCCTCCGCCCACGAAGGCGTAGGTTCCGATGGTGACGAACTGATGGACGGCGTTGAGCCCGCTGAGGATGGCGCGATCGTGGATGGTGACGTGCCCGGCGCACTGCGTGGCGTTGGCGATGACGACATCATCGCCCACATGACAGTCATGGGCGAGATGGACGTAGGTCATGATGAAACATCGAGCGCCGACCGTGGTCTTATAGGTCGCGGCGGTGGCCCGATTGATGGTGGAGTACTCGCGGATGATGGTGTTCTCGCCCACCTCCACCCAGGTCTCTTCGCCGGCGTACTTGTGGTCCTGGGGATCGCCTCCGAGGATCGATCCGTCTCCCACGCTCACCCCGCTCGCCAGACGCACGTTGCGCTGAAGTGTAGCCCGTGGGCCGATGCGGCAGCGATCGCCCACGGTCACCCGGGGGCCGATGATGGCATAGGGGCCGACGGTCACGCCGACACCGAGGTCCGCCGACGGGTCGATGAGCGCGGTCGGATGGATCACCGGTCCACCACCCGCGCCATCATCTCCGCCTCGGCCACCACCTGCCCGTCGACGAACGCCACGCCTTTCATGCGGCAGGTCCGTCCCCGGTTCTGCAGCATCTCCAGCTCGCAGCGGAGCTGGTCTCCCGGCAGCACCGGGCGGCGGAACTTCACGTTGTCGAGCGACATGAAGTACACCACCTTCTGGTCCGGATCCTCGATGGTGCCGAGGAGCAGCATGCCGCCCACCTGGGCCATGGCCTCGATGATCAGCACGCCGGGCATGATAGGGTGCCCCGGGAAGTGACCCTGGAAGAACGGCTCGTTGATCGTCACGTTCTTGATCCCGACGATTCGCCTGGTCCCCTCGACCTCGATGATCCGGTCCACCAGCAGGAACGGATAGCGGTGCGGAATCACGTCCAGGATCCGGCCTATGTCCATCACAACGCCTCCCTCTCGCTGTCCGGTGCGAGCGAGCCAGCGGGCGAGTGCAATGTTCCCCTGGTGGCTCGGCCTGGTGGCAACAATGTGCCCTTGTACCCGCCCTCCAATCAACGCCAGGTCGCCGAGGATGTCACCGGCCTTGTGGCGCACGAACTCGTCGGGCCAGCGCAGCGCCCCACCAACCAGACCATCCTCGGAAAGCACCAGCGTGGATTCGAGGGCCGCGCCCAGCGCCAGCCCGCGCGCCCTGAGCGCGTCGGCCTCCCGCAGGAAGCCGAAAGTGCGGGCCTCAGCCAGCTCCCGGGCAAAGTCGCCGGGCGTGATATCGTACGACCCGGTCTGACGCCCGATGAGCGGATGGCTCCATTCAATGGTAGTCGTCAGCCGGAGCGTCCTGCCGGGCGCCAGCACATACGACGAATCGCCCTCGGCGAGGTCCGAGGCAGCCGTGACCCGGTAGACCACGGGATCACCCGGCTGCTCCGCAATGCCGGCGCGCTCCAGGGCGCTCAGGTAAGGCGCGAAGGAACCGTCCCCGATGGGAGGCTCGGGCCCGTCCAGCTCGATGGTGAGGTCGTCGATCTGCAGCGCGGCGGCGGCGGCCAGCACGTGCTCCACCGTCTGGACTACCGTTTCGCCCTGCCCCAGCGCCGTCCGGCGCTCGGTGGATTGTACCTGGCTGAGGCGCGCGGGGATCACCGGCGCACCCGGCAGGTCGGTGCGCCGGAACACGATTCCCTGCCCCGATGGCGCTCCCTGACACACTGCGGACACCGGCGACCCGGTGTGGAGCCCGATCCCGCTGACCGTGGCGGGCTGGGCCAGCGTCCGCCTAGGCATGACGCGCCCGGTCTGACACCAGCTGCTCCAACTCGTCTACGATCGGCGCCAGGCGGTACATGGCCGCCTGCGCCCGGAGGAACTGTCGGTGGGGTCGTGCCGGGTGACCGCTGAATGACGCCCCGGCCGGAACATCTCCGAAGATGGCGCTCTTGGCGGCAATGCGCGCCCGATCGCCGATGGCCAGGTGATCGGTGACGCCGACATGCCCGGCCAGGATGGCGTCGTTGCCCACCCGGGTGCTCCCCGCGATCCCCACGCCCGCCATGATCAGGCATCGCTCGCCGATACGCACGTTGTGCCCCACCTGGACCAGATTGTCGAGTTTAGTGCCCCGGCCAATGACGGTGTCGCTGATGCTGCCGCGGTCGATGCACGTGTTGGAGCCGACCTCGACCTCGTCGCCGAGAATACAGCTTCCCACATGGGGGATCCGGGTATGTCCCTTCCCGTCGGACAGGTAGCCGAACCCGTCACCGCCGATCACCGCGCCCGCTTTCAATACCACCCGGCTCCCGATACGGCTGCCGCGGTAGCATACCACCCCTGGTCCCATAACCGTGTCGTCCCCCACCTCCACGCCGTCACCGAGCGACACCCCCTGCGCCAGGCGGCAGCGGGCGCCAACCCGAACATCCTTTCCGAGCACCACGAAGGGCCCGATGGAGACGTCCGGTCCCAGAACAGCGCCGGCTCCGATCCGGGCGCTGGGATCCACGCCGGCAGAGGGAATGTCCGCCGGGTAGAGCGCTTCCAGCACCCGGACGAGAGCGCTGTAGGGATCGGGCACGACGATGCGAGTGGCGGAGCCGGCCGGGGCGCCGGCCAGGGCTTCGGGCACCAGTACAGCGCCGGCCCGGGAACCACCGAGGTCGGCGGCGTAGCGGCTGGAGATGGCAAAGGAGAGCGCGTCGGGACCGGCGCTGTCGAGCGGACGCACCACATGAATCCGGATTGCCCCATCGCCAAGCAGGCGGCCACCGACCAGGTCGGCGACCGCCCGCGCGGTAAGGCCACCGGCCGTCACGTGTTTAGCTGCCCGCCTTCAGCTGCTGAATGACGCGTTGGGTCAGATCGATCGACTTGTCGGCCGTGACAATGCCATTGTTGGGAGCGCTCACGTCGAAGATCATGGCGTAATTTCCCGCCGCGCGCACTCCTTCGATGACGCTGTTCACCTTGCTCTGGATCGGGTCGAGCAGCTCGCGCTCGCGGGAGGCCGCCCGCTGCTGCAGCTCCTGCGTGCGCTGCTCCAGCTTCTGCTGCTGGGTCTGGAGCTCCTTGCGCTTGGCCGTCCGCTGGCTCGGGCTCAGCATGACCGACTGCTGGTCGAAATCCGATGCCGAGGAATCCAGAGTGGCTTGAAGCTTCTGCACCTCCACCCGGTATGTCTCCAGCTCCTTGGCGAAGGTGGACTCCGCCTTGGCGTATCCGGGCGTCTGCTTGAGGATCTGCTGGGTGTTGACGTAGGCGATCTTGCTCCCACCCTGTTGGGCGGCCAGCGAGTCGGCCCCTGCGGCGGCTATCAGTGTAACCCAGACTCCCACGACGACAAGCCTCATGCTCCACTCCAGTTGAAGGTGTCCCACTAGAAGAAATTGCCGAGCTTGAAGTGGAGCTGCCACCCGGGCTTGGGCGCCCCGGTCTCGTCCACTCTATCGAATCCGTACCCCAGATCCACGCCGATCGGCCCCAGTGGCGAGATGACCGCCGCTCCGAAGCCGGCGCCCCGGAACAGCCGGGTGGGGTCCCACTGCCGGGCGCTCCGGTACACGTTGCCCGCGTCGAAGAAGGCGCTGACGTACAGCGACTGGCTGATCCGGGCGCCGGCTTCCACCGTGAACGCCGAGTACGACTTACCGAAGGCGTCCGCGCTGGCGGCATTGTTCCCTCCGGCCGACGGATCGAACCCGTTCGGGGTAACCGAGAACTCGTCGTACCCCCGGAGCGGGATGCCGTATTGGACCCCGCCCAGGGAGTACAGCTCGGTAAAGAACGGCCCCGCATCGCCGAAGATAAAGCCCGACTTGGCGGTCAGACCAAGCACGAACTGTACCCCGGCTCCCAGCTGTCCACCGCCCCCCATGGTGCCGAGCGGCGCGTACCAGCGTCCTTCCAGGTCCACTTTCCGATAGTTCCCGGTGCCACCCAGGAACCCACCGTTGAGCTCGCCGCTGAGATTGGTCATCGACCCACCGGTGGCGAACGGCAGCCCCACGCGCGTGTCCCGAAGAATGCTGGACCCCAGGGCCGACCGGCTGCACCGGGAGCAGCGGAATCGGGCCTGAATGTCCGCTGAGCCTTCGCTGTACTTGATGCGCTGGAAAGAATACGAGGTGAATAAACGGGTGTAGCGCGATCCCAGGAAGGGGAAGCCCAGCTGAACGCTGCCGCCTGTCTGCCGCCGCCGGCCCAGGTCGCCTACCGTGAACCGGGCCCGCGAGTCGAACAGCGAGACCGTCCCCGAGATCCGGCTCTCGCGGATGGCGGGATCGGTATAGCTCAGCGTGAAGTCATTGATATTGGCCCCGAACTGCCACTGGAGCTTGCCTCGCTTGCCCCGGCCAAAGAGGTTGGGCTCCTCCAGACCCAGGAACCCGCCCACCCCAGTGCCCTGCCCCAGTGACGCGCCGAAGTTGATATTCCCGGTGCGCCGCTCCTCCACCCGGAAGACGACGTCCACGTCGACTCCATTCGCCGCCGGCTTCACATCGGGAGATGGCAACGGCTGCTGGAAGAATCCCAGGTTGGACACGTTCTGGTACGAACGGATCAGGCGGTCGCGGCTGAACAGGTCGCCCGGCAGCATGACGATGGCTTCCCGGATAACCCGCTCGTGGGTGACGTCGTTGCCGACGATCTCCACCTTGTTGATGGTGGCCGGCGACCCTTCCCGGATGTTCCAGCGGAGATCTACGTAGGGTGACCCGCCTGCTGCCGTCCGCCGGACTTCTTCGGGCTGAACCTGCGCATAGATGTAGCCGTTGTTGGCGTACAGGTTCTGTACCTTCTCGGTGGCCGCCTCCCAGTCGGACCGGCTGAACGGCCGGCTCCTGCCGGCGGGGGCCCCGGTCGGGGCGAGAGGCCCAAAGGGATAGAACGCCTGCAGCTCCTCGGTGGAGAACCGGCGGTTACCCTCGATGTCGAAGGTGCCCACCCGGTACACCCGGCCCTCATCGACCGTCAGCCGGAGCACGGCTTTCCCGCCCGCCGGATCTGAGACCAGGGAATCGTGCGTCACCTGGAAGTCCACGTACCCGTTGTCGGCGTACCAGCGGGGCAGCCGCTCACGGATGTCCTGCTCCACATTGCGCTCGTCGTACTCCCCCTTCTGGAACCACCAGAAGCCTTCCGGGCGGGTGGACATGTGCTTGACCACGGCCTTGTCGGAAAAATGCCGGTTGCTGTCCACCACCACCTGGCTGATGGCGACCCGGTCGCCCTCTTCAACATCGAAGACGACGCGGACCTGACCCGACTCCTGGGGCAGCTGGCGCACTTTCACCGTCGAGGCGTAGTAGCCCTGGTGCTTGTAGAGCGAATCGATGCCGGCGCGCGCCTGCTCCACCGCGCTCCGATCGAGCGGGCGTCCCTCGGTGAGCTGCACCCGGCTCTTCACCTCGCCTTCGGAGATGCGGTTGACTCCCCGCACCGCCCACTTCTCCAGCACCGGACGCTCTTTGACCCGGATGACCAGGATCAGGCGACCGCCGATGTTCTTCTGATCGACCTGCACGTCATCGAACTGTCCGGTGCGGAAGAGCGCGGTGATGGCCCGCTGGATGTCGCGATAGTTGATGGGCTGGTGGGTGATGATCCCGGAGGTCCCGATGATCTGGGCCGGCTTGAGCCTGGCGTGTCCCACCACCGCAATGCTGTCCACGGCGGGAGCAGCGGGCTCCTGAGCAACCAGCGCCGCCGGTCCTCCCAGAAGGAGAAAGCCGGCGGACACGATCTGGCGGAAGCGGTGCATCGGTAAGGGGCGGAGGTGGGCGCGCCGGGCTCCTGCGGAGCCCGGCGCGCGGCCTTAGGCCTGGGTGCCGGACAACGCCCGGAACGCCAGCCGCTCGCCGTCGGGCGCGACATCGACCTCGATCTCGTCGCCGCGCCCGAAGTCACCCATGAGAATCTTCTCGCTGAGCGGGTCTTCGATGTACCGCTGAATCGACCGCTTCAGCGGGCGGGCGCCGTAGTTCTGGTCGTAGCCGTGCTCCACCAGGAAATCCACCGCGGCGGGGGTGAGCTTGACCTCGTCGCCCAGGCGGCGCTGAACCTCCTTCAGCAGAATCGTGACGATCTGGGCGATGTGCTCCTTGGACAAGGGATGGAACACGATCACGTCGTCGAGCCGGTTCAGGAACTCGGGATTGAAGACCTTGTTCATCTCCTCCTTCACCGTGTCCTGCATCTTCTCGAAGGTCCGCCGCTGATCGCCGCCGTGGAACCCGAGGGTCTTGCCCTGCATGATGTCGCGGGCACCGACGTTGGACGTCATGATCACCACCGTGTTCTTGAA